>CAZAUL010000020.1:12870-19222 GCA_964488545.1 uncultured Gammaproteobacteria bacterium
AAAAAGAATTGGTATGGCAGTGGATGGATAATAAGAAAAAATTTGCTTCAAACTGCCCTTTAATATTAATGGATGAAGCACATGTTGCCTTTGATAAGGGTACTCCGTACTCAAAAACTTTACCAACAGAAGCGCTAAGTAGCGAAAATATACGCACTGGAACCATAAATTGGTTATTGCATTATGTTGTTGCGCAAGAGTTGCAAAGAATTAAAAAACCAACAGTTCCGTATAAAGGAGGACATACTTTATCTGAAGAAGGACAAAAACGCATCGAATCAATTTCAACCCGTGGTATTTCGCTAACCTCAGAAACAACATTTGCTCAATCATTTTTTAAGGGTGTTGAAGTTATCGCAGATGCACTTGGGGTTACTGACCGAAATGCACGTGCTCAAATGAAACGTGAGTTACTTGATGGTTTGCGCGAGTATACAAAGATTGGAGATCAGCCACGGCGAAGAAAGAAAAATATAGACGGAGTACGTATTGAGGAGCCAGACAGAAGCAATGCTGTATGGATGCGTGCAGGTGAACAAATTGCACAGTTTATACAACTTCAAGACAAGGACTTTACACAACGGAATGGCAAAGTGGTATTACGTGATAGATATGTAGATGAACTATTAGAAGAACATAAGTACAATCCCGATGCACAAACCGCAGTACTTGCAGTTACCGGTGTCTTTGAGCCTATTAAACGTGAACTCGCATTTAATACAACAACGTATCCGAGTTTTATCCACGCAATGAAAGATCGATTTACTGCTTTTTCCGGAACGCTTATGTATCCTGATGCGCGAAAAAACGAAATGGTCAAGGGTGGATTTGCTTCATTTTTGGAGGATACAACTGGTCAAAAGGTTCATATGGTTGAGGTGCCGGAGATTAAACCCTTTCCACGCCCCGTTATAGCCTTAGATCGTGAAGAAATGTATATAAATTTACTCAAAGACATACAAAACATATCAGATAATCGACCTACTCTTGTTGTTGACTTTAATGGTATTCAAAGCGCTTTTGAAACGTATAAAAGACTAGAGAAGGAGATGGGTACTGGAAAAGTGCGGTTGTTGCTTTCGCGTCCCACAGGCGGAGACAAACAAAGCGAGATAGATTATCGTAATGAGTTAGATGAATGTAGAAGGGCACTAGCAAACGGAGAGATTGACGCTCTCGTTTCATCAGGAAGTGCGGCACTTGGGGTTAATTTTGAAAAAAGTAATGGTTCATTTCCTGATTTGAAGACAGTTATGATTGGTCTTCCAGACTCCGAACAGCGCATTACCCAAACCATTGGAAGAAGACGACTTGCTGAACAAGGTAAGAAGAATCACTCATGGCACATGGCCTTAGAAGATCTTGAAATTGCAATGAGCAATCTTGAGGAGCAGACTAAAAAATGGTACATCGGACTTAAGCCAAGCATTCAACAGATGGAGGAACGCATTATGAGGGATAGAGATAATCCTGACAAAAGTCTTAATCACATATTAGATTTACTTTCAGAGCTTCGTGCAGGGCGAGCAACGGACACCGATTACCAAATTATGTTTGACAATTTTATAGACTCGGAAATATTCCCCCATGCAGAAAAGTATATGAAACGTAAAATTGCATTAGAAATACTTCATTATGATAATGAGACTATAAATAATATATTGGATTATGATGAACTCGGGAAAGAAATAGATTTAACCCAATATACAGTCCCTACAAACGAAGAAATGCGTTATAAACAACAATTATTAGAGACTTACTATTCATCAATTGGACTACCATCAACACTATATCACGATATTCAGCAAGGTGAATTTTGGGCATCAACCATACGCGAGTGGAATGGAATGCGGTTTGCACATGAGCAGAATAATGCAAGATTAGATCGTTTACGAGAATATATCTCTAAAAGTATAGATAAAGGAGGTTTTGGCTTTGATACATATCTCGACTCATGGTATGAAAGTAGCGAGCGTGCTATAAGAGAATATGCGCATAGTGTTGAAATAGAAAAACCAATACAGGCCTTATCGAAGGTTGAACCAGGTATACCGTTTGGTTTTGTTTATGCCGGGCCTGTACCTGAAGCTATTGGAGCATCTATAAAGTTAAGGGTTATAGGTGAAGATAATAATGCAAGGTGGGAGCATAGAAGTGTACAAATTAGACCTCATGACACTACCAAACCAACTTGGATTAATATTATTGTAGTTACTTTGAAAAACCCAACATCTGATGCGGTTCGTGAAGTTACTTTTTATAATCCTGTAACCATGGAACTTCGCGATATACCCCGTATTAATAAAGCATATTTATGGAGTACACCAATAACTGTAAAACGAAAGATAGAAGGATCTAACTTCCTGCTCCCCCTATCCTTATTGGGTGTTCAGAACCAATAAGGGTTTTCTCACCCCCAGAAGACAATAGTCATATTCTCTGCTTAGGGTGAGAAGAGATGTAAGACAATTCTTTGTTTTAGGTTGTGCAACGCACAACCGAGGCAAAGGTGTCTCACCGTGGCATTCGCGCCACCAACGTAGCTCGCTTTTGAAGCGGGCAATAAGTCTCTTCTGTTATGTAGTTTCGAACCAATGGGTTCGTGCCTGCGCTCTTGACGGCGCGCAAATCTGCCTAGACACCATCCCCGTGAGGGGTGGAGTAGGGCAAATGGGCACTTTTGTGGTTCGTCACATTGTTACGGCGTCGGGGTCACCGTCGCCGTGGGGATGGGCGTGGGGGTCTGGGCAAAGCGGCTCAGCGTGTCGCAGTCGAATTGTGGATTCGCTGCAAACACATCGAGCATTTTCACGAAGCCACGTTCATCCATTTTCACGTTGGGGATGCCGCCAACGTTCATTTCGACTTCCCAGTTTCCGTTAACTGGGATCAACTCACTATGGCTGTAAAATGCTGCAGCCAACTTGCAGGAGTTGATTTTCAGATATGTGGGCAAAGTATGATCAGCATATGCGAATGCCAATCTTTCCCACTCGGAGCCGGGTTTATTGGCACCGTTCCATCCATTTCCCAAATCGCGGTCATAGTACGCCTGCATTTGGGGGTTGTAATGAATAGAAACACTCACGATTTGCGAGTTCGTGATTCGGAAGTCTACTATCAATACCGGGATATCTTCCGGTATGACCTTTTCCAACTGCACCCACTCTTTACCGTCATCTACTAACCGGTTCAGGATGGCGAGATACGGATTCGGCGCCTTGGTGGGCACCGGAGTCTCCGTAGGTGGTGGGGTCAGGGTTGGGGTGCGCGTCGGGGTCAGGGTGGCAGGAGCCGCACTGGTGGGTGCGGGTGCCTGGGTAGGGGCGAGCATGGCAGGTACAGGCGTTACCTGGTTCACGCTTACCAGCTGTACCGGACTTCCGGGTAAGCTGATAGCGACCAGGGCGGCCAATACAAGGCCGATGCCCAAAAACTTTAGGGTTTTCTTCATCACAGTCTCCAGTTATGTTTTATCCCACACTTATCGGTGTTCGAGGCGGAAACATAGGCCGAATGGCTTTTGCTCCGGGATTTTCGATTGCCTCTGTTTTTCATTCTTGTTTAGTTCGTATAGAACCACCTCCTTTCAGGTTTAGATTCAAGAATGATACTGAGGTCTGGAAACACGCGGGTTTTTGTGCCTCCACAACACAGTATCACGCTTGACAAGCATGCCTGATATTCAATGCATTAAGAACATCATGCCGCTTCTTCTGAAAGGGTTCAAAACTACAATAATGTCAAGGTGCAGTCACGCATTCACTCTACCATGCTATCGGTAGCAAAAGAGCGACTACAAATACATATTCATTATATATCAATCTGCCTCAAAATACAACAAAACCCCGCCAATGTGACGGGGTTCGTTTGTACTCTTTCGAGTGTGTATGATGAAAATTAGTAATTAAACTAATTTTTTACGTAATTTCAATCCAACTCCAAGCATACCAAGTTGGCCGAGAGCGAGCATGATGCCCATTTCAGGACCAGCTTTAGGAGCCTGTTTTACATTTACAACCTGTTTTTCAACACAAGCCTGTGCAGTGTCGTCATCTGATGCGTTATGTGAATATGCACGAGCATAGTTGCTTACACACATGAGGCCACGGTCAGCAGGGAGTTTGTCTTGTGCAAACCACTGCATTTTAAGGTAATACACCTTTTCTTCACCAGGTTTAAACGAGCCTGCGTCAAAGCTAACAGTGCGTGCGTTTGCATCATAGGTGCCTGGACCTTCTACAGGCTCAAGATACCAAGGTACTTTATCGGTAACGGTTACCTGAGACAAGGTTACAGCCGAGGTGTTTTTTACACGAAGTTTAAACATAATCTCCATTCCAGGCTGAAAACGGACGTCTGATGGAGTAAGGTTATCAACATATTCGTATTGTAGTGTGCCACCCTTGCTCTTTACTGCAGGCCTTGATACCTGTTTATCAATAAGGATCGATTCAACAGGAGCTGGCTGGCCGTATTGGCCGTATTGAGCAGAAACAGTAGATGCAGTTACAAAAAGTGCAACTACAAGGGTTAGTGTTTTGAGCATGTGTTTCATCATATGGGTGAATTATACTATAAGACTTTATAAAAGTCAACTATAGGATATATATCTACTCTTGATTCAATTTGACTTGCAAACTTTGAATAAGAGCGCTGGTAGAAGGTTGAAGAAGCCCCCCTCCTGGTCCAAGATTGGTAAGGAGGCCAGATATGACATAACCTCCATTACCATCTGGTCGAAAGGCGAGTCCTCCACTTGATCCTTTAATTGCGGGAAGGTTGGTACTGATAAAGACTTGTGGACCAACTTGCACACACGTATAACCGTCAAGAGGTGTGATTAAACCTTGGCCAAAGTATGTTTTATATTGGATCGGCCCAACTTCATTCGTATCAAAAAAAGGGAAGCCCACATAGTAGACTGGTGTATTTGCAGGCGGAGAATAGGTAACACAATCTTCGCTAAATGGAAGCTGAATAGGTTCAATCCCCGATTCTGTAGGTAATTGAATAACCGCAATATCACTATATCTTGGATCATCGGATGAGGCCACTTTTAACTGATCTGGAGAGTATGTAAATTCTCTACCCGTAGAAGGCTGTCGTAACGTAATTGATGTGAAGTCTTGAGGGATAAAGTGATTAGCAGTAAGATATTCGCCGGTTGTGGAAATGGGAGTGAGTGTCCCACCATCGAGTCGTCCATTCGGTAATGCAAATGAAATATTCCAAACATAATTTGCAATACCCGGTAATACTTCATTTGCACGAGCAGCCTGGTCAGGGTAGGTATCTAGCTCTGAATCTATTAATACTGCATTATTGCTCAACATTGCTTCTCTGGACTGATCATCAATTACTGTTGGCCATATCGATGGCCATTGATTAAGTATAAAAGGCGTAGCTGTTGGAAAAATCTCAGGTGTGGGTGAAACAATAAGAGGTGTTGCCGTAGGCGCAACATTTTGGGTAGCAATAATTGGTATTTCTAATGGAGGCTGAGTATATGCTGGCTGATTTATCGGGGTAGGTTCAACAAGCGGGGGCTGTGCAGAAGACTGTTGAGCGCATGAAATAAGGCCAAGTGTAATTAGGCCAAGCACAAAAAGGTTTCGAGTCGTGAGTGCGTTTGGATTGCGTGGTCGTACTTTTGCGTCAAAGGGAACCATGATACAAGTATATCATACTATATACATATTTAATATGTATATTATGGATTAAAATTTAAGCTGGCGGGCAATTTCGAAGGTAACTACCGCCGCAGACACAATTACATTGAGGCTCTTGTTTATTCCCCACATAGGTATCTCAGCCACATAGTCGGCAAGTTTGACTGTCTCGGGGAGAACTCCAAATGTTTCGTTACCCACAATGACGGCTGTTGGAGCTGAATACGAAATTGCGGTGTAGGGTACTGCGCGTTTGTCTTGTTCAACTGCTATGATCTGAAGGCTATCTAAACTTCTTGTTAATGTGTCACTAATTGCAAGTTGCGTGTGATTAATATCATAAATAGCCTCACTTACTGTTTTGAAGTATTTCCATGGAACGATTTTATATGTGCCAATCGAAGCTTTTTTTATTTTTGCATGGGGAGGGGTTTCGCTATTGCCACATATATAGAGGCCCGCTACGTTTAAACCATCGGCAAGGCGAAACAACCCCCCAATATTGTAGGTGTCGTATACGTTTTCGAGTATGAGATACAGAGGGTTTTTTTCGACTGAAATGGCTTTTTTAGCCTCAGATTCGGTTGCAGTGCGCAGTTCTTTGGCGTTGAGTTTCATGAGCCCTGAGTGGGAATCGGACCCACACTCTAGCCCTTACCAAGGGCTTGTTTTACCACTAA
>CAZAUL010000021.1:0-18276 GCA_964488545.1 uncultured Gammaproteobacteria bacterium
CAGCAAATCTCTTTGAATCCCGGAGAAGAGGCTCAGGTGGCGGTAAAATTTTACAATCAGAGCGAAATGCCTTTGTCTGGTTTTGTTAAGATAAACGACTTTGTGGTTGAGGATGATGCGGGAACCCCTCGTATTGTTGAAGACACTTCGCAAGCTTCACCCAAGTATTCTGCATCCATGTGGATGACACTCCCTTTCGACCGAATGACAATAGCAGCAAACGATAGAACGATAGTTCAAGCAACCATTAAAGTTCCACAAGATGCTCGCCCAGGTGGAAGATATGTGGCACTCTATTTTGAGCCTACAACCGCGCTTGCTGAGCCAGTCACAGAAGCGGGTACCAGTATTACCCCGCGAATTGCTTCTCTTTTATATATCCGAGTTCAGGGGCCAATTTCAGAAAATGCCTTTATATCACGACTATTTGCACAATCATTTAGTGAGTATGGACCCATAAGTGTAACCGCTCAAATTACGAATAAAGGCGACTATCACATCCGACCACGCGGCATATTTACTTTGAGCAATTTCCTTGGAACTATTGAGCAGGTAAATATGAAAGAATCAAACATATTCCCCGACGCGCTTCGCACATTTTCAACTTCGCTTGGATCGAAGTGGATGTTTGGTAAATATACTATTAACTTGTCTGCAGTTTATGGAGAAAAGCTCTTGAACACCGAAAAAAACATAACTGTGTGGGTTTTTCCGTGGAGAGCTACATTGGTAGTACTTTTGTCCCTCTTTATTCTTTATCTCATTGGCAAATCACTCTTTAAAACCTTTATCCAACGTGAGGCATCTCTTGAGGAAGAGCTTGCACGGGAACGACAAGAGATCGAAAAACTAAAGCAGGAATTGCACAAACGTGATCGATGAAAACATTAGTTAGTCTTTTTGTTTTTGGTTTGTTTGTCTTACTGACTTCCCCATCTTCACATGCCGCAACAATTAGATCGGTCGATTCCGAAGCGGCAACTGTGTCAGTTGGTGTAGGAAACGTGAAAATTGTAACTACTCCCACACCTGCACCTGAGGATGGACGCCGTTTTACATTATTTGGCTATACCTCACCACGTGCACGCGTTGTCATCCAGAATCCAGGCATTCACAGCGAAGAGTATGCTGATGAAAACGGATATTTTAAATTTGAATATTTGTTCCTTGCACTGTTTCGAGAGGATATTTGTATTGTGGCTCATGATACTAATCGTGTATCAACGCCACCTATGTGTATACCACCACCAGAGGGTGAAGCAGCCTCTCGTAATATCGGACCAGTATTATTGCCCCCCTCGGCCCAAATTAGCAGCGGAAATGCCTATGTTGGAGACACGGTAACATTCGTAGGACAAACTATACCGAATGTTGATGTAAAACTTTCTATGTTTACGGATGATATGCAAAGTGGCAAAAAACTTTCACTCATACCATCTGCATACGCCTATACTTTGCCTCAGCTTGATCTTCAATCAAATAAAAAAGGCGAATACTCTCTTACTCTTCCTACAGCAAGCTCACAATTTATTCGCATGTTTACGCGTTCAATATATGAAGGTAGTTCGACCCCAAAAAGTACTACACTTATACTTGATATTTTTCCTGTCTGGATGCTTCTCTTTCGTTTTTTTACCCAAATTTTCACCCTGATAAAGGAGCGTTTTCTTGAAATATTACTTCTTCTCCAGCTGTACGGTCTGCTCATGTATTTTCTTAAGAAGTACTTTTCGGCACACGCATTACAAATGCATCGTAAACGGGCAATCACTGTACGACATAGCGAACTTACAATTAACCACCATGAGTTAGTATTCAAGCCTCAAAAAGCACTCATGGTAAGAAGTTATCCCCTTTTACTCCTGAGCAAATGAAAGTCGTACCTTTTGTGGGAGTGTAATATTGTCAACGGTGACGTCGAGGTAGTACTCACCCGGAACTGTTGATGTGTAGTCGAACATGGCTTTACCCGTTGAATCAGTCGTAGGTTGCACGGGGTCGACTATAACCTGAGGATTTGGTGTGAGCGTTACCTTTTTTCCAAATACTCCAAGACCTTGTGAGTTTAATACGAATACACTAACTCGAATCTTCTCTTTGCCGTCAGATAACGCACGTAAAGGGTTACTGAATACGTAAGAATTATCAGCGGATATATCTACGCGTGCCACACTTGCTCTGCTTCCAAAAAAACGTGCTTCATAAAGAAAAAAGAAAAAAGAAAATGCAATGAGAACAAGAAAAAACAAAATAGCTGAAAGCAAAAAACGTTGCATACATTACCAGTATACCAATAACAAATATATAAAATACAATAAGAAATACTCAGAGGCCTCTTGATGCTATAAACTATCCGTTTGTGCTTCATTAACAAAAGTAAAAATAGCATATGTAAATGTGTTTAAACTATAAACAGGTGAGACTATTTAAAAAACATACGCTTTAGACATTATATAACTATACTATAGGGTCTATGATGTCTTTTGATTCATTTAGGTAAGCTATTTATTTCTTCGGTAATTGTTTTAAATTCATTTAAATTTTAAATGTATGCCTATGCACCTTAACTTATTGGATATATCCAACCATATCAAATGGTATTAAAACTAGTCTTGACATTCTTATTATTATTGTTTTATGCTGAAAGATATGGGTAATAGGTATAATTTTTCATATTTTGAGGCTGAATACCGTGTTTATCTCGTTGCGTTAAATACCAACCCGGTTACAATTAAAAATTATTTGTCAGATCTTCGTTATTTTTTTTCTTGGCTTCAATCTATATTTAAGGTTGATGCAGCAAGCTATTCCGAACTTCCATCATTACTTTCTAAGGCCACAATTGCGCAATACTACTCCTTTTTACACGAACAAAATGGTAGCGGATTAACATTAAAAAGGCGCCTCTCAACAATCCGAAGCTTCATTTCCTTCTGCGTCAAACAACGATGGCTGACAGAGCACACGACCAAACAGGTTGAAAATGATAGAGAGGTTGCAGAAAAAGCAAAAGTAATAAACGAGTACTGTTCCTATGTTATGCTACACGATAAAAAGTGTGATTTGGCACGTATTAAGGCTCTTATTACAAGTTTTGTTATGAGTTATTAAACCAAATTTGGATATGAAAATCAAATCATTTGCTTATCAATATGAATTGCTGGTAAGGGCATACGAATGCCTTAAAGATTGGTTTGACCCCTCTCAGGAAGGGTCCCCATATGAGGCTAGTGTACCAACGTATCAGCCTCAAACCACAAAACGAAGTATAGTCTTTAAAAAACGAATGAGTATTCGTTTTTAATACCTTAAGTAAAGAGATATAAGTTGCTTTGTGAAAGTGACGCGATAGTGATGAGAATTAGCAGAATAACGATCAGTCTGCTAAATACCGTATAATTTATATATAGGCTGTCAGGGCAATCTAAATGATTAATAAACTTATTTCAAAAGCTGCTGTAGACCGCTTTGTACACAAACTATCTCTTGAGCAGGGTTCCTCTCAAGATAAGTCTCGGAGTGTACATTCTGTACTTTCGTTTCTTATATGGCTAAAAACAACCAATAAGATAACACATGAGGAGTTTGTGCTGTATTCAAGCCCCCTCAAAAAATATCTAACTAAGTTAGCCTCAAATACCACTCAAAAACACTTTTTTACGCGGTATTCCACTAGTCCAGCAGTGAAATATGTTGGATTTGTGCTTGGCGTAGTCAGTTTGGCCCTACTTGGAACGGGGCTTTATATGCGTTTTTTTATAAATACCAGGTCACCTCTTGCCTTTTCTAGTGCACCAGTACAAGCCGGAAGAACAATTTCCTTTCAAGGTCGGCTTACTGATACGCTAGGCAACCCGATAAACGCGCCAATCAACATGACATATAACTTTTACACTCAGTCAACAGGCGGATCGCCAATTTCTGGGTCAACTCGCGTGTGTACCGCAAATCCCGACCAAGATGGCATCTTTTCAAATCTTATTGGCGATGACACCGGACCTTCGTGTAATACGGAGTTACCTAACTCTGTTTTTACCGAAAACCCCACTGTCTATCTAGGTGTAACAGTTGGAAGTGAGTTAACCGAAATGAGCCCAAGACAGCAGATAGCGAACGTAGGATATTCAATTAATGCCGAGACACTTCAGGGCATGCCGCCAGGCCAATCAGCATCCACAGTACCGTATATCAATAAAGATGGTAATTTGCTAATCGCCACGTCTAACCCAGGCATTCGCTCCACCTATGCAAGTTCAAACTTTACCATTTCAAGCGCACAAGCAGTAACTATCCAATCAGCAGGAAATGGAGATATCACACTAAGTGCAAGTGAAGGTGGCGCGTTACGATTTAATACCTATAATGGCTCACTGCTTGAACGACTTACCGTTCTTAACAATGGAAACGTAGGATTAAGTAACACAAATCCGTCAGAACGACTTGATGTGGGCGGAAATGCAACTGTTTCAGGAAATATTACTGCAGGTGGACAGATACAGGTGGGACGGTTTGCTTACGAACCGCAGGCAGCAGGTATTGGGTCAATATACTTTAATACCGCCAACAATACTCCCTACTATTTTAACGGAAGCACATGGACTGCTTTTTCCTCAGGCTCGGGAGGTGGGTACTGGACTATTGCAAATGGAGCGCTTTACCCCATAAATGCTACCCTTGATACCTTTATTGGAGGTACGTCGTCTAATTCGGCTAAATTTGCATTCTATAATGTAAATAGCGGCACTCCGACTGCCTCTATTGCTGGTTCACTGGCAAATGTTGCTACTTATCTGATAGGTGATGGTAATCTTGCAACTACCAATCGCCAAAGCCTTGTATTAGGCAACTCTACTCTAAGCAACACAACTGGACATATTCTTCTCAATCCAAACGGCACAGGCTTTGTAGGAATCGGAACCACATCTCCTTCTCAAAGACTATCGGTAAATGGAAATATTGCTATTACAAATAGCTCGGGGTTACTTGCCGACAATGGAGCGGGCACTCATATATATTCATTAACGAGAAATAATACCGTTTCTACAGCCGACCTTGCTGTCTCTGCGTATGGTGGCATTGGGTTTGGAGTTGGCAAAACAACTGGACCTGAAACAGGATCTGGTTTTAGTGTATATATTGCTTCAGGTGGAAATATGGGTATTGGCGATACATCGCCCGACCATAAACTAGATGTTGCAGGTAATATTGGACTAGATGCATCGGGATATATTAACTGGGGAGATACAGACGGAACAAGTGGGTACGGCTTCCGAGATAATGGGGGTGTTTTAGAGTTTAAAAATAATGCTGGTTCTTGGAGCCCTTTTACTGGATCTTCTTCACTTTATTGGCAACGGACACTTGGCAGCCTTGCTCCTCAATATATTACGGACGATATAAATATTGGAGCTGTCGCAACTACAAGCGCTCTTGTACATTTACCTGGCACCAATAATCAAGATGCTTGGTTTAACTTAGGGACTGGTAGAGTTGGTATAGGCACAAACTCACCAACACAAAAACTAGAAGTATATGGTGGTATTGGGCGATTTACAGGTAATCAAGCGATCGAAGTTGATGGAAACAACGGAAGTGGACCACGAATAACCATGGGAAGCAACACTGTTGCAAACTCGTATTTATCATTTGGTGCCTATAATTCAATTAATAACCTTGATACGAAAAATAGAGATTTTCATATATTTAGCACAGCGGCAACTAATGGTCTTTATTTTAAAAATAGTGATGGAAATGTAGGTATTGGCACCACTTCTCCAGGATATGCGCTGGATATATCACGTCCCGCAAGTGGAACATCACAAAACATGCTTAGACTTGACGGTCAAGCAAATGCGCCCGACTTACTATTTCTAGTAAGCAGCAACGGGACACACAACGCAACATCAATTACCCAAACTGCATATGGCTCGGGAGGGTCTCAGTCGCTTAGACAAGAAATTGGTAACTGGAGTGGCTCCTACTCATGGGCATTTGGATCAACAGCCGGGAGTAAAAATGTAATGGGCTTATTTCCAACAGGTTCAGGAAGTTCTGGTGGAACAAGTTATGGAGCTTTAAGGCTTTATAGTGCTACAGATGCACAAGTGGGCTTTACAGGAGTTAATCCTAATGGTACAGTTGCTATCAATTTTGATAGCAACCCAAGTAACGTAAGCTACATCAACGCCGGGAACGTAGGTATAGGAGACACCACACCATCCCAGCTATTTGTCGTAGGAAATGGCGATCCTTTTCAGGTCAACTCCAGTGGTCATGCAAAAGCTCCAACTCTTGCACTTGGAACCGCAACCATCGCCCCGACTGATCGATATTTAAGTATTTCTTCATCAACCGCGATTAGTAGTAACACCACTCCAATCGTAAATAGCTACACTGTAACTGGAAGTCTCGATGCTTCACGTCAAATCTTTGGACAAAATAATTCACTATACATAAGCGCAAGTGATGATACATACTGGTCCCGGTTAGCGGCAAGCTATAACTACACAATTTTAAACGATGGATACACTCAGGATAATATTATTGGCACATACTCGGTAAGTCGTAATAACAGCAATAGCCTTTCATCAACTGGACAAACCGCAACTACCTCTGCTGCGTTTGTAGGTGAGGCATATAATAGCGCAACATCAGGTGTACTTTCCACTCAAATCGGAGGGAGTTTTACATCCTACAATAATAGCTCGGGTACAGTATCTAACCTGTACGGTTCAAATTCTCTGTCCTACCTTAACCATGCAAGCGCTGCTTCTACCGCATTAGTTGGAAGCAGGAGCCTTGCATATTTAAATGTTGATGGTTCATCTGCCACCACAGGGTATGGTGTATATGGCCGAACATACGAAACAACCGGGCAAACATCTGGAGGTTTTACTACAAATTATGGAGGATATTTTCAAAGTGAAGATGCAACAACATCCTATGGTTCCTTTAGTGTTGGTCTTCAGAACAACACCGTTACTGCCACTCACACAAATCTTTTTGGCGCATATGGACGATGTCAGTCAAATAACGCCGCAATAACTGTTACTAATTGTTATGGTACATATGGCGACGTGTTGGAAAGTGCGGGGGCAATTACTAATGGGTATGCGGGATACTTTAACTCAACGAGTGCTCTTGGCACAGCATATGGTGTATATAGTAACGTAACTGGTGCAAGTACAACAAATTATGGACTCTATACTAACGTTTCAGGTGCTGGGACAAATTATGCATTGTACACAAATGGTTCAGCTCGTAGTTTTTTTGGGGGAAATGTAGGAATCGTGGCAAGTGGATATCTTAACTTTAATACTACTAATGGATCAAGTGGATATGGGCTTCGTGACAATTCAGGTGTAATTGAATTTAAAAATAGCGCAGGAGCGTGGGCGCCAATAGGTGGGAGCGCATCAAGTTACTGGACACTATCCAGTGGGGCACTCTTCCCTATTAACTCCACACTTGATACGCTCATAGGCGGTACGGCCTCCAATTCAGCTAAATTCGCATTCTTAAATGTGAACTCTGGAACACCCGTTGCCTCGATATCGGGAAATTTAGCAAACATTGCAACTTATCTGACAGGAGACGGAACACTTGGAACTACCAATCGCCAAAGCCTAACGCTCGGTAACTCGTCAACATATAACACGACAGGCAATCTTCTTATTCATCCAAATGGTACCGGAAATGTTGCAATAGGCACAACCACTCCGAATAATTCATATAAATTACATGTAAATGGAGACATCCTTGCAAACGCACTCTACGATACTACGTCTCCGGGTAGTTACTATGTTAACCCCGCAGGGGTGTCAACGTTTGGTACAGGTCTTATAGTCGAAGGGTATATTGGTGTCAATACAGCAGGCCCTGATCGTAAACTTGAGGTACTCGATACGGCAAACCCACAACTTCGTCTAACCTATGCGGACAACACTACGTATGCAGATTTTCAGATGACAAGTGGAGGTGATTTAGTAACCAATGTAGACGGAGTAACCAATCAACTCGTGCTGGATAATGGTGGATCTGTTGGAGTTGGTACCGCAGCACCCCGAAACAACCTTGAGGTTGGAAATACATCTTCAAATC
This sequence comes from uncultured Gammaproteobacteria bacterium, assembly GCA_964488545.1. GTDB lineage: Bacteria > Patescibacteriota > Microgenomatia > UBA1406 > GWC2-37-13 > JAKBEU01. The sequence continues at coordinate 8,101 of CAZAUL010000021.1, forward strand.
AAAGTGTGCGCATTGGAGGAATCTACCGAGGACCGGGATCAGGGTATACCGGACTTGAACAAGAAACAACTCGACACCAATTAGTATTTTCAAGCTGGCGAGATGTTCAGACAGATACAGTAGGCGCAAAAATTGCTGCGATAAATAAAACAGCGTATTCAAGTCCTAATTGGGATCTTGTTCAACACACGGATCTTGCATTTTTTACACTCGGCACTACTCCTGGAAGTACAGATGCAACAACTGAAAAAATGCGAATAACATCGTCAGGCAATGTGGGTATTGGTGTCACCGCTCCCAATTCAAGTTACAAACTTCATGTGAATGGAGATATCTTAGCCAACGCATTATACGATACCACTTCACCGGGTAGCTGGTTTATAAATCCTGCAGCAGGAGGTACGAGCGTGCAAATTGCAGGAGATATTAAGATGGATGGAAAAATAAATATGACTGGAGCTTCGGTCGCCCCCATAATTGATTCGGATGATGGTACAAGTACATGGTCGACTATTACTATAAAAGGATCCAACGATACTACGTCTGCCTCGCTTTGTATCGAGGGCACAGGAACTGGTGCAAACTGTGATGGTAAATTAAATGTGGGTACTGTAGACCCTCCCTATACAATTAATGGAAAAAAATATGCAACTTACTTTGCTTCTATGACGGGTGTGAAGGAGGAGACAACGGGAAAAATTGCTGTAACTCAAAAACATCCCCAACTGAACGCATATGCTCATACCATTTATCTTGACGATGAACCCGATGGGTCAGATTTGTGGCTATTTAATAAAACCGCTTCGCTTAAAAAAAATTATCAAGGTCTTACTGTTCTGACCACCGCAAATACCAACACGCGCACCTGGTATTCCTACGATCCAAATGATAATTCACTTACCTTTTTTGCTTCTGCTCCAACCAATATTTCATATCGTTTATCTGCTCCGCGATTTGACTCGGAAAAATGGACAAACACACGTCCTGAAAGTGATTTTGTCATTGGGTTTGTACTGAATGACACAGGAAAACTTAGTCCCACCTCAAAAACGTTTGCAGAAAACACAATATCTAATACCACAGACACAGAGTACCAAGGTGACCTCTCACGCTTTAAGCAAAACAACTCATTGTTCACGTTGACTGGTGATTTCGTTGATCAGTTTATCTCAGCTACACGAGGAATATTTGGTCAAATTATGGTTGGATATATACAGACGCAAAATATTCTCGTTGAATCAACGCTTGTTGCAAGTAAGACGTTCACTAATTCGCTCACTGCGGGTACCGCTCAGATACAACGGATAACTTCGCCAGTTGCCGAGATAGAAACAATAACGTCTAATACAACAAACACAAACACAATACAAACCAACTCCATACAACCAAAAGACAACGCCCCGGTTACTGTTCGACTCCAAAATCAGCCCGGCTCTTTATCTAAGCTTGTGATTGAGGGATTAAATAATGCGCCAGTTGTCGAATTTGATAATGTAGGTAATGCAACGTTTGCAGGAACATTAGTAGCTGAAACAGTCGAAAGTCGAAACTCAATTGTCGAGAATCTTGGGGCAGCAAACGCGACTATTTCAGGAACACTCGTTGCAGACACAATTCAATCACAGACAATTAATTCTCTGGAAACAAGCATAGCATCTGTAAGCTCAACCCTAGCTCAAAGTGAACAAAAAATCACGTCAGATATAAATACTATTCAAGAACAACTTGCACTACTTGCAACGTCTCAATACGACTTACCCGATGCTCAGTATTATCAAAACTTAGATGCAAGCTACTCAAATCTCACTGTAACTAATACGGCAAATATCTATAAAGCTCGAATTTCTGACTCCTTGGTCACTGGCTCAATTCTTCTTGAATCAAATTCAATTCTCGCATTGAGCAATGATCTTCTTATCTCATCGCTTGGTACAATACGCTTATTTGATAATGCAGTTGTTATAACAAAAGATGGCACAATGACCATTAGCGGAACAATTTCAGCCCAAGCACTTGCAATAAAAAATTCGTCAGGTGAAACTGTTGCATCAATCGATGCATCAGGATCAGCTCGCTTCAATCAGATAATCGCTCGTAAACTATCAATTGAAAATGTAGCAACACAGGCTGCCATTATTGGGGATTCGGGAAAACGAGATAAAAACAATAATCCAATTCCGGGAATTGTAACGAACGCCGAAGCAGCTGGTAACGCAACTCTCCTTCGCGATACGCAAGAGTTGATTGTATATAATGACTCAGTAACAGCACAGTCTCTTATTTACCTCACCCCTACAACAAACTCAACTACAAAACCGCTCACCGTTTCTCAAAAATATAGCTGTGATTTGGCTGATCTACATTGTCAACCATACTTTACTGTGCGAACTGAGGAACTTCTCCATCCTGACTACTCGTTTAACTGGCTCATCATTAACTAGTACACTATTGACATTGGTATAAGAAAGGTCTAGATTGATACTATGGAAGAAAAAAAACAAGAACATACCCATATTGATTTATACATACTCGTGGTAGTGTTGATAATTCTAGGAGGTTTATTGTACGTATTTGTATCAAGAAAAAATACTACTCCAGGCGTTTCGTCATCAAATCAACAACAAACACAAGACTCAACAGAAATTTCCGGTGGAAATAATGCTTCAGTAGTAAGCCAAAAACCGGTAGCAACTGCTACTCCACTCCCAAAACCAATTCCCAAAGGAAAAACTGATTTTTTTGTCTCCGTTGGCAATAATGTTAAGGGGCCACGCATGGGTAAGGGAACAATCGACCCGTATGATCCAGGTGTAGGTGCTCAACAAACTATGACAATAGAAGTAAACGATACAGTGCCGGTTGAAAAAGTTGTAGCTATACTCAAAACAGACACGAAGACAAGTGCAGAGCTATCCCTCACACCGGTTCCAGGCACAAAAAACTGGAAGGGCTCCTGGACTATGGAAGACTCTTATTTGTATACCTATCAGTTAACAATTAAAGCCACAAGCGCAAGTGGCACCTCCTCCGTTGATGTACTTCTCAGGTAAGAATGTAACACATCTTATTTTTGCTATTGCCATAGTTATAGGGGTAATGCATTTTACTCACCGCCCAGCATACGCAGCGACATGTTCGTTTAACCAGTCATCAGGTGTATTTACCAATACCGCTTCATGTACTTTTGATTATGCAGTGGATGGAATTGATCATGGTACTGGGACAGAAAATACCGGAGTATTAAGAATAAACACAGGGTCAATTACCATTGGAGCAAACCAAACAATAGCTGTAGGGAGTATTAACCTTACTGGAGGATCGCTTGTCATAATTGGAGGAGGTAAACTTGTACTCAATACCCCATTATGGTATAGAGATGCAGATAATGATGGGGCATACGAAACCACAATGGTTGCATCGAAAACACAACCTTCAGGTACGGTAGTACGAAAAGCAACTAACCCAACGGCAACCGACTGTGGGAACAATGTCAATGCAAAGGTAGGTTCAACATATTACGGAACAACTCCCTTTCAAAAGATTAATCCGGTAACCGGCCAGACCACAAGCTCGTATGATTACAACTGTGATGGTGTTGAGTCGCCACAGTTTAGCACTCTATATGCCTGTGCTGTAACTGGGTGTGCATCTCATTATTTTACGATAACTGCTGGCTGGCAAACTTCTGCCCCTGCATGTGGTGCAAGCGCCAACTGGAGAACCTATCCAGCTGGAGCAGGCTCTTCAGGAGCATGTGCTATAAATGTGGCAGGTGCGGGTACCACATGCCCCACTGCGACCACTACCACAAGAACTCAGGGCTGTAGATAGTTACATCTCTTCTTCTTTACCCTCAGTTATAAGCGACTGTATTTTTTTGTGGGTTATTTGGTGGATTTCTTTAGTATCCTTCTGAATAACTTTACTATAGTTGTGTAAGAATGCTTGAATGTACTGCTTTGTTTTTGCAACCCCGTTAACGCGAACTGATACCGTATAGAATTTTTCCATTCGCTCATATAGATCGTTTCCGTAGGCATACATACCCCACGTAAAACTCTCCTTATACGCAGTAACAGCGGCAAGTGCATATGTATCTCCCATAAGCACATATCTGTCCCCTATCTCTTCAAGCACAAACGCGTCTGTTGCATTTGCAGACCTATACTGTTTAAGGTAATGGTGTGTTTGAGATGCGTTTTGCTCATATAGGCCGCTCATAGCGATAAGTACTCTTGTATTCTCTCGATTGAATGGGTATATGACTTGTGCAAGTTTACGTTTATCTGCATGAATTAGTATGGTGTGAATGGCAATAAGCTGTATGTATACAATGCCAATAGTAGCAATAATAAGTAATAAACTTTTAGGAATGATGACGGTGTGCATACTCCTGCGTACAGTAACTCCCAAAAGAATAAAAAACAACATCCATATCTGTGTATAGCTAAAGCTTGAAAAACCCATAAATCCAATAATAAGTGCAAGTGTCAGAAAGTAAAAAAGGTTATCTTTTTTTGAATCAAGTACGACATAAATACAAAGCAATATAAGGCTTATTGTCGCCCCAATTCCCTGCTCAGCAAGCGTATCAATAACAAGGTTGAAGCTCGTAAGTGTTGGTAAAAATAGTTCGGTCATATACCGGTAAGAAATAAAGGGAAAGCTCCCTTGGCCAAATCCGGTAAATGGTGCGTCAAAAAATGCAGATATACCCATCTGCCAGAATGGGAAACGTGAAAAAGCAAGTGGTCGGGCAAACATTGATAGGGTTGGTTCTAAACTATTTTGAAGTGAGGTAAAAAGCGGATGATGAATGCGTGTAACCAAGAGTATAAAAAAAATCATCCCAAAAATAATATTTAAACCTATCGAAAGTATGAATACAGGTGAACGTGTAGCTAGTTTATTTCTCATCACGTAAAGCATATAGATAAGCGTTATTCCTAGTGCGATATATGCAGTACGTGAAAACGATACAATAAAAATGGGGAAAATAACTACTAGGGGCGCTATCCATTTTTTTTCTTTCAGTACGAGGATTCCATATGCACAAACAACTATTGCGAACGTGAGAAAATCGCCAATTGCTTTGTGAGGATAAGCTGGATTATAAAGCAAATTAAGTCGAACACCGGAAATAAATTCACGTCCGTATTCTGATGAAAGCAATGCAAATGAAACGCCAATAAACAAGAGGGAAAGCAAGATAATGCTTCGAGGTATCATTTCCTTCAGTTCATCGGCATGTTTGTGAGCATAAAATGAAATTAATATGAGGCTAAGATCTCGCAAATACAACTCAATAGAAACTCCATACTGTCGCGACGTTGCAAGTGAAATTGTGGAAAAAAATAGATATGCACCCACAAGCCATATATACGTTCGCGGTATGACATAGTTTTTCACCGGGTCGAGTACAAAGAGAAAAAACGGAACAAAAAATAAGATATAGTACAAAAAACGAATATCAAGTATGAACCGCACTCCTTCAATGAGCGAGATAGTAAAAAATACAAAAAAAAATAATCCCAAATGGAGCTTGTTTCGTGGTTGCATACTGCTATCATTATATACAGTGAACACACATAAGCACAAAGGCTTTACATTGGTAGAAATGCTCATCGTTGTTGGAGTTATAGCTGTAATGGTTTTGGCGGTTATTGTACTTATTAATCCGGTAAAAATGACCAATAGCGCCGTAGATACTAAGAAAAAAAGCGAGCTGAGCAGATTTAAGAAGGCGCTTGAAGAGTATTATAACGATAAAGGATGCTACCCCAAACCAGAGCATGTGTGTTATCCGGGAGTAGACAATGGAAGTCCAGTAACAGGCACAGTGTGTTATATGTGTGGAAACGAAGAAAACTCTCCGCAACTCACCGGCTACCTCGACAAACTCCCCTGCGACCCACAGCATCCGCAAAAACGATACCAATATCAGGTTAATGATGCATCAAACTGTCCCAGATGGTTTAAGGTGTTTACCGACCTTAATGTTGACAACGACCTCGATAGCCTGCGGGTCGGGTGTGGTAATGGTGGCTGTGGAGGCACCTCGCAGTATGGATATGACTACGGCGAAGGAAGTCTTAATATTGTGCTCCCTGTTTCACACAACTACGTGTGCCACACCTATTCAAACACGTGTGATGTATGCGGAAGGACGGTTGAAGCGTGCCTGCAACAAAACACATGCAAAGAAATATATGGCAATCTCTCCCTGTGTTGCAATCAATTTCCCAAACCCGTTGGTTGCCCCTAAAAGCAAAATCTCAAATTACAAATGTCAAATAACAAATTAAATCCAAGCTTGCGAATTTGTGTTATTTGAATTTAAAATTTTGTGGTTATTTGATTGAATTTGAAGTTTGAATTTATTGCTTCTTCTCTGCTACACTAAAATATACATAGAGATATTTGCACATTTCATCATTAACCCATTTTCGAATTTTAATGGTGTGATGAAGAAATATGAAATTATCTAAATGGGTTGATGGAAAAATGAAAAATATTTTCAAGCATCGCGGACAACTGATCATCATAGCCTCAATTATTACTCTTTCTGCCGTCTTTGCAGTGTTACTCTTTCGCCTATCCCCTTCACAAAAACCCGCATTTGAACGACAGTTGTTTGGTGAGTGGGAATATAAATCTAACTAAGTAAATTTAATAACATCATATTTTAAAAAATCTGATACTGATTTGACGGTTAAGATCGAGCGAGAAGGTGCTTCACTACAGTTTATGTACCCTTTTCAAAATACTTCCATTAGAAATGAAAACAATACACTTATTTACAGCTCTTCCAATCTGCCGGTTGAAGCTCATTACTCGGTAGTGCCAAATGGTATTAAAGAAGAGCTTGTGCTTAATAAAATTCCACAGCAAAACACCTTCACCACTCATATTAAAGCCGAGGGACTTATACCTAAAATAAATTCAACGAACATAGTTGCTTTTTATACCAGCAAGGGAAAATATCAGTTTCATTTTGAACGTCCGTTTGTAAAAGATGCAAATGGTTCGGTTTCGTACGATGTAAAGTATCACCTCAAAAAAATCTCAGGAGAAAAAATAACAAATGGGATTTTGAAAACCGACGAAAAAGTTGCCGTATCGCTCTATTCTTCAACTGTTCAGGTTAACTCCCCTACTCTTAACCCCACAGAAGACGCCTATATTTTAGAAATTGAAGTAGATCCCATATGGCTACACGACCAAAAACGAAAACTCCCCATAACAATTGATCCAACAGTGGTACACGATACCTCATCTGAATTTGCAAGCGGTGACTTTGACGGTACGCGTGATGTAGGTACCGGGTCAACATTTACTTCTGCTACCGGTGGCACGATTACGACAAGCGGTGACTACACTATCCATACTTTCACGGGAAACGGAACATTTACCCCTAACGGTGCAGGTAATGTGGAGGTATTGGTAGTTGGTGGTGGAGGTGGAGGTGGGAGTGACGGTGGTCGTGGGGGTGGTGGAGGTGGAGGCGGTGTTATATTTAATCCTGCTTATTCTGTCACCGCACAAGCTTACAGTGTTCAAGTTGGTAATGGTGGTAATGGCGGTATTTATGGGGTTTCGAATAGCACATCGGGAGGAAACTCCCAATTTGATACCCTAATAGCATATGGAGGAGGAAGAGGTGGGGGCCGAGCTAATTTAGGTTTCGCTGATGCGGGAGGTAATGGTGGATCAGGAGGCGGTGGTGATGCATATTATGTAGGCGCTGGTGGTACGGGAACAGCGGGTCAAGGTTACGGAGGTGGCACAGGCACAAATGGTACGTATGGGGCAGGTGGTGGAGGTGGCGCTGGCGGCGTAGGCGGTAACGGATCTGGACATGACGGTGGTTCTGGAGGTCCCGGATTGTCCTTTACTATTTCTGGATCTTCCGTTACCTATGGATGTGGGGGTGGGGGTGGATATACAGGTACTGGAGGTGTTGCGGGATGTAGTAATGCAGGAGCCGGTACTTCTGTAACTGGCGGTGCAGGTGTTGCAAATACAGGAGGAGGTGGTGGAGGTGGAAGTAACGGAGGAAACGGAGGTTCGGGTATTATAATTATCCGATACCGTACACAGTCTATAAGTAGTTACTTTCAAGAGTTGACGAACGATCAGCACACTGTTGGTCTTTGGCATTTAAATGAGTCATCCGGCAACGCAATAGATTCATCGGGTAACGGATTTACCGGTACAGCGACAGGAACAAGTGTGGTAAATGGGCTGCTCGGCAACGCGCGATACTTTAACTCAACTACCGATAAAATTACAATTGCCGACTCCCCTCTTCTTTCGCCTAGAGAGAGAACTATTGAAGCGTGGGTAAAATTTAATGCTCTTGGTACGGATAAACTATTTTTAGGGAAAGGTGCCGAAGAATGGTTTGTATATAACGGAACAACTTGGGGGTGTACAGCAAATAAAATTTCATTCATGATGTATAACTCTACTCCAGCATGGACATGTATAAGTAGTTCTATTACCCCAGAAACCGGACGATGGTATCATATAGCAGGGGTATATGATGGAACAACAATGCAGTTATATATCGATGGGAAGCTTGAGGCGGGGCCAACAGCATTGACCCTTATTGGCGATCAAACATCCTCTTTTGATATTGGTGCTCATCAAGGACTTACAAATACTCTCCCGGTCGAAATCGATGAAGTTCGATTTAGCAATATTGCCCGTTCACCTGAAGAGATTTATGCATCGGCAACCCGCAAATCCTCAGCAACATACACGTCCGACATAATTGATCTTACCGATGTTGATACATGGAACACGCTTACTTGGACTGAAGGCGGTGTACAAACCGGCGACGGTGAAACTCTCAAAGATTCAACGGGATTAATAGCTCATTGGAAGTTTAATGAGTCATCCGGAACTACTGCGGCGAATGCTGGGGGTACTTGTGGGGCATCATGTAACGGTACATTAACAAGTTTTTCAAATACAACAGGCCGAGATGTTGTTGCTGATTCTGGATGGACTCAGCAAAATAGAAGGTGGGGTGAAGGTTCGCTACTTTTTGATGGGAACGATGACTTCGCTAACATGGGAAACGCCGCTTCGTTAAATATTACTGGATCCGGCACATTAGAAGCATGGGTAAAAAGAACTCAAGGATCTATTACGAATGGTTACGAGATGATTATCAGTAAGCCGACAGCTGGATCATTTTTTAATAATAACTACGCTCTTGCATCACACTATACTACGCATAAACTATACGGGGTAATTGGTAATGGATCTTCTCATAATATCGTGACTTCAAGCCGTAGTCTTGATTACGGAAAGTGGTACCATACTGTATTTACCTGGGATGGCGCTTCGTTAAAACTTTATATTAATGGCGTACTTGACGGGACTGCAACCCAAACTATTACTCCAGCTGCAAATGCTGCAAACGTGAATGTTGGTAAATGGACTGGTTACTCTGGAGCTGGAAGCTATCCATATCGTGGTATTATCGACAGCACACGCATATATTCTCGAGCGCTCCAGTTAAACGAAGTTGTGAGTAATTACAATACTGCTTCACTTGAAATTCAAACACGTGTTGGAAATAGTGCTAATCCTGACGACGGCACATGGGAAACTTGGAAACCGACCACCAGTGAGATGTCTCTTGATTCTTTTGAAACAGTTGAAAATGCAACACGAGTATATAAAGCAACAATCGGCGATGCCACAACAAATCAAACGTGGGTTAAAAAAAATAATGCAATACCTAGTGCATCAGATACAACTTCAACAGACGGAAGAATTCCGATTGGTACTGCTGGCAAAAGTGATCAATCACATGTATATGCTCCAAATGTTATATTTGATAACAATCAATACAAGATGTGGTTTAATTCTCATGATGGTACTAATATTCGCATAGGGTATGCAACATCTATAGATGGCCTCACATGGACGAAATATGACAATACAATCCTATCTGCATCTGATACGACTGGCACAAATGGCCGCATTCCTATAGGAACAGCTGGCAAAGGTGATTCTGTTAATGCTGCTTATGCAAACGTCATTAAAGATGGAACAACTTATAAAATGTGGTACTCAGGAAGTGATGGTACAAACTGGCGAATATTCTATGCCACCTCCCCCGATGGGCTTACGTGGACGAAATATGACAATACTATTCCT
>CAZAUL010000022.1:0-13731 GCA_964488545.1 uncultured Gammaproteobacteria bacterium
AACCGCTTATCAAACTGTGCAATGGAATAAAACTCACGAAGGTCTTTCTGCCATGGGTGTGAGTATGTTAGCGGGTCTGTTGCCTCAAATATTTTACCTACAAACATGCAGGTTACATCCGCCTTTTGAACTGCACGAGCAATGTTGGGGAGATTTTTGTTCCAAGTGCCATCTCCCACATACAGGCAATAGTTTCCGGGTGTACTACCCCCTTGCTCTTTGCTTGCCTGCCAAAATGAACGGCCAAGAGTTGGATATACAACAGAAATCTTTTTTTCAGGATAGTTCAGTAGCTCAATAATATCCTTTTTACTTGCATATGAATCCGTAATAATGTGGTCAATTTGGGTATTAAGCACCCAGCGTGACCATGCCTCAAACAAAGTAGCAGTAAAACCTGCAGGAAACTGCTGAGGGTATTTTTGGGGGATCAGATCGTGAATTACCGCTATTTGGCGATCGGCAATACGCCTGGTTACTAGGGGTTTTTGAAAAAATGTAAAAAACGGCTGAACAAAAAAAGCGTGAGAAGGTATAGTAGTCAGCTCGGTGGTAAATATCCAGTTTGAAGGTGCATTTTCGCGCCATATTTGCATATAACGGCCAATACCGCGCACACGGCTGAGTGTGTCGGTTTGGGTTGGATCATATACGTATACCGGCGAATACATACGAAACAATTGTATCAGGTTCTTGTATGCGCGTGCTTGTTTTGCTACACTTCTGCTTATGAATAAATACATCCTAACCCCCAACGATGTTGACACATTTGTTTCAGATACGAAATACAAGGCAAAAAACCCTCTCATTGCCCGATGTATCGACGGCAGATACACACCATCCGCCACTTTACCTGCGCTTGGTTTTCCTGGTGCTGATGCGGGACAATTAGGTGTAGTCCTTGCCGCTTTACACACAAACGGCATAGAGGGTGATAAGGGAAAGATAGTTGCGGCTTTAACTGAAGTGGTTGGAGGATTGGAAATGCTTCAGCAGCATACCGACTCACATGCAGATCAAGCTCTTGTTTTAGGTGGTTGCGGACATATTAAGCAGGCTTCAACAGATCCAACTGCTTACTCACTCACCGCTGAGGACACAGCTTTTATTAAGGATACGTTTGAACCTATTCGAAAACAGACAGAAACAGTACTTCATGGAGATCATCAGGAAGGAGCGGTACTTCTCCTTAAAGGTGACTGGGGCGTTGCACCCCAGGCAACCATTCAAACTCGAGATGGAAAAAAAGCAGTGCAGGTATTTGTATTTCACTCAACCTATGCCACCAAGCGGAACAAAATCCTAGCTCAAAAACTTATTGATACTGGCGCAGTCACACTTACTGCGGGTACTGATATTGATTATGTTGAGCGCGCACTAAACGAAGAAACAGAAAACCACCTCATGGAAACTGCAAAGCGACTTGCAAAAGGACTACCCATTTATGAGGTATCATTTACAGATGACGGCAGTTTTGTAGTTAAAGAGTTAGGAATTGTATAACAACTTATGATTATCGGACCAGAACTACTTCTCAAACTCGTTAAGGATAGCAACCTCGTTGAGGGGCTTGCGAAGCGTGAACTCACCACTCCCGAAGGAGCGGGTTTTGACCTTCGGTTAGGCGAGGCTTATACCATTTCGGGAAGTGCTTTTTTGGGTGTTACCCATAGAGAAACACCTAAAATCAAATCACAAATCCCAAATGACAAACCACAAAAAAAATCACTAGTTATTAAACCGGGAGAGTTTTATCTTGTGACTACCATGGAGTCAGTTAACCTTCCGCTCAATCTATGCGCAACCTTTATACCACGAACCACCACATTCAGATCGGGACTTTTCTTACGAACAGGGGTTGCTCAGCCAGGATATAAAGGAAAGTTAACCTTTGGGCTCAAAAATGAAGGTCCAATTACGGTAGAGATCGAATATGGAGCCCGTTTTGTATTTGCCCAGTTTCATGAGGTTGTTGGAGGTACTCAGTATAAAGGTCAATGGCAGGGGGGGAGGATAACGACAGAGAAAAGGGAGAAGCAGATTTAAATTACAAATCATAAATTACAAATGTCAAATGAAAAATTTGTCATTTGAGATTTACGTATGAAAATACAAAGACATCCTGAATATCAATACCTAGACCTATTAAAGGATATTCTTGACAACGGTGTGCGTAAGGTTGACCGGGGCACGGGTGATGCATCATATAGCGTGTTTGGCCGGCAAATCAGGTTCGATTTATCAGGAGGAATTCTCCCACTTCTCACCACTAAAAAAGTGTACTGGAAAGGCGTTTTGCATGAGCTTTACTGGTTTTTGTCCGGTCAGTCCAATATTCGCTATTTGGTCGATAACAACGTTCATATTTGGGATGACTATCCTTATAAGATATATCGAGAGAAAATTCAAAAATCAAAAATTAATAGTCAAAACGTTCTTTCAAAGGATGAGTTTGTAAAAAGAATAGGGGAGGACAGTGTATTTGCAAAAAAATGGGGCAATCTTCCCATGATATATGGACAACAGTGGAGACGCTGGCCGACACGCACAAAAGGCAGGACAATTGATCAAGTGAGGTGGATATTAAAAGAGCTTCACGATGATCCAAACGCACATAATCTGATAGTAAATTCATGGAATCCAGAGTATTTATACACCATGGCAAAAGAGGAGGATGCAAGTAGATTTCCGATCTGTCACAACATGTATCAGGTTAATGTGATCGATGGAAAACTTTCACTGCAACTCTATCAACGGAGCGCGGATATATTCCTAGGTGTGCCGTTTAATATAGCGAGTTATTCACTACTTACCCACATATTTGCAAAAATTGCAGGCTATGAACCAGGAGAGTTTATTCACACATATGGTGATGTTCATATCTATGAGGCCCACATTGATCAGGTTAAGGAGCAAATTCGCCGTAAGCCATATGCATTCCCAACTATTCAATTTAATTCAAGATTTAAGACGGTTGATGAGTTTAGGCCTGAATTTGTAGAGCTTATCGGGTATTCTGCCCACCCACCCATTAAAGCCCCACTCTCGGTATCTGGCGGTTATTATTCTCAACAAAAGCCACAATGAATATATATGTCAGCCATCTGCGAAGGGGAAATTATGAAGAAGAGCTTTATAAGCCCCTACTTGCTTCTCGACTTGCAAAAAAACATACCTTTATTTTTCCTCACAGCACAAGTCAAAAGCCATTTAACACCAAAGAACTTTTCCAACAGAAAAAATGCGATCTTGTATTAGCAGAAATATCATATCCTGCGACTGGACAGGGGATTGAACTTGGATGGGCGAGTCTTTTAGGCGTGCCCATTGTTTGTATGTTCAAAAAAGACGTAGATGTGTCGGGTTCTGCACGAATGTTGGCAAGGCAGACAATTGAATATGAAGATATTGATACTATGATTGCTCAGTTGGAAAAACTATTATGAACAGACCAATAATAAGCATTATCTGTGCGCTTTCTGAAAACAGAGTAATTGGAAATAAGAATAAAATTCCCTGGCATATAAAAGAAGACCTTATTCGTTTTAAGCAAAAAACTATCGGACACACCGTGATTATGGGACGCACAACGTTTGAGTCTGTGATGGGGTACTATGAGCGAAGCAAAAGACCGGTACCTAACCGGAAACATGTAATTGTCTCGCGTGATAAAGACTACGCAGTGTCGCACCCGAATTGTTATGGTGTTAGTTCAGTTGATGAGGCTCTGGAAAAAGCTAAACTCATTGAGAATGATGAGATATTTATATCTGGTGGTGCATCGATTTTTCGACAGACGATAGACAAAGTAGATAGACTGTATCTCACTGTTGTACATGCACATTTTGAGGGTGACACCTTTTTTCCTGAGTACAGCCAGTTTACAAAAATAATCGGGGAAACAAAGGGAGTTTCGGAGGGACTTAGTTACACATTTCTTGATTTAGAGCGATGAAACCAAAAACGTTGGAGGAAGCATTTCAAATAATAGCACGAGAATTTGAAGACGTATTCGTAGCCAAGCACAAAGATTACGGAAAAGGAAATATACTTGATACTGGCGAACTAGGCATTGCATTTCGGGTTAATGATAAGCTCAATAGAATAAAAAACATTCTTCAAACAGGCAAGCAACCCAACAACGAATCGCTTGATGACAGTTGGACAGATATTGGTGTGTATGCAATTATAGCTCTTATGTTTCGCCGTAAGTGGTTTCAGAAATTACCATTACAAAAAAGTAAAAAATAACCCCTAAGGTATGAAGCATAATGAGGATTCCATCGCAAAGGAATATTGGTATGATTTGCCCAAAGAACAGATTGCACAGGCTCCCGCTGAACCGCGCGATTCAAGTAAATTATTAATATATAACTCAACCACCAACTTCATTACTGTTTCAACATTTAACCATATTGATTCCTTCCTCCCCTCCTCTTCTCAACTTATCTTAAACGACGCGAAGGTTGTTCCCGCCCGGTGTGTGCTCCATAAACAAACCGGAGGCAGGGTTGTTGTCCTTTTTTTGATTAACGAGTGGATACATTCCCCCTTACACCTTATACCCGCATTTACAGATAGGAAGGTCTCAATAGGAGACACGTTATCATTTTCCAATGGGCAGAGTGTTACTGTTAAACAACAAGATGGTCAGGTTTTTTTTCTTCAGTGGTCTAAATCAAAGGAAGAGCTTCTTAGCAATCTAAACCAGTATGGAGTTATGCCGATTCCCCCGTATATCAAACACACTCCTCTTACACGAGATGAGCTTATGTACAAGTATCAAACAGTGTTTGCAAAAAATCCCGGATCAAGCGCCGCTCCTACCGCATCACTACACTTTACAGACACGGTTTTTAGCCGTCTTGATCAGAAGGGGATTAAAAAATCGTATGTGACCCTGCATGTTGGACTAGGAACATTTGCACCACTTACGAAACATAATCTTGAAAACAATACGCTTCATAAGGAATGGGTCGAAGTGCCAGCAGATACAGCACAGGTAGTAACTCACGCTCATAGAGATCACACAACTCTTTGTGCTGTAGGGACAACGGTAGTTCGTACACTTGAATCGTATGCACTTTTTGGTACACAGGGTAAGCCCTATACTGGAGACACAACCCTTTTTATACGGCCAGGATTTTCATTCAAATGTGTTGATCATCTTATTACCAACTTTCACCTACCATCATCATCGTTAATGATGCTTGTTGACGCTTTTTTAGCGCATAAAAAAGCAAAACGGCGTATTTTAGAGCTTTATGACTATGCTAAGCGCCATGAGTTTCGATTTTATTCGTTTGGAGATGCGATGTTAATACTGTAATTCACTTGTTTTTTTTGCGCCTCTGCATTAGTATCAGGTTGATAGCACATTATTATATTTTTACTATTTATGTCCACACATACAAATCAGGCAAAGGATGCCTTAAGCAAACTTGAAGCGTTATTTGAAGAATATTTAGGTCACAAAGCTCCAGCAATGCCAGACAATATTAAAGATACGCTTGTTTCATTTGCTCCCTATTTGGCAATTTTAAGTGTGGTGCTTTCGGTACCCGCCCTTTTTGCCCTAATTGGCATTGGTACTGCAGTTGGTCCGTTCACCGCCTTTTTGGGGGCAGGATACATGATGCAGTATAGTTTTTCCTATATGATTGGTGCAGGTACACTCCTAGTATCTGCCGTGCTTGCCGCACTTGCAATCCAAGGTTTATTTAAACGCGAGATGAAGGCGTGGAGACTCATGTACTACTCATCGCTCATTAGTTTTGTAGCATCCGTGCTACAGGGATCAGTTATGAGTGCGCTTGTAGGATTGGTTATTGGAATGTATATCCTATTCCAAGTAAGGGAAAAGTATCGATAATAGTTCACTTACGCATACTATCTTTTTGCAAGTCTGCGGATGTCGCTACCACGCTTAGTCCTCGACTGTGCAAAAAGTCAGTATGCTCCGTGATTTTATGAATGATTTTTTTAATGTTTCTCATAAATCGTCTCGCTCGAGGGCTCGTCTTGGCACGATTACTACTGATCATGGTACTATTCAGACCCCGGCGTTTGTTCCTGTAGGCACAAAGGGAACCATTAAAGGTCTTCCTCAGCAGTATATTGCCGACCTTCGTATTCAGCTATCGTTTGTAAATACCTATCATTTAGTAACCCATCCTGGAGTAGATGTTCTAAAACGTGCGGGTGGTATTCACACAATGGCCAACTATACAATTCCGCTTATGTCAGACTCCGGCGGATTTCAAGTATTTTCTCTCGCCCAAAGACAACGGAAGGAAAATGACCCTCCTTCGCCTAAAGCTTCGGAAGGGCAAGGCAAATTAAATTCAAAACGAATTGCAAATATCCGCGGTGAGGAGGAGCCACTTGTTGAAAAGATTAATGAGGATGGTGTTACATTTCGGTCGGTGTTTGACGGCCAGAAGATTATATTTACTCCTGAAAGTTCGATGGACTTTCAAGTAGCAATTGGTGCCGACATAAATATGGCATTTGATGAGTGTACCTACTATCCGGCGACTCATGAGTATACCGAAAAGGCCATGGAGCGGACTCATCGATGGTTGGAAAGATGTATTAAACATCGCGCAACAGATTCTGTCACGGCTCTCCTCCCCGCCAGTGCTCCTTCGCCATTCGGCTTAGATGCGCGCGTGTCGGGGAGCCACTCCTCCCGTGCCACCTGTTGCACTCAAAATCAATATCTCTACGGAATTATCCAAGGTGGAATGTATGAAGATTTGCGTAAAAAATCGGCTGAGTATGTGGTTAATCTTATGACCCCGGGGGTTGCCATAGGCGGAGTTTCGGTAGGTGAGTCTAAAGCTGAAATGCGAAACCAGGTAGCGTGGGTTGCGCCCTATCTCCCCACCAATCGACCCGTTCACCTACTTGGCGTTGGTCAGGTAGATGACATTGTGGATCTTGTCAGACATGGCATAGATACTTTTGACTGTGTTGAACCTACTCGTGTAGCTCGTATGGGAGTGGTATATCGGCTAGAGTCAACGCTTGAAAGCTGCAACGGTTCCTATGCCCCCTATGAGTATGAGATAACAAAAAATGTGTATAGAGCCGACCTTAGTAAGCTTGATGACACTTGTACCTGCATGGTATGTAGTTCGTACTCAAAAGCGTATATACACCATCTCTTTAAGCAACGCGAACTAGTGGGTTACACCTTACTTTCATATCATAACTTGTGGGTTATGGAGCGCCTAATGGAGCGCATAAGGGAGATGATATCTCAGGATAGGATTTAAATTGCTCCTATTGGATCTTGAAGGGCGATAAACTCACGCGTTTTATCGTTTATTAGCACAGGCACTGGAAGTAAGTCGCCAGACGCTATTAATTGTCTAATTTGCGGATCATTAATTATTTTTTTGAAATAGGCAAGGTTGCGAGCCTTTGCTCGTTCTGCGCTTGATACCCCCTGATTTGCGGATAAAACGCCGGATACAAACAGAATGTGAGGTTTTTCTGTAATTCTTGCATTTTTATTCATAAGAGCACACTGTGTAACGATGTGATCAACAACCTCTGAATCGTTTGGATTCGCACCAAAAATTTGCTCAGGTAAGAACTGCCCAAAACTTACACCATCGGGCGAAACAGATTGCAAGATTTCGTCATGTCCAACAAAGGGGTGTACTCCCTCATAAGATTTGGACAAATATTGGAGCGCTGTTGTGCGGGCAAGATAAAAGCGAAGCGCTTGTTGTTGTTCTTTGGAAAGTTGTGATAAATCGGGGTGTTGACCAATATATTCATTTACTTCAGCCAAGAATGGATTATGTTCTCGCAAAAGTTGTTTTGATAGTGTCATAATCATCTTTTCGTTATCTATGAGTTTGTCGAGTTGTTGTAGGTCTGGTTGAATTACTCCAGGATAGAAATTTGCTGGATCAAAGTCACCTCCAGTAAAAATTAGGTATCTTTCAGGTTGAAGCGCAATGTTTCGAGCAATATCGGTGGTAGAGAGAGTTTTTGTTTCTTCACCATAACCAAAAATAACACCAAGTGTATGCGTGTCATACACACCTGTAATTGCCGTTTTTTGTTGTTGTGGTTTGCCAAAAAACTCTGCTGCCTCGTTGTATAGTGTATCAATTGCCATAGCCGCCGTTTTATGTTCATTTAAATTTGCAGAAACAAGATCGGTGCCTATTGGATATGTTTCAGGATGTCTGGCTTGTGCCTGCATCATCGCTCCGCATCCATGACTGGCATCATGGGAATCAGTGTGTGCAAGTAGTATTTCAAGCAGTGGTCCTTTCTTTACCTCATCTTTTATTGCTTCAACGAGTCGTTCCGATTTTAATACGGTTTTTGTTGAGCCATTTGGCTGTGCAATTTCTTCAGTTTCTAACTTACCTGCCATTGTTTCATGAGCCTTGAATACACGACTTTCGCCATGAATGGTAGAAAGCCTTCCATCAATACATTTACTTATGCCTACAGTAGTATCTTTACCTTTTAATTTTTTTTCTTCTTTTACAATCGCCTCATATTCTTGCGACGAAATGATCATAGATACCATATGGTTTTTTTCGATCATTTCTCCATACCGTTGCTTTGTGCGTTCAGTAATCTCTGTTGCAAATATGCGATTAAACCAATCTGCATACAGATTGAAGTCGTTACGACGAGGTGCTAGCCACTCATGTATATCTTTAAAACCTGTTTCAAGTTCTCCATCCGTTTTATGAAGTTTTTGTAAATGTAGTTTTTTTGCCAATGCTTGTACTTCAGCAGTTGCCATAATTATGTAGATTGAATTATACCATATTTCTTGTCAGGAAAGTCTAAAATCTAAATTTTTTCGTTAATTAAAAAGGCAGGAAGGGCCACTTCTTTTTTTCCCTCAAGTTGTACGCGGGTTATCACTGGTTTTCCATTCAATACTTCCATACCGGTAATTTTGAGTCGTTTTTCATTAGGTAGTATAGTCCATACACCCGGCCAGGGAGAAAGTCCACGAAATAAGTGAAAGGTTGAAAGTCGAAAGTCCCCACTTCGCACATACGAATCTGAGGGCTTCGAGGGGCAAGCTAATGTCGAAAGTGAACTGTATTTTTTTTGATACTCGGCAATTATAGAGGGGGTATCTTCTTTTGCAAGCTCCTCACCCCGTACCATTTTTTTGAATACTGTGTAGGGAATGTAACCGTCTTTTTTTGTTAATAGTCGTGTAAACGTAGCTTTTATGTGATTTTGATCAGATTTATGTAACAATCCATTACTCAATAACTGTATATTTAATTTGAATAACTCATAGCCTATGTCAGAAAGTCTATTTTCAAGAAGAGTTCGGGTGTCTCCTGCTTGTATGCTGTACTCCTTTTGTGCCAGAATCGGACCATGATCCATACGGCTATCCATCTCCATGAGGCTGACTCCTGTTTTTGCGTCTCCCATGAGGAGCGCATACGCAATTGGAGAGGTGCCTCTATAGGTAGGGAGTAGTGATGGGTGGATATTCCAGAAGCCCCAACGAGGAAGTTTAAGCATTTTTTCATTGAGGATTAATCCATATGCATAAAGAAGTGCAAGATCACAAGAGGCAAGTAGTGATTGTACGCGAGTATCATTACTATCTACGTACACAGGTATACCGTGAACGCTTGCCACTTCCTTAACGGGTGTTTGGGTCAGCACTTGCTTTCGGCCAACTGGTCTGTCTGGTTGTGTGAGTACTGCTGTTACAACTACACTAGCTTTCAACTCGTTTAGGATTCTTGTAAGCACCTTCGCTGAAAAAACTGGAGAACCTATATAAACAAGGTTAAGAGGAGTGTTCATGTATGTTTATTTTACTGTATTCACTTGACGCTCTGCATAGGCAAGATATTGTAATTCTGTATTTACATTACTCTGTTCTTTGAGCGGCAGGTGTGGATCTTCACCTTCAAGCAAAAATTCCTGCCTGAGGCGAGTATCAGCAATAACATTATCACCTATTGGTAGATCTAGCGTCCAATACCGAAGTGCTCTTTTTTGAATTTCTTGCATTTTTGGTGAATGAGTGTAACTAATTTTTTGCTTCATAATTTCGACTTGGTCTGGGGTAAGTTCGAGTATGTGATAAAAACGGCTCGATTTCATAGCGATTTCTGTATTATGAAGCAACATGGTAAGTGAATCTGGATTAAGCACATCCTCACCTCTTTTTTTTCCAATTACTTCAAGGTAGCCGGCCACTCCGCCCCCATCTTGTTTTGTAAGTGTGCCTGCTTTTGTATCAACCGGAAACATGGGAGCTTCAGTAATCATAAAATAATTTCCTCTTTGCCTAATATCTTCAATACGCGTTGCAACTTCATCGGTTGTTACACGAGAAAATTGGGGGAGTAAATAGTTTTTTATGTAAGGAATGAGAGGTATTGACGACTCAAGACTTTGAGCGGCGCCCTCATCCGTTGTATTTAAAAACATGCTGAGTATTTGTGTTTCTGAGGGGCTACCCAGATGCTGATCTTGATGACTGCGTATGTGTGCAAGCTGGTAGTCATGAATAGACGTGATCACATCCTGCATGAGCCGTTCTTGACCACTTCTGTTGTCGGATTGATAGTGGAAATAGGTAACCGTTGCAAACGCATACATAAGTCGCTTGATCGATCCTGGATCAATGCCTACCGGTAGAATCTCTCCACCTAGTTCTGGTACAGCCTGAAGTTCAAAGTTTGCACCGATATGAAACTCGTCCCGCGCAATAAATACCCGCTCTGGATCAATACCTTTTTGTGTGCAGTAATCGACAATGTCTTGTTTTGATTTCCCGGTAGCTAGAGCATAAGCAAGTAATGATAACCGGTCATAAAATGTCCCGTAGGGAGTTTTCTGTTCATCAGGCACAGTTCCTCCCAGTAGTTTTGGGATATAGTGCATGCCTCCAGGCAATATTTGGGTTGCAATATCATAGAGATTTGATATCGTACCCGATGTTTGATCTTCATCAAGCACTGCCCCCAATTTTTCATCTCCTCTAATTTCTGCACCTGGTTCTTTATACACCGCACCGATTTGTCTGAGGGCTCGTGCAAGATTAGGATTGTTTTGTTCAAACGGTGGTTTGCGTTTATTCTTCATTAAAATTCCTCCCAAACAACTATCACTCTCAGAAGATAAACTTTTTACTATTCGCGACAAAAAAACTTTATCCAGTTTAAAAAAATCAACTACACCTGTTAAGCCGGTGTCACTACCTGTCGTTCCGTTCAGGCCAATCATGGTGTCGATGTCTTCGGCAAGTTTAGCATCTTCACTATACGCAACATCTGACTGCCCCTCTTTAAAACGAGCACGCGCCTTCATAATTGCATCGCCCCACGCAGGAGTTCGCTCGTCATGAATATAGGCAAAAATCGTGAGATATTTAGCGTATTCTAGTGCTAAATCTAGAGCATTGTATTGTTCTCTAGTTATCTGTATGTCGGCCCTTTTTTGAGAAAGGGAAATTAAGTGATTATTTTTACCTCCCAGAAGTTCATGTACTTGTTCTGTAGTGTATCCATAGCGCTTCATGTCGGCAAATATGCGATCTAGTAGATTTTTAGGTTGTTTGATCGCCGCACGGAGAATATCACGAAACATGAAAGAGGCCATATGTCGCACATGTTGACCCCGAGTCATTTTATAAGGTCCACCTTCTTTTTGCTGGAGGGTTGGTTCTGTCATACCAAGCGCATCTTGCCGCTTCATAAATTCCAGCCTGTTTAAGTGAGTTGTTATAGCCTCAGGATTGTCGTTATATGCAATATAGAGATGTGGCATATCAAAACGTCCTACTTTAACTCCTTTTTTTCTCACATCATCCTCACCATATGATTTGCTCCATCCAAATTCGGCAAGAATTTCTCGCGTAAACGCCTTTTCTTGGTCGGTGTACTCAACTTCTTTGTGCTGTGATACTGTTTCAATATGAAATAACGATTTTCGCATTTCATTAAATGGTACGGGCGGGAAAAGCGAATCAAAAACAAGTTTTTTTGTACCATACAAACTTGGATCGTTGCGGTCAACGAAATGCCTAAGCTTAAGCACCGCTTGCCATTCTTTAAGCTGTTCTCGTGATGGTCGTCTCTCTGTTACTATCATTATGGTACGAATTATACCATAATTTGAGGCTAAAAAGTAGCTATTGGGTTATTGCAATGCTCCGTTGAACGAGTGGGAGATACTCCTTAAGTACTGTCATTGTAACTACCTCTGTTGAATTGGTGTGATAAAAGCGATACGACACCGTGTCTTGCGTTTTCGTTTCATATGCGCGGATAGTTTTATTTAGATTGACAGAAAGCTCCCTATCATTCATCACAAATGGTTTTTTCTCACAAGATAGGGCAAGCGCCAGTGCACCGGTGTTATTTGAAAAAACGGCGGAGTTTGAGCTTTCTTTTGACATGGTAAGTTCACTTGGAACAACAACCGACACCTTGCACCCTGTATGGGTAAACTCACTAAAACTAAGGGGAGACGAAGTTGGTGCAGATGTGGGGGAAGGGGGAAGACTAATTAAATATGACACTGTTTTATTTACCTTTTCCACATGCTGGCCGTAGCGTATTCCCACAATAAAAAGCAGTAGTGCAACAAGAAATGCGAGAAACACATAGGGAAGCGATTTACGTGTCATAGTAATTACTTAAGTATACAGACTTTAAACGGATTCTTGGAGTTTTTTGGGAGTTTTAAAGAATCTACGAATAACCTCCTCAATACTCACATCTTCTACCGTGAGGTCGGAAAAGGAAAGGAGTTTGGCAATTTCCTTTATTTTTTCCGGGAGCAATGACCGCTTAACAGAAAATACAAGTTGAGGATATGTGTTGACAACAGGTTGTCCTATAGATGCGATATCCGACTCTTTTGGTAGTTCATCCAGAGTTATTTTGATACGTTTTTCCGTCGAATACTGTTCAATAATATTTTTAAGTGAACCATCGTACATAATAGTGCCATGATCGATGATTATAAGACGTTTTGCGAGCCGTTTTACGTCCTCGAGATAGTGACTAGTAAGAATTACCGTTGCTTTATACATTTTTTGATACTCTCGAATAAACTCCCGAATTGCCTCTTGTGAAAAGATATCAAGACCAATGGTTGGTTCATCAAGAAAGACAATTTTTGGACGATATAAAAGACCGTTTATAAGCTCCATTTTCATGCGTTCTCCGAGCGACAGTGTTTTTACAGGCTTATGGAGCAGATCGCCACATTTCAAGATATCAAGCAGTGTGTTTTTTGTAGTCTGAAATATGGTTTCATCAATTTGATACACTGCCTTTTGCATGTCAAAGCTATCTGCGGCTGGCAAATCCCACACAAGTTGATTTCGTTGTCCCATGATAAATGCAATCTGTCGAAGAAATTCATGATGTTTGTCAAAGGGATTTTGTCCTAGTACTGTAACGGTACCTTTCGTTGGGTGCAAAATACCCGCAAGCATTTTGAGAGTCGTTGTTTTACCTGCGCCGTTTGGACCTATAAAACCTACAAATTCACCCTGGTTAATTGTAAAAGAAGCGTTGTGAACGGCTAAATGTTCCTTAAACGTTCGAAAAAACACATCTTTAATAATATTTTTCTGCCGAATGTGGGACTTGTATATTTTGGTAAGACCGTTGACAGCTATCATACTACTTAATCACAAATCACAAATGATAAATAACAAACCAATTTCTAATCACCAATCACAAATAACAA
>CAZAUL010000022.1:13831-15682 GCA_964488545.1 uncultured Gammaproteobacteria bacterium
AAATCACAAATGATAAATAACAAACCAATTTCTAATCACCAATCACAAATAACAAGACTATTTTCACACTGGTCATTAGTCATTTGTCATTTGTGATTTTGTATTCTAGCCTCCCCAACTTTGATATCGTTCGAGTGCAAACTGCCAAAACTTCATTGCAAAAATGAACAATACCGATGATAACACAAATGCGCTCACATATCCCATCGGCGATAAAAGCCCAAACAGAGCCTGTGGGGGAAACGCCGTCATAACGCCAACAGGAACAACAAAAGTAAACACAGATTTAAACGGTTCTTTGTATATGTCAAGGGGGAATCGACCGAGACTGGTAATATCACGATAAATCATAATAGTGTGGTCAACCTCAGTAGACAGAATGCCAAAGGCAAGCACAATAATGTGAAATGAGGTGCTTATCCAGAGAGCGTTGATGAGGAGTGTGCCAAACCCTATCATTTGCAACGGCGTGGTTCCAATTTGAAAAATGAGATACAACGTGTACCCAATGTAGGGAATAAGAAGGAATACATCAAGGATGTCTACTCCACCCACGAGAACACGCATAAAGGGATGATACGGTTTCAGAAGTATAGTATCAAGTGAACCCGAACTTACTAACCAGCGAAATCGGTACACTTCACGAAAGAGTATTTGAGCTGATGTGTCGACTATAGTAAATACCATATAAAACAGTACGGCTTGTTCAAATGAGTAGCCCTGTAGCACCTGGGTGCGTTGAAAAATGAACATAAGAAACAGAAAGGTTAAGAAAAATCGTAGAATTTTACCCAAGGTGAAAAACAAAATTCCCATACGTCCTTGAAGTGATGTGCGAATTGCATTGTGTGAAAGGAGTATAAAAATACGCAGATTATTTCTCATAAGTGTTATTTGCCCCAAAAAGAAAACTCACTAATTCCCTTTTTCCAAACCATTCGAGTTATCATATAAAGAAATCCTACCCACACTCCTGCCATCCCAAACTGAGTCCATATAAGTCCTGTATCAACCCCCTTTACCAACAACTGTCCGGGCAGAAAGAAAAAGTAGGGAATTGGTGTATACAGTAATGCCCTATAAACATATGTAGGAAGAAGATCTAGTGGGAAAAAAGCACCGGATACAAAAAAAATTACGGTAAAAAAAATAAACCGAGGTGCCCAAATTTCGGTTGTCCAGAAGGCCACAAACGACAATAGGAGATTAACAAAAAATAAAAGCATAATTCCGCAAATAAGGAAATAGAAAAAAAACCATGATAACTGAGGCATTGCGAGTGGTATTTGAAGTAAGTAAGCGATAAGCATAAGTTCAAGCACGCTAAAAACTCCGTTCAACAGTTTATCTACTGCGTCGTTTGTTGCATAGAGTTTAAAAACCGACACAGGCTTGAGAAGCACATTCATTATTGACCCGTCATTAATTTCGCTTGCTAGTTGTGTAGTACGGGTGCTCGTGCTAAGTGTCATTATTGCCCCGGTAAGTAATATATAGGTGAGCAATTCCTGTTTGGAATACGATCCAAACTGCGCACGATTTGCATATACTGCAATCCACAAAAACATAGTGATTGAGGTTGAAAAAATCATGCGAAAGCGCCACATTACAAAGTTAAGGCGATAGGCAAAATATTCCTTGAGTTTTATATAAAAAAGAGTAAGGTATTTCTTCATTTGATGCAGTTTAGTATACCGTTTCAAAATAAAATTTAATATTTCAATTTATTCGATTCCGTTTTCATATTGATTTTTGTTGAATTTGACAAACGGAGCGTATCTGTTATATACTTCAATTGATCCTCGGCGATTGGAAAGGCAATTTGAAAACTTTTTCTGAACATTTCAAAAT
>CAZAUL010000022.1:15782-17883 GCA_964488545.1 uncultured Gammaproteobacteria bacterium
TGATCCTCGGCGATTGGAAAGGCAATTTGAAAACTTTTTCTGAACATTTCAAAATTAGGGTATCTTTAAGCAATTAAAGAAATCTGGTTGAGTATCAAAGCCTCGGCTGAGATCTTACCATAGCCCGTAAGCGCCATCAAGAAAAAGTTCTTGACTTCCATCGTGGGGGATCGTATGTATTCGTTGGGTCATGCAACAGTCTCCTTGTTGCGAGAAGATCATGTACAACAAACAGTATTTTTTTAACACGATTATCAATAAGTCACTTTTGCGTCATACGACAATAAGGTGATATTTTATTAATTTATTTATTTATCTTTCTTTATGTTCACAAGACGTGGAAAACCTGCACAGAAGGAACCTGTTTCTTCACAGGAGCAACAATCCCCAGAGGCTCTTGATGTCTCAAAAATGCTTGATCAGCTTGAATCTAAGCCAATTATGCCAGTCGACTCTTTGGATGAGAAGCCGCAAACCGAGTCACAGACCCTTCCTCCACCCCCTCAGCAAGGTGGTAAACCACTTGAAGAGCGGCTGAAAGAAGATCTCAAGATGAGTTACCCCGCTAAAGGTATATTAGACGTAACATACGGTGGCTATGGTTTTTTACGCAAGGACTATGTAATCAACCCTGACAATGATATTTATGTTTCTACTTCTCAGATCCGCCGTTTTTGGCTCAGAAAAGGTGATGAAGTAGAGGGGCTGGCTCGTCCAGCAAAAGAAGGTGAACGTTTTCACTCGCTGTTACTCATCAAAAAGATCAATGGAGTTGAAGTTACCGAAGAGCAAAGCAGAACACGCCCAGAGTTTGACAGGTTAACCTCGCTTCATCCAAATAAACAAATCAGACTTGAGACCAACCCAGATGTGCTATCGACACGCATTGTAGATCTTATCGCACCCATTGGATTTGGACAGCGGGCTCTGATTGTTTCACAGCCAAAAGCTGGAAAAACAACATTTCTTAAGGAGATGGCAGAAGCCATATCTATCAACCACCCGGAAGCGCTTTTGATGGCAATTCTCATTGGAGAGCGTCCTGAAGAAGTTACAGAGATAAAACGGTTTATTAAAGGTGAAGTGGCTGCTTCTAACTTTGATGAGTCACCTCGCCAGCAAGTAAAAGTTGCACATCTTGCGCTTGATCGTGCTCGCCGCATGGTAGAAATGGGTAAGCATGTCATTATCCTTCTTGACTCAATTACTCGGCTGGCACGAGCACTGAATATGGCTGTCGGTCAAGGAGGTCGTGGTACCGGTCGTAGTATGTCGGGTGGATTTGATCCATCAGCGCTCTACCCTGCAAAAAAGTTTTTAGGTGCGGCGCGAAACTGTGAAGAAGGTGGAAGTTTGACCATTATTGGTACCGCCCTTGTCAAAACAGAGTCTCGTATGGACGACCTTATTTACGAAGAGTTTAAGGGTACTGGCAACATGGAGGTTCACCTTGACCGTGCTTTTGCCGACAAACGAGTGTATCCGGCAATCGACATTGAAAAATCAGGCACACGGCACGAAGAGCTTCTTTTTAGCCCAGATCAGCTAAAAAAAATTACCACATTGCGACGCATGCTATCACTCCTTACACCAGAGGAGCGACTCACCGCAATGATTGACAAACTGTCAAAGGTAAAGACAAACGCTGAATTTTTGGAGAGCTTAAAAGGCTAAGAGCGGAAATGACATATAATACATTTTACATATCGCGCTTTATTGCTCTTGTCATACTTGTTGTTCTTTCGCCATTATTTGTCATTCTCTTTATTGTGGTCAAGTCTTCCTCCCGTGGCCCCTTTTTGTTTAGGCAGAAGCGTATGGGTAAAGACAAAAAGACCTTTTGGATCTATAAAATTCGAACAATGGTAGAGGGAGCTGAAAGTCTAAAGTCCAAAGTCCAAGGCCTCAATGAGGCAGATGGGCCCGTGTTTAAGATCCGCAATGACCCACGCTATACAGTAATTGGCAAATTTTTATCGCATTCTGCGCTTGATGAGTTGCCACAACTTATCAACGTTCTCAAGGGCGAAATGGCTTTCGTTGGGCCTCGTCCGCTCCCTATCTCTGAGGCAAACAAGATACCTGCAAAATATGCGACGCG
>CAZAUL010000023.1:0-14629 GCA_964488545.1 uncultured Gammaproteobacteria bacterium
ACCTATAGTATTTGGTATACTACCGGATGACTGCAGAAGAGACTCTATCACTTTTATACCCAAGGCGTGTCCAACAGTGGGCATTGTATGCATCTAAGTCTGACACTGATGGATCCAGGTCTCCGGTAAGAGCTGATATTATCAACCTTCTCCGTCCAAAATCAAGAGTCCTCCGAAAAACACAAGATCAACGCGATCCCTTTAATACATATAAGATTCTTTGGGGTACAGATACCTTTACACCAAACTACGTTCGCGAGCTTATTGAAAATGCTGTCGTTGACCTAACTAGTGTTCAGCTTACCGAACTAAGCCCTGCCCAACGAGAAGTTCTTGCGCTGTATGCACTAACCGTACATCCTACTGAATCGCCCCCAGAACGGTTTAAACCACATATTCAACTTCACAAATTTGTAAATAGACTACACAACTCACACGCCTACCAAACTCATGAGGACTGGCTTGAGAGCGCCGCAATGGTAGTTCAAGTTGAAGGAGTATCAATTCAAGACATTCTTAAAGACGAAGCTAAACGTAAAGTTGACCGATACCTTGCTCAAAGTGTGATAGATGAAAAAGGTAAACGAACTATCCCTACTTTTGATATCGATTTTGTCGCCATGTCAGACATCGTAATTGATACTGTGTATGTGAATAATCAAAAAAAACAACTATTTCAAAATCATCCAACTTATTATGACTTTGACCGTCTTATTAAGCCAAATCTAAAATATGCCCCAGACTTTATTCAGTCACATTTTCCATTTTCAGATCACAATGAATCGAGACGAGAGCAAACAATGCGTGACTTTTTTACCGATCAATATCCCAAGCTGTTTTACGGTATAAGAAATCTACCTCAAACTTTGGCAGAGACTTTTGCTATTTATATGACCATACATCCCATGACCGACGGCAACGGCACAATGATACATGCATTAATCGATCATGCACTGAATGCACGAGGATATAGGCCTATTCCTGCTTGGAATAAAACAAAGATTGAGAAACCGCTTGCAGAATTAAGACAGTGGATTCAGGGTAATGTACATCCGCTTGAAGATTGGTTTATGCATCAGATAGCCTTAGCAAAAACTCCCTTTTGATAATAAATATTAGTAGTATATACTACTACTTATAGTATATACTATTGACTTTTTGTACCTATCTGATATACTTTGGCTAGTTGTATAGCATGCAACTACCTATGAATACAGCAGTACTCGAATCTATTGGCCTCACACAAAATGAAGCACAGGTTTATCTAACATTTCAAAAAAGTGGCAGTAAAACTGCAGCAGAAATTGCGCGAAATCTTCACATGGACAAGTCATCCTGCTACCGCGCAGTTGAATCGCTGGTTAAACGTGGCCTCCTCATACCCAATCCAAAAAAACGAGGCACAACCCACACAGCAGTTTCTCCGGACGTACTAAAAGAACTGTATCACCAGAAACTACGAGATCTTTCGCACCAAGAATCACAGCTTGATGAGTTTATCCAAAAACTAATCCTTCAATCAGAGTCGCAACGGTCTACGTATATTTCAGTACAAACTGGTCTTGATGCCATTCGAGAAGGAATGGAGGAAAATTTAAGAGCCGCAGTTTCTTCTTCCAAAATGATTAAGGAAATATATCGACTTTCTTTTCCCTATTTTAATGATCCGTATCATGTGAAATGGGTTAACACATTTGCAAAACGCAGAATTGCCGCTGGAGTATCAATACAACAAATAGTAGATTTTGCTCAGAATACTGTGTTTGCACCAATAATGAAAACTGACGTGAAACTATTAAAAGAAATCAGGCTCATGCCTAAGGAAATGAAAGGATTGTATGGTTTACGGATATCTGGTGATATTACACATATTATTAGTTTTGATGAAAAGCAAGACTATATTGACATCACCATTAAAGACCGTTTTGTTACCGAATTACTGGAATCACTCTTCAACTTTGTGTGGATCCATAGCAGACAATATATATGAATTGGATAATTTCAAGCATGCTGATGATGCTCTCTTCTATTATCTACTATGTGATTATTCGATATGCACAACGGCAAGGTATTCCCAATAAGGCTTACATGTTTGCAAATTTTTCTATACCCGCATTCTTTTTTTATTGGTTTGCCACATCACAAAATCAATCAATTACTATTCCATTAGTTTTTATCGGCCTTATCTTCATACAATCTTTTTTTCTCAGTTATCTTGGTTCTGTGGTTTCTTTTAAGGCAATTCAAAACGCACCAAATGCAGGGTATAGTCTAGTTATTCAAAAAAGCTATGCAGTATATACTAGCATTGCCGCAATCTTTCTATTCGGATCAGAATTATCTCTTATAAAGTTTATTGCAATAGGTTTGGTACTTATATCATCTGCTGTGCTTTCAATTCCACCATCGATATCTAAAACAAAAAAAGTGAATTTTCTATGGGTTTTTTTGTCGTTTATTGCATTTTTCTGTTATGGCACAAGTGCCTTAGTTACAAAGTATATATATACGCAGGGTATACCTTCTGCTGTTATTTTATTTTGGATTACTTTTTTTGTCTCACTTTTTTCATTAATTGATCTTGCTGTCCATCGTGCAGAGGTTCGATTTAGTCTTAAGACAACGAGGCACTATGTCCTTTTATTTCTTATTGGATTTAGCGTAACATTTTTTTATTACTTCAAGCAGGTTTCAGAGGTCACTGCACCCAATATAGGATACGTTGGAGCCATGAATACAGCATCAAATGGTATCTATACACTGGTAATTGCATATTTATTTAAAGAACATCTAACGTGGAAAAAACTCGCGACCGTAATAGCAATTATCGTTGGTATATTAGTAATTATTCTATAAAACATGATCAATGCACTTGTGTTCGACTTGGGAAACGTAGTTGTTACTAACGATTGGAATTATCACTGCCCCGAAAAGGATAAAGCGTTTACTGAGTATTTTGAGGTCACCATGTCCCACTTTAAAAAAGGCTGGGATACGGCGTGGCCTCTTATCCGGGTGGGCAAAATTACCGAAGATGAGTTTTGGAGGCTGTTTTTAACTGAATCTGGTGTAAAAAATGTGGACGTGCACCATGCAAAAAAACTTTGGAGACAGTATCAATCACTCATTCCTGGCACGCTTGAACTTATCATGCGGCTACGCAACTACTATCCTGTTGTAGCATGTACTGACAACGGAAAAGAATGGGTAGAGTACTACAAATCGCACTATCATCTGGATGCCTATTTTGACGCAATTGTGTGTTCAGCAGATGTGGGCGACCATAAACCACATCCTGCCATATATGCTGAGGCAATAAAACAAACGGGTGTCCCTGCTCATGAAGTACTGTTTATTGATGATAATGATAAGCCTCTTGAGGGTGCCATTGCGTCTGGCATGCAAACGCTTAAATTTACATCTGCCACCCAACTTGAACAAGATCTGCAAAAACTACACGTAAGTTTAGAAGTGCTTGATATTTCTTCACGAAACCATTCATTTTACTGGCAGACTGACCGTAAGATATCTGAAATTCAAATCAAACACATTTTTCAAGACCGCCACACTTTTTTTGATAGGGAGAATGCTGTGAAAGCAATTGAGACAAGTTTGAATAAAAAAGTAACTTCGCTTATCCAACCTATTAAGTCGGGGAGTATAAATAGTGTGGTACAGGCTGAACTTGAAGACAAAACACATATTATTATGCGTATGCACCCCAATGCCGTTAAGAATGGTTATTTTTGGGCAGAAAAAGCTATTGCAGAACACGCACATAAGGCCGGAGTACCTACATACAAAACGTTAGCCATAGATGACTCCAAAACCCATGTCCCGTTTGATTATATGATTATCACACGTGAACCGGGCAGTAACATGAAAAATAGCGGACCTTATAACGCAGAAACCGACAAAATACTTATCGAAGACACAGGAAAATTGCTTGCGCTGACCCATTCCGCAACAACCCAAGGGTATGGATTTTTTAATAATGATATTGCAAAACATGAGGGAAAACTTGTAGGTATTCATAGCAATTGGACTGACCATATATACGCTTCCCTTACCGACAATCTTAACTACTTAGAAGCAAAAAAGTCCATAACAGGAATAGAACGTAAAAATATCGATCGTATTTTTTTAGCAAAAAAACAGAGTATTGTATGTAAAAGTCCGCGACTAATCCATAACGACTTGGCAGACTGGAACCAACTCACCGATGGGTCAAAAATTACCGCATTTATTGATTGGGATGAGGCTTTTTCAGGTGACCCTGTATGTGATTTTGCCGCATATTCGGTATTTTTCGATGACAACCGCCTCAACAATCTTATGCGCGGATATGAAACTGTTACCAAGCTACCAGATGACTTTGAAGAAAAATTTCACATCTATCGGCTTCGCTATATCATATCCAAAATGACATTGCGCACAAAGCGATCAGTATATGATTCAAGCGAACTTGTGAGCACTCTCCTTGCATACTCACACACATTATTACAACAAGAACTAACCTGGTATGAAAACGAAAAATAATCACAGTCGTATTGCACTGGGAACATTTCCACTTGCGGGAGTATTTAACCCAATAACAAAGGAACAGGCAGTAACGGTGGTTGAAACATTTCTCAGCGGTGGAGGATACTATATTGACACCGCTCCCATGTATGGTTATGGCAGTGTTGAACGACTGCTAGGTGAAATACTCCAAAGCAAAAAACGAGATGACTATGTTATTATCTCAAAATGTGGAAAACATATCGATGAAACGAAGCAGACGTGGGTTCCGAGGGCAACATATACAGACGTGATAAAACAATGTGAAGAAAGCTTACAAAGACTCAATCTCGACTACCTCGACCTCTACTTTGTCCATGAACCCGATAGAGTTACGCCCTATGAAGAAACCATGAGAGCACTCATTGAACTACAAAAACAAGGAAAAATTCGAGAAATTGGGATATCGAATGTAACCCTTACGGAGTTAAAAGAATTCAGAAAATATGCAGACGTTACAATAATTCAAAATAAGTTTAGTTTTATTAACCGGAGTATTGAGCCGGAGTATGATAAATACTTATCAAAAAATAATATCCAATTTATTCCCTATCATATTCTAGAAATTGCCCAACTTACCGGATCAGTGCTTGAAGACAAACATCTCGGCAAAAATGACTTTCGTAATACACTTCCCTATTTTCAAGAGGAGAAAGTCAATACAGTACGAACGTGGGTAAAACAGTACATTCAGCCAATAGCACAAAAACAGGGATGCACTATCGGACAGCTCATGATAGCCTGGACACTCCAACAAGAACACATCCCGTATGTGCTTGTGGGAACGACAAAGACTGAGTATGTTCGCATCAATATGCAGGCTGATGCGATTATACTAACAGAAGAAGTAATGGTATTACTCGAGCAAGCATATACAGCGCTGGAAAATTATGTTTGTAACACATTTCATAAATCAATGAGAGAGTTTAGAGAGTTAAATTCGTGCTATTTTTAATATATGACTCACCCATTGAGCACCTACCTTTTCCACCATCCTAAAAAAACAATTATTTTTGACTTGGACAAAACACTTATCAAACTTGACATAGACTGGTCGGGGGTATTTGCAATGTTGGTAGATACAATTCAAAAC
Organism: uncultured Gammaproteobacteria bacterium; assembly: GCA_964488545.1. Taxonomy (GTDB): domain Bacteria; phylum Patescibacteriota; class Microgenomatia; order UBA1406; family GWC2-37-13; genus JAKBEU01. Next base: position 5,654 of record CAZAUL010000023.1, read on the forward strand.
CTATACCCAAATAACCATGTACAACCACCACGCAACTCACATGAATTTTATACCTTATATTCAGACTATGTCATGCATGGCGGTGCACCGGTCAAAGAAACGCTTGATCGTGCAATCGAAACCTATGAAACAACGCATTATTATGGATATACACCTAATAACGCTTTGCTTGATTTCATTTCATCACACACTTCTTCCTTTACATTTGCACTTTGGACATCAAATACCCGCGGAGCAATTGCAGATTTTCTTACAAAGGAATCACTCAAAACAACATTTAGCACGATCGTAACAATAAATGATGTTCATAGAGCAAAGCCCTATCCTGATGGATTTACATCTATTTATGACGGTAAACAATCAAAAAGTAACTATCTTATGGTTGGAGACAGGTCGATTGATCTTCAAGCCGCACAAAATGCAGGTATCGATTATTTTCAAGAGGAGTATTTCAACAGTTGACAAACAACTATACGTCAGTCTACAATACTCAGTAGTTACATACACACGATCCTGATGAAGAGAATATTTGAACTCATAAATAAAAACTTTGAGTCAGCAAACCTGTTTCGATCTTCCTCATCACGTAAAACAACGCACCCCATAATCACAATATCAAGAGAAAAGGGTTCAGCAGGGCGTCCCATCGCATACCTACTTGCAAAAAAACTCGGAGACCCATGGCAGGTATACCATCGTGAGATTATTGAAGAGTTAGCCAAAGAAACCGAACTTGAACAAGATCTTATTGATGAAGTTGATGAGGGAAGGGTTCCCCTTATCAAGCAATTGGTAAATAACCTCCTTGGTCAAAAGCAGTTGAGTTTAAACGCATACTACAAACATCTCCTTCATATTCTTGCAACAATAGGGGCGCGCGGACACGCTATCATAGTTGGACGTGGAGCAAATTTTTTATTTCCTCACGCACTGAAGGTACGTATAATTGCCGAACGCAAGACACGTATTGACTGGATTATGAAGTATGAAAAAATAACGTATCGAGAGGCAGTTAAGCGTATTGATGACTCAGACAGCCAACGAGATGAGTTTGTACAGACACTTTTTCAACATTCACAACGCAAGGCACATCACTACGATATTGTCATTCGAACGGGACCAGATATTGATGTTGAAGAAGCAACAGACCTTATTGTATATCTCGCAAAGAAAAAATTTAAAATATAAGGTCAATTCTTTATCTCTTCATTATCCCAAATTGCTAAGTATCAACACTAAATAAGGATATGAGATATTGTGAATCTGGGAAAATAAGATTATTCTTCAATCTCAATCTCAACTGAAGGACCCATTGAGGAAGCTACAAACACATTCTTAATGTTTGCTTTTCCTACTGCATTGATGAGAGCCTGCGCGTTTTCGGCTAGCTTTGATGTATCATAGCTTAGTTTTCCCACCATCTGGTGAAGGATAGGAAACTTTGGCTCAGTCTTCCATCGTAGAGTACCCTTCATAAATTTCTTTGCAACTTCTTCAGGATTGGGTGAGATTGTTCCAGCTTTTGGATTTGGCATCAAACCTTTTGGTCCCAAAAGTTTAGCAAACCGTGCCAACTTAGGCATGAATGATGGATGAGTAATAAGAATATCAAACTCAATTTTATTTTCGGCTAGCTCATCAAGTACTTTGTCACTTACAATTGCTACACGCACAGTTTTACCTGTTGAATGTGGTAGCTCAACCTCTCCTCTGAGCCCAGTTTTCACTACATTCATATGAATGTCAACTGATTCATCAAACGATGCCCATTTTACCTTTTTCAAAAGCTCGATTGCTTCTGTGATCTTAAGCTTTGTTCCTTTTGCCACTGCTTTTTTTGCGGCGAGGTATTTTTTACCCCGTACCCGTGCAGTTGTTGACTTTTTTGGCTCTTTAGCTTCAGCTTTTTTGGCATCTTCGGCCTTTGCTTCGACTTTTTCTCCCTCATTTTTTTCGGCTGATTTTTCAACTGAGCGTTTTTTTTGCTCATCTTTCTGTTGTTTTTCTATGTCTTCAAGACCCAATATTCTAGTTCGAATTTTTCCCATATGATCGTTGTAATAAATAACAATTACTCTGTTTCAACACCCATTGAGCGTGCGGCTCCTGCTACAACTTTTTTTGCCGCTTCAATATCGTTTGCATTCATATCTGGCATTTTATCCTTTGCTATTTCCTCAAGTTGAGCCTTAGTTAGCTTCCCTACTTTTACCGTGTTAGGTTTGCCAGAGGCGACCTGAAGTCCTAGTTTTTTCTTTATCATTGCCGATACTGGAGGCAGTTTTGTGATGAACGTGAATGATCTGTCTTCAAATACAGTAATAACAGCAGGAATAACGTTGCCCTTTAGTTTTGCAGTTCGAGCATTGTACTCCTTAATGAAGTCCATAATTGGCACACCGTGTTGACCAAGAGCTGGTCCAACGGGTGGCGCTGGTGTTGCTTCGCCTGCCGCAAGATTAAGCTTTAATATTGTCTTTACTTTTTTAGCCATAATACCTTACAAATTATAATTTGTTGACCTGGAGGAAGTCGAGTTCCACCGGAGTCTCACGATCAAAAATTGACACGAGTACACGAACCTTGCCCCGTTCGTCGTCCACTGCCTCAATCGTTCCAAGAAAGTCAGCAAATGGACCCTCGGTGATTTTGACCGCTTCACCAACCGTGAATTTTGTCTTAAATTTAGGTTGCTCCTGTTGTACAAACTTCATGATTGCTTGTACCTCTTTATCGGTGATTGGTGTTGGCTTGAGACCGGCACCTACAAATCCTGTTACACCTTCGGTGGTACGCACAACTAACCATGAATCGTCATTTAATATCATTTTTACCAAGATATATCCGGGAAACACCTTTTCTGTGGCTTTTGCCTTTTTGCCCTTTTTGATTACCACCACATCTCGCATGGGGATAACAATATCAAAAATCTTATCTTCTACTCCAAGGCTTTTAATGCGCTGTTCAAGTGCCTGTTTTACCTTGTTTTCATACCCTGTTTGGATATGAATAACATACCACTTAGCGTCGTTACCCATGGCAACTGCAGTTTTTGCAACTTCTTTTTGTTCTTGTTGGACCTGTGATCCGTCCATAGCTGAAATAAATGTATATAGTAACAAAACAAAAGATAAGGGAATTATCGGGTTTTAGCCAACATCTCCAAACCTTTAGTCAATAAGACATCAATTATACCTATATATATTCCAATAATCAAGGATATACCAAGCACAATCGAGGTGAGGCGAATCGTGTTTTTACGAGTGGGCCACGTAACCTTTTTTAGCTCTTCCATTATCCCATTCGCAAACTGAGGACGAAATGATGCTTTTGACATGATGTACATTGTAGCATATTTTTTTCATTATAATGATGATATATGACAAAAGAATTACTCCACGCTGTACTCCTTGTTCTCAGTATTGCGCTCATGTTTATATTTCCAGATACACCACTACGGATATATGAGCTTGAGATTGCGGCCGGGCTATTTATAGTGTTATTTATAGTGCGAAAGCTTTCGCTGTTTTCAAAAAAAACGCGACTATTTGAATCAATTGTATTTACCTTGATCATAATGGGTATCGTCAACACAACCGGAGGAATTTCATCGCCCTATTTTTTCCTGGTTTATTTTCTTCTCTTTGCTTTGTCCCTGCTCCTTGAGCCTATCATATCAATTATCACGACCGTTACGTTAATGATACTATATGTGTTTTCTATACCCGGCAATGCAAGTGTTGCAGAGCTAATACCTGTATTTTCCCTTGCTCTCATGACCCCGTTTGCCCTTATTATGGGAAATGAGTATGAAGAGACAAAACGGCTCAGAAATACCATGGCAAAACAAACCGAAAATACTTTTTTATTTCTATCACTAATGATGAAAAATCATATCAAGTCGATTCAGGAGCAAATTGATAATTTTGTTGGAGATCATCAGCTTCAATCTATTCAAAAATCTGTAACAGCTATGCGTAAACAGATTGATATGTTTGAAAAGCAACAATGAAACATACAGTAGAAAGTCAAGTATTAAAAGCTAAAAAAAAGTGGAGTGCATTTCTTCTTAACGTGGGTTTGTTAGCATTGACTACTTGTGCCTTACAATCAACTTTTACGGTACAGGCCGTCAATATGGACTCAAATCAGTATCGGATTCAGTTTGGAACAATTGGCACCGGAGGAGGAAAAATGGAGGATTCAATTGACAACACGTACACACTTACCTCAACATTGGGACAAGCGGCGGCTCGGGAGTTTCAGTCAAACGGGTTTATTGTGAAGGCGGGTTTCCAGTATATATATTCACGCACTCCCTTTACTTTTTCGCTTTCCACTTCACAAATGGATTTTGGAACACTGATACCCAACACGCCAGCAACACTCCCTCTTACGCTATCAGTTTCGTTTGGTGGCGCCGGTCAATACATAGTTACCGCTCGTGCAGACAGCCCTCTTACTCGTCGAGTAGGTGCACAAACCATACCCTTTACGATCTGTAACGGTGGGGTCGACACCTGTACAATATCGTCGGCAAAAACATGGACTTCCACATCGGCATATGGGTTTGGCTACTCCATGACTGGAGAAGACATTCCGACCGACTTTATTAGTAGTAATTACTATCGTCCATTTGCAAACCTTTTAGCAGTTGAGGCACCTCAAATTGTTATGTCGAGTGTTGATGTGACCGATGAATTATCACCAACACCTAATCCCACATATACACCAGCACCCCAGCTAACGGGTGTTGAGCGAGATACAGTGCATGAATCAACCATGACAATGAAAGTGAACATCTCTGCAATACAACCTGCAGGAAGTTACACGTCCGTTATTCGTTTCCTTGCAACACCATCATTTTGATATAAAAGTGATAACTATGGCGCACGATATATTCAACACACTCAGACAACGTAGATTTACACACTTGATTTCATTTGGGCTTTTAGTGTTGAGCTTTCAACTTTTTGCATACAGAGTACATGCACAACAAGTGCGATTGTCAATCGATCCACCCATAGTGCAGACAAAAATTAAGCCCGGGAAATCAATACTCATTGCGTATACAACCGAGAATACAGGTGATCCAGTCCCTGTTAAATTTGTTATCTACACGTTCCAGCCTGTCGGAAAAACAGGAGGAGTTGAACTTACTGAACTGAGTGGACCAATTGAATTTACGTTGGAAAATGCTGATATTGCATTAAACACTCCATTTTTTTTCACTACAAAAGACCGTAGACAAGCACTCGTGCGGATAACTGTCCCCCCGACAGCACCGGAGGGAGACTATTACTATATGATTGTTGCAGAAACTGTCCCAACCGCCCCGTCCGAAGGAAGAACAGCTTCACTTGCAAGTGCACAAATAGGATCTCCACTTTTGGTTACCGTAACTGAGTCTGGGTTAACTGAAGTTCAAGCTCGAATTTTTGAATTTTCCGTAAAAAATACGGTGAATATATCACTTTTGAAGAAAAGAATAAAACTTGTTGACTCATCACAGCAAATACCTGTCGTACTTGCGATTGAAAATCTAGGAAGGAATGTTATTCAGCCAGAGGGGGCCATAACGATCCGCCATGGCAAATCTGAAACGCGCTTTCAGTTACTAGGACAAAACATACTAAAAAACTCCGTCCGCATAATTCATACGTCTCCAACGACAAGTGCGGATAGCGGTATTAGCGCATACCTCAGAGGATTTAGAATCGGCAAAAATACCATATCAGCGCAAGTTTCGTATGGTGCAAATAGCTCAATACAGTTTGCACATATCGAAGTTATTGCACTTCCCTTTCGCATCCTTGGACTCGTAGGTGTTGCACTTTTTATGAGTGGTATCATACTATCTTTTCGACATAAAAAGAAGACCGATAAGACTGATATTTAGATTATTATAGTGATCTATTTTTGTCTTTTTGTGGTTTATAAACCATTGCCTGTCTACATCTTTCTCCGTAGAGTAGATTCATATGCACGGCTTCATGAAATCGCTTCGACCACTATTTGCGCGGTTGCGGGAACTAAACTATAAAACAGAAACTATCCTACTCATCGTTAGTGGACTTACGCTCTTAACAACAGTTCTTATGTATGTGATTTGGAAATCGCCCTCTCAAAACAACGGTGATTTGGTGATGGTTGAAAAAGATATAAAACCAACTCCGTATCCGCGAAGCCAATACATAGGTGTAGACGTGTCTGGAGCTGTAATAAATCCGTCCGTATATACATTAAAATACGGTGCACGCATACATGATGCAATTTCCCAAGCAGGTGGTCTTTCACAAGAGGCAGATGATGCGTTTGTGGCCCGTAATATTAATATGGCCCGCATACTTTCTGATCAGGAAAAAATATATATTCCCACACGCGAAGACACCCAATATGGGCGGGTGGATGAATACGTGAAAATAATCAACGAGGTTTTTACTCCCTCAACTTCATCTCTATTGCCAAATCCTGATACTGACTCGTTTCGAGTAAATATTAACACCTGCCCTATTGAGGAACTGGATAGTCTACCAGGAGTTGGTCCTGTCCTTGGACAGAAAATCATTGATGGTAGGCCTTATACAACTATTGAAGAGCTTATTCAAAGAAAAATAATAAATGAATCTGTGTTTTCAAAAATTAAACAGTCAATTTCAGTTGTGGAATGAATAATGCACTTCTTACAATTCAGGACGTGGTACATATCTATCTACATGAACCATATGCCTCACTACTTATGGGTATCACTTATGGCGTACCAATTCGTATATCAAAGCAACTCGCTGATCAGATAGGCAAAAGCGGACTCACCCATCTCATTGTACTTTCTGGCGCGAATATAACCGCCCTGTTATTCTTAGTAGAAGCTCTCTATTCATATATTGGAAAACGAATCGGTCTTATACTGTATGCCCTTTTTCTTTGTATATTTATTTCGATAGTTGGACTTGAGGCGCCACTCCTTCGCGCTCTTATCATGTTTGTGTGCGCGTGTGTATGCGTGCTTACTGGTATGCCTGTATATCAACTTTGGAACTTATGGCTCTCACTATTTTTTATCGCGCTCTTACGACCTGATTTAATATATTCACGCTCGTTGCATTTATCACTTGTAGCTACGTTTGGACTTATCGTTGGCGGGAGAATTATTGAAAAAACAATACATACAAAGCAGGTGTTTATTCGGGATTTTTTTATTTCTCTCTCAGTTTTTATTACCACATTGCCGCTCACATGTTTTTACTTCAGGTCGATATCACTCATTAGCCCGATTGCCACGGTGTTTGCAAGTATATTTATTCCTCCAGTCATGGTGTGTGGACTGCTCATCCCCATTGCTCACATGATATTCCCACCGCTTGCACACCTTATCAGTATTCCTACCTATATGTTGCTTTTAGCGATAGCATCAATTATCCATTACGCTTCGCTAATACCACACTCATACTGGTCATGGTAACCAAAATTACAGTTGGACTTCTCATTAGTCTTGCGGTGACAGTTACATTACAAAGACAGTTTTCTCATCTTATTGTTTTCTGCGATGTTGGACAGGGCTCTGCAACACTCATTAAGATAAGGTCAACTCAAATACTTATCGATACCGGCCCTGGTAGCGCAGTACTTGCATGTTTGGGAAAACATATGCCACTTTTTGACAACACGATTGAGTATGTTGTTATCAGCCACCCTCAAAAAGATCATGATGGAGGACTTTTGCCCATAACCGCACAGTACCATATTGCCCATCTCATTTCACATATACCTTATCAACTGTCTATGACCACTCATCAAATTCATGATGACGCGCTCACACTCTCACTTAAAGATGTACATATTTATTTGCAAAAGGCATCTAACTATATAAATTCACTCAACGAATCAGCGTATGTTGCAACTATACGATGGAAGGATGTAGTGGTGTTTTTGAGCTCAGATATATCCGGCTCACAACTTCGTAAACTTATCCCTCGTGACGTGACCATAGTGGGCGTTCCTCATCATGGATCAAAAACCGGTCTCTATGAAAACTCGTTGCAACAAACGTCTCCTGTGCTCGCAGTAATAAGTGTAGGAAAGAACAATACATATGGGCATCCTCATAGAAATGTAATTACCTATTTACACAAAATGAAAATACAAATATGGCGAACCGACCAAAATGGAGAGCTTGTAATTGACTTAAGAAAGAAGAATACCCCGGATCTCCTTAAAAATATTGATAGCTTCAAAACCAATCCAGCTTTCGCCTACTAAATCTTTAGGTAAACCGGGATCGTCTCGGAGAACTGCAACATATTCTTTTACTACATTTGCAAATTTATCCGATTTTTCACCGTCTGCCGAAAGTATTCCGTGCCATTTTCTAAAAAGTTCTCTATATTTTTTGTCAAGGCTCGATTTACCCCATACCTTTTCGATCAACGTTTCGCGATCGCCAAAGACATGACCTGATTCAAATGCTTGGATATACTTTGCCTCTTCTTTACCTTGAACTAAATTCTGAAGCGTAGCGATAATTGGATGTGGTGTAACCCAGAACGATCTGTGCCATGGGCCCAAACCCCACCCTTGCATTTCACGACGAAGTCGATCGCGGAGTTCCCGTTTTGATTCTGGGATTTCATACGAAATTATTCTCCACTTCTTATCCCACTCTTCACGTAAAAATCTGAAAAAAGGAAATTCAAGCGCAAGTTCGTGGAGTCCTGTTTCTGTAAGCGCGTACGATGGTACCTCATCTTGAGCTTCTGCTTTAACAATGCTCCCTTCTTTAACAAGCGATGCAAGTGTTCCTTTCGTTTTTTGGTTTAATGTAAAGTCAAAAACACGTTGAGCGTCTTCACTAAGTGAAACCCCTGATAACTGTCCGTCTGATAGAAGATATAATGCAAGTAATATTTTCGTTCGTCGTTCTTTTATTCCCATATATGGCATCAATATAACAGACGAAAAAATACATGTCAATACCTA
>CAZAUL010000024.1:0-7896 GCA_964488545.1 uncultured Gammaproteobacteria bacterium
AACTACAGAGGGAGAGATGGTAAAAAAAGATTACTCAAAGAGAATTATTTTTCCGCTGTCTGCCTTTACTCAAAAAGGTCATTTACTGCAGATTGTTACTATTCCTCCGAAAACTAAACAGCGTATGCATTCACACCAAGTACAGACGGAGGTCTACTACATTTTGGAAGGTGAAACCGTAATAACTATAAATGGAACGGACTACATAGCAAAACCAGGTGACGCATTTATTACAGAACCTGGCGATATACACAATTTGTGGAACAAAACTGAAACCAACTTTAAACTGCTTGTGTTTAAAATTGACATGCCCGAAAACTCCGACGATACCTCTTGGCATGAAGCATAATATGATTACTACATTTTTATTTGATCTTGGGGGAGTGCTTTTTACCAATGGCACAAAACAGTTTATTACAGAACTTGCAAAGAGGTATTCACTATCGGAAGAGTCTGTTAAAAATATAATAGACGGAGACTTAGGGACACAGTATCGTGAAGGTGGAATAACTAGAGATGAATTTTGGACAAAGGTTAAAGAAAAGCTCGCAATTTCTGAATCAGTAGAATCACTCGAAAAACAATGGATTCAGGGTTATGAAATTATCCACGAAACTAAAAATTGTATTAAGGAACTGTCAGCAAAGTACAATGTCTTCTATTTATCAGATAACGTAAAAGAACGAGTCGAGGCACTTGACAGGCGATTTCAATTTATATCCCTATTTAAAGGTGGAGTCTTCTCACATGAGGTGGGAGTGCGTAAACCCGATCCGAAAATATACACCTTTGCATTATCCAAAGCGCACGCTCTTCCTTCGGAAACAGTATTTATCGACGATAAAGAGTCAAATTTAGACCCGGCCAAAAAAATGGGAATTACTCCGTTATTATTTACTACTCCAGAACAGTTAAGGAGAGATATTGAAAAGTACCTATGAAAATTACCGGATCAAAAATAGCATATTCATCACCAATTTTTACGATTAAGGATATATATGTAGAAACGCTGGCCGGTCCAAAAACATTTCAAGTACTTGATAAAAGTGATAGTGTAGTAATTTTTGCAATCAATAATAAAAAAGAGGTATATTTTGTACGTGAATTTTTTACGGCACTTGGGACGTATGGACTAGCACTCCCTGGTGGGAGACTTGATACGGGTGACACACCAGAAGACACCGCACGGAAAGAACTGCAAGAAGAGGTAGGGTTTGACGCAAACAGAATTACCCCTCTTGGAGTTGTAACTATTTCACCTGGGTACATAACTCAAAAAACACACCTATTTCTCGCTCAAGATCTAACGCCAAAAAAACTAGTGGGTGATGAACCGGAAGAACTTGAGGTGGTATCTGTGCCATTTGACGATATCGAAGCAAAAATTCATAGTGGAGAAATCCATGAAGCTCGGGATATTACTGCATACTTCATTGCAAAAAAAAGATTTAAGTAATTACTTAATTTTACCCGATAAGACTTGATAGATAAATTTGGGTACAGAAAGTCCAATTACTGAAAGTTCTTTTGGAAAAATCGAACCTATTGATAAGCCTGGAAACGTGTTAATTTCCAGCACGAATATTCCCTTATCAGACGCAATCATATCGATACGCGCATGGCTTTTTGCTTTAACAGCTTTATATGCTTTTACTGCTGTTTTTTGTAGTAGGGTAGTGAGTTTTTTATCAATAGGAGCTGGACAAATTTCTTGTGTAGATTGTGACAAATACTTTGCGTGATAATCAAAAAACTCTGTATCAGTTTTAATCATAACAACAGGAAGTGCTTGGGGATGAGTATAGTGCCCAATTACTCCTACAGAATATTCTGTGCCTTGTACAAACTCTTCCACCAACACTTCTCTACTATATTGTTGGGCCTCACGAATAGCTGAACTAAGTTGTTCTCGTGTTTTAACAATAGAAGTTCCACGACTAGAACCAGATGAAGCAGGTTTAACAATCAATGGAAGTGTTAACTCTTGAATTTTTCTATTTATTGTTTGTGAAGTAGTTTCGACAGAGTTCAATTGAATTCCTTTTGGAACGGTTATTCCAGCATACGATAATATCCCCTTTGTAAACTGTTTGTCGAAACACACGGCAGATGTCTTGAGACTAGGACCAAAATAAGGTATACCCACCAAGTCAAGTAAGCCTTGTATAGAGCCGTCCTCACCAAAGTCGTTATAAATGGTGATAATTGCTGTATCAAATTTTTTTTTGAGTTCAGAAAGTGACAGCTGCTCAAGATAAAGCAACTCCGTTACGCGGGGGTGATCTTTAATATTGTGAAAGGGAACATAAGAATGATGTTGCCTAAGATCGTCTTCAGAAATTAAGTATTTTTTTGATAATAAATTATCAATAATAATGACGCTTATTTGTAAATGTTCATCAAGGTGGTCAAGCAGATAGTTAGTTAAATTAAGCGATGACCTGCTCGAACGTAGTCTTCTTGCTGTTAAAAGTGCAACCCTATTTTGTTTCATGTATTTTGCTATACAGCTCATCAGCAAGGAGTTCAAGTGATGAAATGTCCATAACATCATACACCTGTGTGTTAAGCATTTTTTTATACCTTAACTTCATACCACCATAGCTTCGTAGCCAAGAATTGGCAAAGTAATATGGGACCTTTATTTTCCATGAATCGAATATAAATTTTGTACCAATCGCAGCGACTATATCTCCAGCCGCTACCACAATCGCCCTTGTAGAATTCATGATTCTCGATTTTTGAAGTATTACATCATTTTTTAGTGATGTAAAATCTCCACCCAATTCGCCCACAATAACATCTGGTTTTTCCTCCTGTGCAATTCGGTAAAAAAGTGACTCAATACGCTTAAGGAAGTCTGAATCTGCAATTTTGTCACAAGTACTTGGATATCCAGTTTCAATAAATGAATGCATGTTAAGTGAGCCTCCAGCAAGATGATTAAGAGCATCTGCTTTACTCCCAATACCTGTCATCATCACGGAAGAAACAGATAAATGATACTTCTTGGTTAAGAAATTAATCATTCGAGCAGTTGTAGTCGTCTTCCCAATTTCGGAAGATGTTCCGGTTACTAAAATAACTGGTGGTAGATTAAGGGAAAGAGGAGTGGTTGCTTCTGGTGCAAAATCAAGCATATTCATTACCTTTCCTTGATACTGTAAGAATCCAATAATATCCACTGTGTTTGGCTGACCCATAGAAGGTGGAATGTAGGTTATATCGCCAACCACACCACCCTCAGAAAGAAGGGAAACAGTATCGTTTGGAGACAATGCTCTCTCAGGCGCGAGACCAACAATATGCGTCGTAGATTCACGCGTTCCAATTGTTACTATAATGATGTCGCCAGGATAAAGCCAGACTGTACGTCCATAATAATTTTGAACAGCTAAATATGTTTTAGTGACGTTTTTGGATACTCGTGCAAGCAGCACGTCTCCAGCTTTGGGCTTATACTCTTTCCTTAAAATAGAAATCTTTGAGGCAATATCATGAAATGGGATAACTGCCATTACCGATCCAATATTATCAACGACAGCATCTTCTATATTTATTTTTTTATACTCACTTTTCATGATTCTGAATAAAAATAATTAATATGGATATATTACCATGAGTATGTATATTTCACAAAAAACAAAAATAGCCATGATGAACAAAAACCCTCCCAGATAGGGGAGGGTTTTGTATAAGTCTCACTCTCTTATTTAGATTGCGATTTTACCGCAATCTTTTTTGGCTTTGCCGCTTCAGCTATTGGAGCTGTAACAGTTAAAACACCATTTTTTACCGTTGCCTCGATATTTTTTTCATCGATTGGGCGTGGTAAATAGGTGCTGTAGTTAAATGATGCAATGCGTTGCATTTTATGTACCACTCTATTTTTAGACTTTTTTTCTTCAGATTCCTCAACTTTTCCCTGAATGCGAAGCACACCATCCTCATAGGTGATGTCTATTTTTTCTTCGGCTACTCCGGGGAGTGATGCTTCAACCACCACATTGCCATTTTCCTCAAACACATTAAGACCTTCAGTCATGGTGAGTTCTGGCCATTCATCGGTATCTAGAAGTGGCTGAAAAAATTGACGCTGAAGAGCAAAAGGATCAATTCGTACTATTGCCATATTGTTTTCACCTACCTTTCCTCTGTGAACTTATATAACAATTGTATATTAGCAGTATACATAATAGAGTGCTAATTTGTCAAGAGGGAGTTTTGAATGATACAATAGTTAAATGAACAAAGATGTTGTTGCGTGCAAAAAAACAAAAGTAGCCATGATTGGTGCAGGACGAGTAGGTATTACTGCGGCATATACCATGTTTCTTAAAAATACCGCACACGAAATTATGCTGTTTGGTCGTGACAAAGAAAAGTTGATTGGTGAGCAACTTGACCTCATGCACAGCCTTTCCTTTATGGGACCATCCGAAATTACAGTGGGTGATGATTTATCCCAGCTTGAGGGATCAGATGTAATAGTGTTTACTGCAGGAGCCGCACAAGAAAAAGGGGAAACGCGACTTGATTTGGTTAAGAAAAATACGGCTATTATCGAGTCCATGATACCAGACATCACCAAGTATGCACCCGACAGTATTATTCTTATGGTAACCAACCCAGTAGATGTGCTTACCTACAAAACTGCACTACTCACCCAGTTTCCCAGAGGCCGAGTATTTGGGAGTGGTACCACACTAGACACTGCGCGATTCCGGTTTCATCTATCTGAGTTTTTAGATGTAAACCCCAAAAGCGTCCATGCCTATATTTTGGGAGAGCATGGTGACAGCTCATTTCCAACACTTTCGACAGCAAATGTGGGCGGACAGCTCATACGAACACTCAAAAATTTTACTGAGCAAAACGCAATGGACGCCTATAAAAAGGCACGTGACGCTGCATACAAAATTATTGCAGCAAAAGGGGCTACCTACTATGCAATAGGGGTGGTAATCAATCAGTTAGTTGACGCTATTTTGTCTGATGCGAAGCGGGTGTATCCGCTTTCGATCCCCCTTGAAGGCGAATATGGCGAATCAAACGTAGCACTCAGTGTGCCATGTGTGCTCGGAAGAAATGGAGTTGAGAGAGTTATCGAAATTCCACTTTCAGATGAAGAGCGATTAAAACTAAAGCTTTCCGTGGAAACATTACAAAAATACCAACAGATCTAATCCATGGTTATTTCAAGCGTGCACGCACAGTGTCCAGTATGCGTTCTTACAGTTGGAGGCGGGCTTTTTATTGCAAAAAAACTCGGAGTGGACGATGTTATTGCGGCTATATGGATATCCGGACTTAATACCGCGCTCTCATATTGGTTTGCCACGCACATCAAAAAACCACTTGTACTTAAAAATCCGTTAATATGGACAGTTATCATGTTTTTAGGTACTTACATATATCTATCTGCAACAAAACAACTTTTTCACCCTAATAATACGCTTTTTGGTATAGATAAGGCAGTATTGGGACTACTCTTGGGTGCCTTAACCTGGATCTTAGGTATTTATCTGGAGAAGTTTCTTCGAACAATTACGAACGGGAAGCGTCTGTTTCCGTATCAAAAAGTACTAGTGCCATTTGTAGCCCTCCTTTTGCTCACCATGGGTATTGGACTTGCAGTCAAAGTGTAATCTTTGGTCAAGGACAGGTATTTTTGGTATCATGAATTATGACCCTCACCGAGGCATCGTTTTACGCACGAAAGTTTGCACCATTTGCTGTTTTTGTCTTTGTTGTAGTGCTTATATTCTTTTATTCGATAAAATTACTCTTTCTCCTTTTGTCGCTAAATCAGCCTAAAACACTCTATATCAACCCCATCTTTAAAGAAATACGCTCAATCGTTATGAAGAAGGAAGCAACTACGAGTGCCGGTTTTTCATTTACCCTTGATACGGTCGAAGGCCAGCCTGTTACAGCAACCGAAACGGCACAAGTATACCTTCTCCCTCAGTCTAAATTTCAATTTGATTACCTTCCGCGGGTGTATTTAATGGCAAAAATGCTCGGGTTTGATACAGAAGTGGTAAAACACAAGCTTGTTAACAATGAGGCGATATTCGAAGATGGACGGCGAAAACTAACTGTTGATATTAATACCTACAACTTTAGATTTGACTACGATTTCAGGAGAGATTATGAGCTTGTTGCCGATGCGACTATTCCTGATCGTGATCAGCTTGAAAATGTTGCAATTAATTTTTTAAACTCAATCGACCGGTATCCCAAAGAGCTCTCAATGGGCAAGACTAATGCAATATATTTATATTACGACAGCGAAGCGTCATCTGCGGCAGTAGTTGACGAGCCTCAACTTGCCAATATGATAGAAATAGATTTTTACCGCCCAGATGTGGGCCAGTACCCCTCTGTATCATCTTCTTACTTTAATAGTCAAAACTATGTAATGATTATGCCCTCTAAAACACAGAGTGCAAAAGTTATCAGTGCACAGATGAAGTTTTTTGAACGCTCTGAAGACCAGGTTGGGATTTATCCTCTCATGACAGGACAACAGGCATATGAGCGGTTACTTGCAGGTAAGGGCTTGCTTATTTCTGCAGGATCAGGAAAAAAGAATGTTGCAATAAAGAAAATGTTCCTCGGATACTACGACCCGGACATATATCAGGAATACTACCAGCCGGTATATGTATTTTTAGGTGATGATAATTTTGTGAGCTATGTACCTGCAGTATCGGATACCTATCTCATTGACGAAAGTAAGTTGTAAGCGTTACCGAGTCGGCATTGATTCATACGACACATTTTGATCGATCCACTCGGTGAGTGTCTTGGTATCTACAAAGCGATCGTAGCTTTTGAGAACCACAATAATATATTGATTGCCATTTTTTTTGTAATAGCTCACCAAGTTTTGTCCCGCTAATTCGGTATATCCAGTTTTTAAACCTCCAATACCTGATACCTCTCCTAATAATTTATTTACGTTGCTCAGTGTGTGGAAATAGCGATAATCTATATCAGAAATTATGATTTCTTTCGTCGAAACAAACTTGAGAAGATATGGATTTTGTAAAAGAGCTCGGCCTGCAAGAGCAAGGTCGTAGGCCGTGGTCACCATTTGAACATCGTCAACACCAACGGGGTTTGTAAACCGTGAAGATGTCATGCCAAGTTCTTGTGCTTTTTTGTTCATGCGCTCCACAAATTTGTCATATCCATAGGCTGTTGCCAAAACCTCTGCGGCATCAGCCGCTGAATGGACGAGTACCCCATACATGAGGTTTTCAACGGTAATACGTTCACCCGCAACTAACTCCATAATCTGCAAATCACCCATATTTGCTTTCGTGTACGTTTTATGGACAACCAAAATATCTGTTGGGTTAAACACGTCGTTTGCAACAAGTGCAGTCAGCACTTTTGCAGTCGATGCTGGGTACTGTAGTTTTTTGCTATTATGCTGAAAAATAGGAGTAAACGACGACATGTCGGCTATGAATACGCTTTCCGCCGAAATAGGAGGGAAGAGAGAGTTTTGTGAAACCACTGGTATTGGGTGGAGTGCAAGCTGGTTGTCACCTTCATGTTCAACCCACATTTGCCTGTTTGAAAATACATCTGTTACCCAGTAGTGTCCGGGGTAAAACAAAAGGAGAAATACAAACGACAGAAATACAAAAATTCTCGCTGAGGTCATACATTAATTCTAACATCCACTCGCTCCATATCTCGGGGGAAAAGTGACGCTTCACGAATATTTGCAAGACCAAGAATATTCATGGTAATTCGCTCAAGACCTAAACAAAAGCCGCCTTCAGGAGGCATACCATATTTAAAAGCCTGCAAGTATGGCATTTCAAAGTTGTCAGGGTTTTGCCCCCATTTTTTTATATTTGCGACTAATGTATCGTA
>CAZAUL010000024.1:7996-9707 GCA_964488545.1 uncultured Gammaproteobacteria bacterium
GTAGAACGGAACGTTTGTACAATGGTTTCTTGGACCTTAAATATTTCTCGTACCTTTGGGTGTCTCAACGTAAGACTGCGATAATCTAGTAGTACAGGAAGTGTTACATCGAGTTCTTCTTTGCCCATATCAAAGGGCAGTTCTTTTGCCTTTCCCAATACAACAAACGAGCGAGCCTCAATTTCAACGGTACCCGTTTTAAGTTTGGGATTAACCAGTTTTTCGGGTCTCGCCTTGACCAATCCCTTAATACTTACAACAGTCTCTGGCGAAAGAGTTGCAAAGCTTGCATCGCCTACAACCTGAACAACACCACTTGCGTCACGAAGATCAAGAAAAACTATTTTTTTATGATTGCGGATTGTATTAACCCATCCACGAAGCTCAACTTCTTGTCCGATTAGCTGCGGCACTGCCGCAATGTGAAGCGTTTTCATACGGTACTATTATACAATCATTTTTATCTGACACACCACCTTTCGTGCACCATTCCACTCATTTATGTCTACCGAATACACACAGTCAACCGTTGATTTGGGTGTGAGACGTTTCAACTGCTCTGGCTTTGGACTAAAGTAAATCATTTCAAGCCGTATGTTGTCGTTGTTTGGGTCATGTACAACAAGCTTACGATGTGTTTGGCTTTTCCCAACAGAATTAACACGTGAAATAGTAATTTTAGACTGAAATAAAGGCCGTGGATTACCTATACCAAAAGGTTCCCATTCACTGAGCCGTTCTGCAAGTTCGAGCGTAACAAGATTTAGGGGGATTATCGCATCTACATGTTGTTTTCTCCTGTCAAATTGGGGTAATTTTTCAGATTCCGAGATTAATGCCCTTATAAACGCATCTTTGTTATCATCGCTTACCGAAAACCCTGCAGCTTGAGGATGTCCACCTACGTGAGTTAAAATGTGCAACGACCGCAAAAAAGAGGTAATATCAAATCCAGGTATTGAACGGGCTGATCCTTTCCACCCCTCTGTTGTTTTCGTAAGGACAACTGCTGGTAAAAACCACTTCTCAACGAGCTTTGAGGCAATCAGACCAATAACTCCCTCATTCCACGATGTTTGCTCTACAACAACTATTCGAGGTAGTCTTACGTCATCTACGAGAGCAAGCGCTTCTTGAACTGAGCGTTCAACCAAATCCTGTCTTTTGGTATTAAAATGTGAGGCTTGGAGAGCAAGTTCTTCTGCTCGTATGTTGTTAGTTGTACACAGCATGCGGAGTGCTTCAATCGCATGTGAAAGTCTCCCCACTGCATTTATACGCGGGGCAATGGCAAAACCTACATGATATGCAGATATGGTTTTATCGAGTCCAGCAGTTCTTAAGAGGGCGACAATGCCAGGCTTAGAAGAAAGAGCTACTGCCTTGAGACCATGATATGCAACAGAGCGTGCAAGTCCAATAAGCGGAACGAGATCAGCTATGATGCCAAATGATGCGAGTGCAAGGAGATCACAT
The DNA here is from genome assembly GCA_964488545.1 of uncultured Gammaproteobacteria bacterium. Taxonomy (GTDB): domain Bacteria; phylum Patescibacteriota; class Microgenomatia; order UBA1406; family GWC2-37-13; genus JAKBEU01. The sequence continues at coordinate 9,473 of CAZAUL010000024.1, forward strand.
TCAAACAGTCGTTTTTTTACCGCATCATTCATACCGAAGTGCATAGCAATCTCATGGGCGACAACGTATGCAAGACCGGAACCCGATAGTAGTGGGCAGTGTATGACGGCTGCAGCCGTGTCGGGTGGATTGTCTGGCTTTGTGTGATGGTCGGTTATCACCACATCGATGCCTTTTTTTGTAATGTATCGTATTTCTTGGCGAGCGCTAATTCCGTGATCTACACTGATAAACA
>CAZAUL010000024.1:9807-14032 GCA_964488545.1 uncultured Gammaproteobacteria bacterium
ACTATTATCTATAGAACGGGAAGAGAGTAGATAAGTCAATACCTCTTCGATAGTCTGAAAAGACTGCATGTGGCAATTGTATCACGTTAGACAAGTCCGCCACCTTTGAAAATGTTTGGTTTCAACCAGTCCTGAGGATTTTGCGCACCTTCTTTTGATTGACTTTCTTGTGACTCCACAGTTGCAATGTTTTGTAGAGGTTGTCTTTCAGTAGAAGGTTGATTTACAGGTCCAACAGGCTTATTAAACACTGGAGGTCTGTTTATTGAGGGGACAGAGGGAGTTTGTGCTGGAGGTACCTTTTTCGTTGCACCTGCCTTTAAAAGTTGAGCAATAGTCTCAAACGTTTCAGCGTTTACAGAGTAGGATGTAAATGTGTTAGTGGCAGCTGCAACACCAGCATACAGGTTAGTTGCAATATCTTTATCCATTTCAACCTGAAGTTCTTTGAGGACTTTTAGTACTAGCTCCGATGTCGATGAGCTTGTTTTATTGACAAAGTTAACTGTGCCAAAAAAAGCGTTTGTTAAATGACGGTCAATATTAATTGTTTCTTTACCTTGGAATTGAGCTTGATTTTCGGTGTAAATTGGACCAAGAGCGTTAAGATTTGGTGCATCAATTGTAATAAGAAAATCAAATGTGCCACCCGTGTATGAATAAGCAACCTGATTGGGATCCAATTTTTGAAAGCCAGGTCGTGGTGTAATAACAAGATTAAATTTATCACCTTGAATGTTGTAGTCAATTTTATCAATGGTTCCATCGGTATAGGGGAACGAGACAACTAAGTTGTCCCCTCCGACCGCCAGGGTGTTTTGTATTTTATCAGCTCCAACAAGATCGCTCTTTATTTGGGTAGAACATACAAGTGTGCAGTTTTTGCCAAGTTTTAGCAATGCGAGATATAATGCTGAAGCGGATCCAATTGCATCGACTGATGGGTTTTGGGGGAGTGCGATAACACAGGTATTTCCTTTTGTTATGATTTCTGAAACCTTTGGTAAGGTTGGATTTTGGGTTGTTGGAAACATATTATAGGATACATTTTACCACATCCCCAACCCTAATGTCAAGTGCAGGTGAGAGCACTATACCGCACTCTTGATCTCTTTTTACTTCTGTTACTTTTTTTGCTCTAATTTGAAGAGAAACTATTTTTGGCTTTCCTATAATATTATCCTGTCTATGAACTTCAAGTTGATCTCCAAGTTCAAATTTTCCCTTCGAGAGCTTTGCACCAAACACTTTTTCTCCCTCAATCATGAATGTGGCAAGTATTTTAGCTTCACCCTTGAGGTTTTTTTCAACCTGCTCTTTTTCCTGCATGAGAAGCGCTACTTCTTCAAGCTCTTCGAGAAGCTCATAAATAATTGAATAGGTTTTGATAACAACCTTTTCCTGTTTGGCGACCTCCTTGGTTTCAGGATCGGTGCGTGTATTAAAGCCGATTACAATAGCCTTGCTGGTTTTGGCCAAAAAAACGTCAGATTTATAGACGTCGCCTACACCGGTTAATATCATGTCAATATTGGGGTTTTCATTCAAAATAGCCTCAAGCGCCTCAAGTGATCCTTGGGAATCTGCCTTGAGAATAATAGAAAGTTTTTTTTGAGGTTTCTGGGAAGAAGCTAAGAATGTTTGCAGTGAAAATGTTTTTGCAGTTTGTGGAGTTGCCTTTTGTTCAACCGCAACCTTTTCAATAGGTGAGATAATGGCTCCAACAGGTGGTTGTGTATCAAAGCCTAAGAGTTCACAAGCAAGTGAGGGGACGCCCTCCTGAAGCTGTGCACCCTGATCATCTACTATTGACTTTATTTTAGCTTTGGCAGATGCTGCATACACAACATCGCCGACCCGAAGTGTGCCATTTTTTATTATGGCACTAACCGCAATACCCCTTTTATCTTTCTTTGTTTCAATGACATATGCCTCAGAAGGAGCTTGGGGATCGTAACTCAGTTTTTGGTCTGTGGCAAGAATAAGAATAGTCTCTAAAAGGTCTGAAACCCCCATTCCGGTTTTGGCGCTTATGGGTAGAACCGGCACCGATCCACCTTTGCCTTCAACCATTACGCCATGTTTGAGAAGATCGTTTTTTACTTTGTCAGGCTTAGCCTCAGGAAGGTCCATTTTGTTGAGAGCAACCACAAAGGGGACTTCCGCGTCTTTAATGTGTTCGATCGACTCGACTGTTTGAGGCATAAGTGAGTCTTTAGCGTCAATAAGCAGAATCACAATGTCTGCCACAGTCGCTCCGCGTTCCCGGAGTTTTGAAAACGCTTCATGCCCCGGAGTGTCAATGAATGTTATTTCATCAGTGTCGTAACCTTTTATGCTTGTTTTAGCAGTATACCCTCCTATTTTTTGAGTAATTCCGCCATGTTCGCGGGATGCAATTCGACTTTTACGTATATAGTCAAGTAACGATGTCTTACCATGATCAACATGGCCCAGTATTGCTACTACGGGTGGTCTTGGCTTCATAAAAAAAATTAAACTTGCTCTTCACTTTTTTGAGGAGTGGAGTCTGTTGTTGTATTGGGTATTTGGATGATATCAATAGTATATTCTGTAAGTCTGGAAGCTAAATTTACATTTACACCACCCTTACCGATTGCAAGGGGGGCTTGTGATTCTTCAACTGTCACTTTTGCATTTTTCGCTTTTTCATCAATTTCAACAGAAGTAACTTTAGCAGGAGATAGTGCGGCAATAATAAAAAGCTTGCTATCTTTGTTCCACTGAATAATATCAATTTTCTCTTTTCCTCCACACTCTTCAGTTACGGTTTGGACTCGTACTCCTCGCTGGCCAACGCAGGCGCCTACTGGATCAACTGCACCATGTCCACTTGCTACTGCAATTTTTGCACGCTCACCTGGCTCGCGTACAGTTTTTTTGATTACAACCGAGCCGTTGCTAATCTCGGGTACTTCACGCTTAAATAACTCCTCAATGAGGCGAACATCGGAGCGCGAAACAATAATACGGGGATTCCCGTATTTATCGTTACTTATTTCCTTAATATAGATAGAGTAGGTCGAGTTAACAGCGTATGACTCAAGCTTAATTTGTTCTTCTTTTGGCAACACAGCCTCTGCTTTTCCGAGGTCAAAGTGAGCGTTATAACCATCAAATCGAATCACTCGGCCCTTCATTATCGTTCCGATATGCGATTGAAAATGCTGTACAACTGTACGCTTTTCTACTTCTCGAATTTTTTGTAGGATTACTTGTTTTGCAGTTTGTGCCGCAATTCTTCCAAACCCAGGAGGTGTAATGTCTTTTTCTTCCCGAAGAATATGCGCTTCTCCGGTTTGCCGGTTGATTTTTGAAGTCACTGTTTCATCATCCTGCTCTTCTGGATACTCTTTCTTATATGCCGCAATAAGAGCTTCTTCGATAGATGCGAGTACGTCCTCTACAGGAATTCCACGCTCAGCTGCAACCTGATTGAGTGCAAGTAAAAACTCTGATTTTGTGACTGTCATACGATCAAAAAAAATTTATTAATCCTTTTTTTCTTTCTCTTCAGGTTTTGCGTCTGCTTTTACTTCACCTGCGCTTTCTGCTCCTTCTTCGCCTTCTTTTGCGGTTATTACTTCAGGTGCGGCTGCAGCTGTTGTTTCTGCAACGGTGCTTTCTTCCTTGTGAGCAGTGACAGAGACAATGACCTTGTCTTTTTCAGTTTGAATAGTGTACGAGGCATCAACTTTTAGATCTCCAACCTTAATCTCACTACCTATCTCAGAAAGAATAGATACATCAACCTCAATGTGGTTTGGAATGTCCTGCGGAAGCGCTTCAACCTCGACTTTATCAGTTTGGGTCAGAATAACTCCCCCTGCATTTACTGCTGGCGAAACACCAACAAATGTAAGTGGCACAACAGCAGTGATTTTCTTTTTAAGATCAACCTTTCTAAAATCAGCATGGAGGACCATTCCATCAAGTGGATGTCTTTGAATTGCTGAGATGAGTGTTGGAATTTCTTCCTTTTCTGTTTTAAGGTATACAATTCCAGTTTCACCGACTTGGCGATATATTCGTCTAAACTCAACATAGTTTACAGTCAAAGACTGCGAAGTAAATTGAGGGCCAAACACATTAGCGGGAAGCTGGCCTTGCTTGCGAAGTTGTTTATTTTTTTTACCAAGCATTGTTCTCGCCTGTGCTGATAACACCACCTTTTCCTTTTCTGCACCTTTTTTCATAGCTATTC
>CAZAUL010000025.1:0-12062 GCA_964488545.1 uncultured Gammaproteobacteria bacterium
AGTCTGGACCCATGACAAAAGGACGCCAAACTGGCGTCTTTTTTTATGGAATTTAGTTAGGGAGGGATGAGAAGTGCCCTTTGAGTCTGGCCCCGTTAGGGAACATACGAAAAGTAAATACCCGAAGGGTAAATCCCTCCCTCTGGACTCACAATCAACGTTCGAACCTTCTTGATATAATTTAAGGATGATTGAAACTAACTCCCTTGCCAAACCAGATTTATTATCTCAAAAGATTTCAGTTGTTATTGCGGATATCGATTATACCCTTATGGATTTTGCTGTTGCTCAAAAAGCAGCAATCGACGCCTTAACTTCAAAGTATGGAAATGGGTTTTCTTCAGCGGTAAATGATATTTTTATGTTAATAAATGAAGAACACCAACATAAAAACTCAAATACGTGGGATAGAAAGATGGATTTTGAAAAAGTAATGAACGAAATAACTGAAATAGAACAACCGTCATTTACACAATACGGGCTCAAAAGGTGGAGTAGAGAATCATGGATGATAATTGCCAGCAGACGACTTAAGATGAAATTTACTAAGGTTGACGTTGAAGAATGCCGAGAAACATATTGGAAAGCTCATGCAAATAACTCTCATCTATATAAAGATGCTGAAATATTTCTCAATGAGCTTAAAAAAAGAAAAATTCCATTGATCCTTATGACGAGTGGCGATTCAGTGATGAAAATAAATGACGATTTAACATTGACCTATGACCCAGATTTTTCTGGATCATATAAAATGAAAAGGATTTCAAACCTCCCTTTACAATATAGTTCAATAATCCTAGGGGAAACGGTAGATAAGCCAGATCCTAAATTTTTTGAGTTAGTATATTCTGATTTAAACAAGTTGGGTAGTTTTGATAAGAATTCTGTACTTTTTGTTGGGGACTCCCCCAAATCAGATCTCATGGTTCCTGAAAAAGACGGATTTAGTACTCTTCTTATCAAGCGGTAATTTACTATACTAAATTTGAGCGTAAAAAGTTCTAACATTCTCCACTAGTCTGGACCCATGACAAAAGGACGCCAAACAGGCGTCTTTTTTTGTGGCTCTGGATGGGATGAGAAGCCTGCCATTCCGAAGCCTTGTGCGAAGGAGAAAATCCCTAGTATCCGAAGTTTTAACGAAGGATACCCTCCCCCTGGACATTTCGACAAGCTCAGTGTGAGCTTGGAAAAAACAAAAGAATTATTTAGAAAAATTGCCAATAATAGGATACTTATCTGGCAATGTAAAGTTATAAGCATTTTACATAATAGTGTGAATTTATTTACACTATTAGCTAATTTTGAATTTTTAAACTTTAAGCAATTAAGTACAACTATTAACATGTGTATTATTTGATTAGGTTGTTGTATCGGTATATTGACATACTATTTGAATAGTGATAGAATGGCGCATCGACATGAATACTATTAAAGTTTCTGTTGTGATTCCCACTTACAATGACTCTCCGCTTTCTTGTCTTAAGGCTTTAGCCATTCAATCTGTTATTCGTGAAGTATACGAAGTAATAGTTGTGGATAATGCCTCAGATAAAAAAGATATAAAAAAAATAGTTGATAAATTTAAATTTGCAAGGTACGTAAGAGAGCCGAGAAAGGGAGTTTACTTTGCAAGAAATTCAGGATGGAGAGCTGCCAAGGGTGGTATTATCGCTTTTACTGATGCTGATTGCATCCCAGACAGAAATTGGATTAGTCAAATAATTGATTCGTTTAATAATCCAAAAATAGTTGCTCTTGGTGGATCAATTTTTAAAACTACTCCTTATTCTTGGATCGAACGAAATCAACAAAGTCTTGCAAATGGTCAAATCACCTTACGATATAAATCGTATTCAAAAACTCCCTATATTATTGCCGCTAATATGATTTTCAAAAAATCACTGCTAGAAAAACTGGGTGGTTTTAATGAACTATTTACGTCAGGTGGAGATGTAGATTTTTCTTGGCGAGTAATTGCATCTGGAAATAAAATCCATCTAAATAATAAAGCTATTATATTTCATTATCCTCGACCCTCTGTCTCAGATTATTTCAAACAATATTATCGTTACGGTGTTGGTCATCCATTACTATATAAAATATATAATCCAAATAAACCTTTTTATTTCGATATTAAAAACATTTCTAATTTGTTAGTAAGTTTGATAACAATTCCCACAATCGGCATATTTTTTTATTTCCTATCTTTCGGGAAGAATGAACTGATGCTTTATCACTATTTAGAAGTAGTTAAATGCGTGGGTCTTATCTCAGGAAGAATTAAAGGTTCTCAAAAGTATAAAATGTTTTTTATATGAGCACAGCTGAACGGAGGTTTAATTTTTTAACTGTCGGCCCGGTTAGTTGGGATACGAATATTCGTACGGGCCTTAATAATCTCTCTCAACTGGGAGAGATGCATTTTGTTCCTCAACAAATATCTGAACACGCTGGGGGAGTAGCTTTGAATAATGCAGTGGCACTGAACGCTTTACTTGGTCAAATTGCCTTTTGTGGGGTAACAGGAAAAGACACTTGTGGTGACATTGCACGAACACAAATTTCGAACATGGGGATCAATACAGACTATCTTCGACAGGATCTAGCTGAGACCTCAAGAAGCGTTGTAATGCTTACCAACGATGGGGAAAAGCATATACTCAACGATCCTAAGTCAATGCCGGATTATCATTACCCTGAAGAACACTTTCGAGACATCATTGTAAGAACACCGTGGGCGTATTTTAGTGTGGCAAATTTCTCTCGATATTTGCTCCCCATTGCTCGTGAATACAATATTCAAATAGCTACTGATTTGCAGTCAATTGAACGAATTGAGCCAAAACATGTGGACCATCTACGAAATGCAAACATTTTATTTGCAAATGGGGGCAATTTAAAAACTCCTCTACCCAATTTTATTAAAGATGTTTGGAGTTATGGACCTTCAATTGTTATAGTAACTCACGGCCCTCAAGGTGCAACTGTGGGAATAAAGGAAAACGAACAGGTGAAGTCATACAAAGCGCTTCCTGCAGAGCAGATTATTGATACAACAGGAGCAGGAGATAGTTTTGCTGCTGCATTTTGCGCCTGTATGAGTCAAGGTTTGTCTGTTGAAGAAAGCGTTACAAAGGCACTCATTTTTTCATCTAAAAAAATAGGTGTTCAGGGATCAATATATGGAATGACAAGTATGAAAGAAATAAATCAGTTATACGAACATTTGTCGCTTGGTTCAAGCTAGGATTGGGTTTATTCATTATTAATTTATTTACCCTATGATCATAGTTATTCCTTCAATTCGAAATGTAAATTTGGACTATCTTCACCCCTTATTAAATAAGGGAAATAGAATCATTGTGGTAGATGATACTGATGAAGAAAGGATCGAAGTAAATGCTAAAGAAGTTACGGTCATACATTATTCTGACAAAAAAAGGATATTGGGTAAATTAGAGGCATGCATACCTAAAAAGAATGGTGTATGCCGCGATATGGGTCTTCTGGCTGCATACCACCTCGCAAAAGATGATGAAACAATCGTGTGCCTCGATGATGATTGCGAGGTCTTTGCAGACTATCAAGCAAGTGCAGTAAATAGTCTTGGGGAAAGATATTTACCTTTAGTTAAAACATCTCATCGTTTTTATAATCCACTAGATTTATATGAATACAACTATGTGATATTTCCTCGAGGCTATCCATACGAAGAAAGAGGACGAAAAAAGGATTATGATTATAGTAAAAAAGTAAAAAAGAATGTTGTATTTAATCTTGGATTATGGCAAGGAGTATTTGATGTAAATGCCGTTGATAAGCTTTATCTCGAGAAGTTTTCTTTTGACGATGTAAAACTCAAACATAAACAAGTGATAGTTCAAAGGGGGCCACTTGTATCTCTATGTTCAATGAATATGATTATGAAAAGAGAGCTTATTCCTGCTATTTATCAAATCCCAATGAACGAACCCATTATTCCAAATTGGCAGATTGACAGATATGGAGATATATGGGGCGGATATATCTGCAAAAAACTGATTGATATTAAAGGTGATGCGTTGTCTGTTGGAGAGCCATTCATTTACCACCATAAAGATTCTAATCTGCACAAAAATATTATGCAAGAACACTACTCACACATCGTTAATCTTCAATTCTGCGATCTATTGGATAAAGCGTGCAAAAAGGTAAAAAAAGCAGACTACTTAACTATGTACGATCAACTAACGAAAAGCTTAGATTCTTTGAGAGGGGAATATCCATTTGCACTGGAGGCATATTTAATACCGACTATCCAAAAGATGAAACTGTGGGTAAAGGCCCTTAAGTTGAAGGATTTTAAGATATGAGTAAAGTTGTGCTGTTTGATTTTGACGGCGTACTTGTTGATAGTGAGGAATGTCACGCCAAAGCAGCTCAACAATATATGGAAAAAAAATTTGAACTACATGTGCCAATAGAAGAGCTAATTCAACTCACTGGATATACAGGTCTGGAAAAGATCGATAGATTGCTTAATAAACATAATGTTAAACATGCATTAAGTGATATTAACTTGGAAGTAATTAGAGCTCTTTATGCAAAATTATCACAATATTTAAAACCTCGACAAGGAGTTAATAAGCTTATTCTTCATTTAGCAAAAAGTGGTAAAAGATTGGGAATTGTTTCTTCAATGTTTAGAATTGATATAAATAACTTTTTATTTAACAACAGATTGGCAAGTTATTTTGAATCAATTATAGGATACGAGGATGCACAACATAAGAAACCACATCCTGAACCATATTTGACTGCGATAAAAAAATTTGGAAGTAAGAACACTTTTTATGTAGTGGAGGACTCTTCAAATGGTATACAATCGGCAAAAGAGGCGGGAATTAAAAACATAATAGTTTTTACTCAACGGTCAAGTATAAACAAAGCAACTCAATTTATAACAGTTTCGAGTATTGCTACTATCGCAAATTATATTGACAATATTACTTAAGACAACAGAAGAGCTGCCTACCTTCATGAGTCTGAACACTTCAACAAGCTAATATAAAAGAAACCCTTGATTTTATTATGGTATAAAACATAAGTGATATACTTAATAAAAATTGAAAGGTAATAACTTATTAAAGTGAAAAAAATATGTTGAAAACTCCCATGAGTTTAGAGATGCAAAAACGGTGGACGCAGGCTTTAAAACAGCCTTGTAAGGCAATGTTATTTGATATTGATAAAAATCTAGCAGATGAAGATGGCAGCGTTAACTCAGCAGTTATAAGTGCTCTCTCCGACCTGGTTAGTAAAAAGAAAATAATTCTTGGTTTTGTTAGTGGTAGACCTGAAAAAACGCTTTATGGCAATACTCGTATTGGTAAAGAAATAATGATAGTTGTTGAAGAAATATTAAAATGTATTCCTTCAGAATTTAGTAACTATATAGTCATATTTCCTGAACATGCTGGATATGGAAAAAATATTGGGTCCGGAGAAGTTTATGAATTTGGTTTTCAAAAATTAATGGAAGAATTTCCAATTGAGAATTTAATCGAGTATCTTTCAAAGCTCAATTGGTATGATCATATCGAAATAAAGAAAACTGGAATTTCAATTTGGTCAAAAGAAATATTTAGAAATAAAAATGATATTGAAAATGGAGTCTTAGATGTAAAGAGGTGGAGTGTTGAAAAAATGAACCAACAGGTAAAAATACTCAATGGGGCAAATCGCACAGTAGATATTCTATTTAATGAAGTGAATAAAGTTAGATCGGTATTAGCTGTTAGTCAAATATTTGGAATTCCTCCCGATCAAATTGCCACATCAGATGATCAAGCAGATATTGGTCAAACTGGTTTTGATTTAACTAACAAACCGTTAGGTTTTGCAACGAATGAATTTTATTCTAAGTATGAGCATACTAATCAGATTGTGACACAATTTGCTTTTGGCAAAACTCAAGTCGAAGCAAACCTGCATATAATACAGAATTTAAAATTCTTACCCTCATTTTAGATATATCTTCGATGATATAATGAGCTTATATGAAAAAAGTTGCTGTCATAACCGGATCATCAAGCGGAATTGGAAAGGAAATAGCAAAGTTACTACTTGAAAAGGAGTATGCACTTGTACTTTCGGGTAGAAATGAAAGTGGATTTGATTTTGTTAAAAGAGAAGAAGGAGTGGATATTGTTTTAGGAGATATTACACAAAAAGAAACACGACAGCAAATTAAAGAACTGATAGAAAATAAGTATAAAAGACTAGACATTCTTTTCAATAATGCTGGTATTACCTACATACAGCCATTTGAAGAAAACACCGAGGCACAGCTAGACACAATCTTTTCGACCAATCTAAAAGCACCCATGTTACTCACTCAAGACTTATACGGGACTATGAAATTTCAAAAAAGCGGAACAATTGTTTTTATTAACTCTGCAGCGGGAAAACAAGGATATCCAAATCACACAATGTACTCAACTATGAAATTTGGTTTAAACGGTTTTTCTCAGAGTTTAAGGCAAGAGGCAAAAAAATATGGAATACGAGTGATCAGTGTCCATCCGGGCGGAGTCAATACCAACCTATACAATAATCTGAAAGATAAGCCAGATGTAAATCAGTATATGGATGCAAAAAAACTTGCCGAAACCATAGTGTATCTTGCAGAAACAACAGGTTTGTCTCCAGATGAAATTTCATTAAGTAGAACTACAAAATAAAATCTTATGGATACTACTCATGAATCGTTTATGACGCTTGCGTTTGAAGAAGCAAAAAAGGCAAAGGAAAGTGGCGATTGGCCATTTGGTGCTGTGGTGGTTAAAGATGGAAAAGTTGTAGGAAAAGGCCATGTAATCGACAAAACTGGTGGCAATGTTACAGATCATGCAGAGCTTGTCGCACTTCGTGATGCGTGTCACAACTTAAAATCAAATAATCTTGAAGAATGTATTATTTATTGCTCCAACGAACCATGTATGATGTGTGCCGCCGGCATATTTCAAGCAGGAATAGGAGATGTATACATTGGTGTATCGCGGGGTGATTTACCTCATTTACTTCGACCAAGAAAACTTCGTATTGAAGATCTCGCCCAAGATACTAGTCATAAAGTAACAATTCATAGAGGGCTTTTAAAAGATAAAATACTTCCACTATTTGATACTATTCACAAAAAGTAATTTACCATACTATATTTGAGCACAAAAGGTTTTGACACTCTCGATTGTTCTGTATACTTCAATAAGCTCAGTGCTAACTATATAAAATATTTATATACAAATTGACTTCCTGAGTATAACTATTATTATTAGAGTATTAGTTTTACTATTTTATTTACGTATATGAAAAGCACTTCGATTATTATCGCTTTGGTAGTTATATTTGTTGCGATAGGTATCTTAGTTTATTTTAATAATAATTTTGTGCAGAAAACGAACACACAGAATCCGGATCAGAAGAAAGTATCAGCAAAATCAGACTCGATCACTAAGGATAGTACAATTGACACATCCAGTTCAAGATATTTTGATTTTTCAAAAACGACATTTGATAAAGTGTCAGATAAAAAAAGAATTTACTTCTTCCATGCAAAATGGTGCCCTACATGCAAGGCCGCAAATGAAGAGTTTATGCAAAATAACGATAAAATCCCCACTGATGTAGTTCTCTTTAAAACAGACTATGATACTGAAAAAGAATTAAAAGCAAAGTACGGAATAACGTATCAACATACTTTTGTATATGTTGATTCCAGTGGATCTGAAATTAAAAAATGGAATGGTGGTGGAGTTGCAGAATTAATCAGCAATACGTCACAATAATGATACTACTCATTGGTTTTGCCTTTCTTGCAGGGATAGTGACAATATTGTCTCCCTGTATTCTTCCTGTTCTTCCCATAATCCTTTCTTCAACAGTTGGAGGAAAAGATACGGGAAAAGCCCGACCAATTGGGGTAGTGGTCGGCTTTGTGTTGAGTTTTACTTTTTTTACATTGTTTCTTTCATCTATTGTAAAATTCAGCGGAGTATCTTCTGATACACTAAGAACCGTATCCGTTTTTATCATTGCAGGATTGGGATTTTCTCTTCTTATTCCGAAATTTCAACTACTCATTGAGGAATTATTTTCTAGATTATCCCGTTTTTTACCTAAGGGCGATGTTAAACCCGGATTTGGATCTGGTCTTCTGATAGGTTTTTCTTTAGGGCTTCTATGGACTCCCTGTGTCGGACCTATTCTTGCATCGGTTATTTCACTTGCAATCTCAGGAGCGGTTACTCTAGATGCATTCATCATAACTTTTGCCTATTCACTTGGAACCGCTATCCCAATGTTTCTGATTATGCTTGGTGGTCAATCGGTGTTGAGAAAAGTACCCTGGCTACTAACAAATACTAGTAAAATCCAAAAAGCCTTTGGAATACTAATGATTATCACTGCAATAGGTATTTTCAATAACATCGATCGTACGCTCCAAACATACGTTCTTAATACATTCCCACAATACGAACTAGGTCTTACAAAATTTGAAGATAATACATTTGTTCAAACAGAGTTAAAAAAAATCTCACATCCGAAAAAATAAGAAAGACAAAGAAAGAAGGACTCTCTTAATTTAAAAAGTTAGTATGCATAGTTGCTATTCTAAACTTCCCAAATATCTGTTTTTGTTATACTTTCAAAATGAATTCGATAACTTGTATTATTCCGTTTTGGAACGAAGAAAACAGACTATATAACGTTCTTGCTGAAGTTATCAAAGTTAAATCAATTTCTCAACTTATCTGTATTGACGATGGTTCAAGTTTAGACAATTCTGAGTATATTAATAAAAGATATCCAAACATTGAATTAGTCCGACTAAACAAAAACGTGGGAAAATCGAACGCAATAAAAGAGGGATTAAAAATCGCAACGGGTAACTATATTCTTCTTCTTGATGCTGATCTTCGAAATTTAAACTATCAAGAAATAGAAAAATGTACAAATATAGTAATTAATACCAGTAATATAGATATGTTGATTTTAAGGAGAATTAATGCCCCATTACTCGTTAAGTTGACTCGCGGAGATATTTTAACAACCGGAGAGAGAATTATTAAAAAAGAATTATTAGAAAAAGTATTAATTTATTCAAAAGGGTGGGAGCTTGAATCAGCTTTAAATTTGTTTATGCACAACAATAATAAACGAGTATATTGGTTCCCACACTCAGGAGTAAATACTCACTTAAAGTGGGGTTTTTCAAACGATATCCATTATCATAAAGCTAAGATGAAAGACATTTATCATATCGGACTTCTGAATCTTATAAAGTTGTTTTTGTTTTTTGGAAAAGATAAATTTCAATTAACTTGATCCGAAATAGTAAGATATAAAATTAAAGGTTAAGTAGATTGTATACTATACTCATGAAACTATATTTGTTTGGTGGTGCTGAGATAGATATACCTTCTCGTTCAGTCTCTTTATTGAAAGACCTTATTAAAGAATCAATTCTTCAAATTAAGCCAAAGAGTATTCTTCATGTTCCCTTTGCTCGTTTACAGGCAATACCAGAAGATAAAGGCCAGTGGGACGAGGGATGGTTTAAACAATTACTTTCTGGCACAGGAATAGAAATACTTGATGCAAGAAATCAATCAGATATAGAAAGAGCAGACGACTCAGCAATCTTCATAAATGGCGGTCCTGAACGGAAAACGCTTATTGATACCATAAACAAAACGAGTGGACTACTTCAGAAGATTGTGAATGCGAAGTGCATTATTGCTGAGTCGGCAGGATCAATGGCTATGGGGGAGTATATACGTATATCACGCACTGACAACAATGTAATGAGGGCATTGGGCATATTAAAGGATGTTGTGATAGAACCCCACTATACAGAAAGAAACTATCAACAATACTTAACAGGTGATATGGAAAAATCAGGTGTTACATATGGAATTGGCATTGATAGTGCTACAGGAATAATTATTGACACACGTGAGTTTCCAACTAAATGGCAGAAAATTGGTCCGGGAAATATTTTTATTAAAATTAAAAAGTAACTGTATGAAAATCACAAAAAGTCAGGCGGTTCATCATGGTCGACCAGGTGTTGATGGATATTACTATCAACTTCCACAAATAAACAATGGTACTACTATCGCCTATGCCGAGTTTACTGGCGAACATGGACAAAGAACAATTGGAGACAGAGAACGGATTTACTACATTCTAGAAGGCGATGCAGAATTTCTCATAAATGGAGAAAAATTCCTTGTAAATGCCGGTGATCTAGTACCGGTTCCTGCACATGCAACCTACAACCTATGGCCAAAGTCGCCAGTACTCAAAGTACTCCTTTACATGGAATACCTTGATTTTGACAAATTACCGAAAAAATAATTATTAAATTGGCGCTTTGTGCTTTTGTTATACTTTTTTTATGAAATTTTATGTTGCGGCTCGATTTAGTGAAAAAGGTAAAGTAAAAGAAATTAATACACTCATAAAAAGCAAAGGGCATGTTTTATCCGGTGACTGGACAGATAACATTGGATCAGATAACTATGAAAAAACCAAAGAACGATCACGCAAATATGCATATGAAGATCTAAATGGTGTCTTTCAATGTGATGTGTTTATTTTACTCCTAAGTGAAAAGGGAGGAACGGGTAGCTCTACCGAACTTGGGGCGGCAATTGCTCTCAATAAAAAAATATATGCTGTTGGTAAACACATAGGAAATAATATGTTTAATTTTCACCCTGCAGTAAACCATAGATTGACATTAGAAGAAGTATTTAACGAGATTGAAAAATGATATGGAACCCGTCTTGCATCCGCTCACAAAACAAATAACAGATTTGCTTACGAGTAATTCATTTTGGTTTGAGACATTTACTCATGATCCGGTACTTACTAGTGAAGAAGCGGCTAAAACCCGTCCCGGCTATACTTTGCAACAAGGTGCAAAAGCAATCATATCCAAGATTCAAAAACGCAGGAGTGAAGAAGAGTTTGTAATGTTTGTTATTCCTGCAAATCTACGACTCAATTCTAAAAAAATTAAAAAGGATATCGATCTAAAAGGACTTCGTTTTGCAACCGAGGAGGAGATAGATAGTTTAACAAATGGGGTACAGCGAGGTGCTATACCACCACTAGGCAATTTGTTCCATATACAAGTATATGTGGATCCGCAATTATTTCTTAATGAAAAAATAGTATTTAACGCAGGTGATCGACGGTTTTCAGTCGCCATGTCTTCAATAGACTATAAAAATATTGTGTCTCCACAGATTGTAGATATCGCTGAGTAGGCCCTGTTATAATGGCAGGATGATAAAAAAACTATACTTTAAAAATAGATACCTTAAACCATTTAACATTGCATTTACCACCATATATGTCATTTTGGTTTTGGTGGTCCTCAAGTATTTTGTCCATTTATACAAACTTGAATTTCTTGAGGTAAATACCCTTGTTGGAAGCGCAATCGCAGGCGGCACGTTTATATGTAGTTTTTTGCTTTCGGGACTCATTGCTGATTATAAAGAGGCAGAGAGGGTGCCAACAGAGCTTCGAACATCACTTGAGAACATTTGGAATGAAGCGTTCATGCTGCATGAAAGAAATGCAAAATACAAAGTTAAGACGGTACGTGAGAATTTGCTCAACATTGTTCGAACCTTTTTTAAAGGAATCAGCAATGAGCGTAACCATATTGGTCTTGAGTCGTGTATTGAGTCTATAGATAACCTATCAAGTGAGTTTATTGAGATGGAAAAAAATGGGCTTCTCCCAAATTATGTAGTTCGTTTAAAGACAGAACAGGGAAACCTTAGGCGCACAGTTCTTCGTGTACAACATATTCAACGGACACAGTTTTTACCTTCAGCATTTATACTTGGCGCTTCAATTGTGATACTAATAATATTTCTCTTGCTTTTTATACAAACCGAAGGGTCTCCTGAATCGATAATTGTATTTGGTCTTATATCCTATATGTTTGTATATATTATTCGACTTATCCAAGAAATCGAACAGCCATTCCAACAAGG
>CAZAUL010000026.1:0-2010 GCA_964488545.1 uncultured Gammaproteobacteria bacterium
GCATCTCAGATGGCGCTTGAAGATATTGCAATGATGCGAAGTATTCGAGATAGCGTGGTCCTCTACCCCTCAGATGCAGTGTCCACCTATGCCCTTACCCACCTAGTAGCAGGCCAGAGTGGTTTTTACTACATACGGACAACACGCGAAAAGACTCCCGTACTGTACGGCCCCGACGAGCAGTTTCCTGTTGGAGGACTCAAGATAATTCAAATGACAAATGACACATTACAAATTTCAAATCAAATTCCAAGTTCCAATATTCAAACTGACGCAGTGATAATAGGAGCTGGAATCACCCTCCACGAAGCGCTCAAGGCACAAAAAATACTCAGTGAAAAGAAAATGAATACGGTCGTAGTAGATGTGTACTCAGTAAAGCCACTTGACGGTAAAACAATAGCCACTCTTGCTCAAAAAACAAAAAAACTCATCGTGGTAGAAGATCACTATGCGTTTGGAGGCATCGGCGAAGCTGTGCTCGCAGAACTTTCGACTTTCGACTTTCGACTTTCGACTCAATTTGTGCATCTCTGTGTCCGCAAAGAACCACGCTCAGGTACACCAGAGGAACTGATGCGATATGAGGAAATAGACGCCGAGGCGATTGTAAATGCTGTCAATAAGTAATAGACGTAAAAAAAACCTCCTGCCAGAAAGCAGGAGGTTTTTTGTTAATCTGAGTGTTTTAATTTAGTTCTACTGCAGGCTCTATTTCTTTAAGATCTTTTGAGGTCATTGGCACAACCTTATTTTTAATTACTTTAAATCCAAGTGCTCTCAAGTACTTTTGTGGAGTCCAGACCATATTTTCACGTTTTACTCGTTGTCGAGCCATATGTACTGCCCCCATCTTAATACCTGCCCTCATTGGAAATCCAATATGAGTATTGCAGAATTCTGCATAAGTGCTCATTCGCCTTCCAATACTCTCCGACTCTTTTACTTCACCTGCACCGTATACTTTTTCAAGCCAGGTAAGTAATTGTGCATACTCGTCTCTGTCAATATCCTTCGCTTGCGTAATTGCTTTACTTGCTGCGCCCGCTGCGCGTGATACTGACACATTCATTGCTTGAATAATTTTCATTCGCTCTGTGACGTGTGCAGTTCGTTTTTCTCTTAATTCTGCAAGCTCTGCTTTTGCACGTTCATATAATTCGTCAACCTGTATATCTTTGATTGATCCTGAATTCTCTGTGATCTTTTTTTCGAGATATAACCAAGTACTATATTCGGCAGTAGCAATTTCTGCAAATTTTGTCCTCATGCTACCAATAAGCCTTTGTGCCGCACTCTCATCAACAATAACCGCACTTATTTGTTTAATGAGTACTTGTGAAAGCTCTTCCGCAACCCTTGATGTGTCTGTTGCGCCGCTTTGCACCGCCATTTCTTGAGCGACTTTCATCAATGCTTCACGAAGTCCGGATACGCTTTCCAGTATCTCACTTGCCGCGGCAACAGTTGTTGTGCCTTGTTCACGCAACATACCAAATAGCGCTCCAACTTGACTTGCACTTTTTGAAATTTTTACATCTATATCACTTATCGGGTTAGCTGATGGGGCACTCGATTGAGTGGTAACAACATCGGACAGCTTTACCTGTTCCAAGAGCGTGCTCAGTGTTTTTAAGACTTCTTGATAAATACCTGCACCTCCGGTTTGAGCTATAACATGGTCAGTGATTGTTTCGATAAGTTCAACACCTCCCATATTTCGTATCTTCTCAAGAGTTAGCTTGCTGGCAGCCTCTTGTGCTTTTTTCTGTACTTTGTCGTATCCCGATTCGTGCACCGCATCCTTCATGACTTGTTGTCCACGAGCCTCGATAAATGTTCTTAAGCCTGCATACTCCGTTGGTAGAGCTGACACATCAATTGATCCATCTTTAGTCACCTTCAACACTGGCTTAATACCCGTAGCAACAGCACTCAAAGCAACGACATAGTCTGAATAGATTGTTTTTGCAGACTCAGAAATACTCCGTGCGATCGACATGCTGTGTT
>CAZAUL010000026.1:2110-12006 GCA_964488545.1 uncultured Gammaproteobacteria bacterium
CCTTGTTCAATCCATGTGCTAAATTCATTATTGTTT
The DNA here is from genome assembly GCA_964488545.1 of uncultured Gammaproteobacteria bacterium. Lineage (GTDB taxonomy): Bacteria > Patescibacteriota > Microgenomatia > UBA1406 > GWC2-37-13 > JAKBEU01. Next base: position 2,147 of record CAZAUL010000026.1, read on the forward strand.
GCATGATTGTACATGTCGTTAAAAAAATCTTTTACTAGCTCTTCATCCCAGTGTGGAAGAGAAAACTTAAGGATATGATCGGCCACATTGTGCACGTCATCGTTATATTTTCTCTCGGCACCGTGTTTTTCACGATCAAGCAAAATACCTCTTAATATCTTGAAAAACTTCTTATGTGGACCTCGTTTAACCTCGGTCATATCCCCTGCAAACTGTTCGAACATCATACTGACAGCCAATAATTCTGTTGCAACTACTTTTTTCGCCTGTTCTGTTTTAATCTCGCCACTTTCAAGAAGCTCGAAACGACGGGCAAATCCTGTCATATAGTGTTCAAATATGTTTCGCAGTCGGGGCGCAACGGCTTTTGGATTGTCCCAATCGCGTCCGAAAAAGTACTGCAGACCTGGAGGTTGATCAACTACTCGACATACATCCCCTCTAAATGTTTGTACTAATGTTATAAGATTCTCACCGTCCACTTTTACCGCTTCTGAGATCATTTGACGTAATGCTGGTGAAAATTCAGTTGCATTTGCCAGATTAAATTGCTCTTTACCCAGGGTTCTCCACATTTGGTAGTACTCTTCATCGGGCGGTAAGCCAAGTGATTCTATGTGGTGCTTACCCTCCATCACTTTTTTTGAACCCTTTCTAATATTCTTTAGATCTCGCAACTCATCAGTTGCATAGCTAAGCCTTGTGAGCGTTTGAGGCGAAAACATACCAAATGCAGCGAGAAGTTCAAAAACTGCATTCATTTCAGGAGTGTCCCCTTTTAAATTATTCGTCAAACTTTCAAGCGATGCGATAAGCGCGCTTTCCATCTTGCTAAGACTTTCCAGTGAGGGCGATTTACCTACCTCAAGACCGGTTACATCATCTGTATGCATAACACCATTTTCAACTTGCCTCATCATGTGATAGTCACGGGCTGTCATAAGGAGCTCCATACAAAGCTTAAGCTCACCACCATCTTTACGCTGACCCGGAGCTGGCTTAGTCTCTATATATTGAGTAAATGACTTCATGAGCTCGGGATCCTGGATTGCCGCTTTAATAAAGCGTGTTTGTACGCCACCCAACGTTCTTACTCGCTTTGCACCCCGTGGTTCATCATCACTTGATGGGTTTTCTCTTTTAGCAAGCTCCTGAACAAGTTTTGATTGTGAATGACCGAGAAGTCGTAGTGTATCAAAGGCAACACGCTGACGTGTATCAAAGTTTACACCTTTTGCTTTTTTTAAATATTCAAATGCTTTTTTCACGCCTGACTCCAAATATGCTACCGTATACAGTTCATCAGCATTAGATAATGCATCCTCAAAATGACGCATATTGGCCTTGAGTGTGTTGAGCATCGAGCCTGGAGCACCTTGAAGTGTTCCATTGCCGTATGCAATGTCATAGTAGTTATCCCAAACTGCGTCCCACACTTGTATTACAGCCTTCAGTTCTGCTTCACGAGTTGCATCAAAGGTTGATTGTGCAGCTACTCCTTCTACCGCATTTTTTGCTTTGGCCATAAGCTCGCCTTGTGCGAAATGTCTCATTGCCCTTTCGCCAAGATTATCCGAACATGCTTTATATAAACCAGAAAGTGCATTTTGTACTGTCGTATTTTTTGTAGATCGAATAGCTTTTTTTACATTTTCTTCAATAGCGGTAAATGTTAGATATGCACGCTGATCCGTAATGCCTTTTTCTTGTGCTGATAAATGAGCATTATTAATAAACCCATCGAGCAACCTATAAACATCATTGACAATGCTGAACTTTGTGCCCTGGCCAACAATATCATGGTATGTGAGCGCCATTACCTGTTCGAGTTGGTAAGGGTCATTCATCCAGTATTCATACATGTGCTGTCTTCCGGCTACAAGAGTATCGCTCATAAGCACATCGTGGAACAGCTCTACCAGTTTTGCACCTGCACCTCGTTGTGCACTCACATCACCAATTGTTGGTACTATTGCCTCAATACCGGCCTTGATAAACCGACGTTGGTATTCGGGAGACTTTGATTTAAGCTCTTCAGCTACTTGCTTAATATAATCAACCACCGATGGTGAAATATCGGCTTGACTTCCTGTTGCACCGTAGTCTTTATCAACAACAACTGGTAATACTCCGTTCCAGAAGTCACGTGCAGGTTGTAGTTCTGCATTTTGATACCTTATAACTTCGTCTTGCGATGCATTTTTTAGTGGTTGTGGAATAGTTGGATCTACACACAAATCAACCACAGTATCAATTGCTTTTACATCCCTAAATCCTTCTTGGATTTTATTGTAAACCTTTGCAATACCTTCAGCTTTTTGCTTTGTTGTAGTCCTCATTTCATCAAGAAGCTGGTCGGCCGCATGTGCAAACGCAGTACCAAGTTGCGGGTTAAAAACAGATACTGCGGTGATAAGTTGATTAAGCTCCTCCATAAAAGCAGGAGTCAAATCAAACCTTTCTTGAATTCCATATGTATCGTCTGTTATCTTTTGCAACAACTCGCTAATGCCTTCTTTTGCTGCCTCTTCAAGCACTGATTTCGCTTCAGCTTTAGCTTCAGGAACTTCAAGCTGTGAATATTTACGTGCGTACATATTTCGAATACCTTCTTCATCTGCATCAACGACAAGTCCATGATAGAGTTCTTGAAACTCTGCGTACCTGGAGTTTTTAAGTGCCTCAAGAACTTTTTTACGAGCAACCTCAATAAATACTCCCTTTAACTCAAGACTTCCGCCCTCCTCAATAGCAGTCCACAGCTCCTCATACTGCTGTTTTACTGCGTCTGCAATGGTTTTTATTGAGTCAACTCTGGTTACCTTTAATCCGTCTACCCCAGAGTATGGATCGGCAAGTATGTCAAGAAGTGGGCTTAATTCGGCTTCGACTCCTTCCATAACAGCATCGGCTGGCTTAACCTTCTCTATAGCTTTTTCAGCCTGAACCATGACATTAGTTCTGTACGCTGTATAATCGCTGTCTACTATTTGTGATGATGCTTCAACATAGGCCATCTGCAATGCGCTTTTCTGCCCTGGATCTTTTGCTCCCTTAAAAGCTGTGGGAATTTCATGACGAAGCTCTGTCATGAGTTTTACCTTTGTATCCACAGATTCTTTTTTTAGTTGATCACTTTCAGTAAAGTTTCTCCACTCTACCGTAAAAATATGCTCACCTTTTTCGGTACGGAGATATTGATCAAATTTACTACCCAAACCAACTTGTGTATCAGTAAGATCACTTATCAGATTTGAGATAACACCAGAACTTGTATGTGCTTCATCTATTGTTGGATTAACTGAAAGCACATCAACTTTAGACGCTCGAACAGTATTAACCAGATCAGCATGTATAACATTCCATGCACCGCGCAAGGATTCCGATTGTACCAATTTCTTATACATGTTTCCCAGGGCCCTCTGCATTGCAGGAGTAAGATCTTTACTTGTTGGCCTCTGAAATTCTGTTAAAATCCGATCCATGCCTGTCAATACAAAGTCCGCGGCCAAACTATCTATTTCACGTCTTTCAAAGTGACTAATCAAAAAGTCCATCCAATTATCCAATTGACCGGTTATGTCGTGCCTTTGCTGAGCACCTTTAGTGAGGTCGTGTGTTGTTTCGACTACTTTATCCCAGAACATGTCTGGTCGTGCTTCTGATGGTTTAGATATAAATTCCACCACTCTTCCTGGCCATGTTGCAATATGGCGAGTTACTGAAGAAGCAAGGGGGATTTTTGCAAGTGCATCAAATGATAGGCTAGATAACCCGTTAGTAAGCCATGCTGAAACGTTTCTAACATCTCCAGATGGACTATTTGTCCAACTAGATAAAGGTCTTTGTCTTATGAGTTTGCGTTCAGTTCTTAGCATAGTAAAATGTATTATAACAAATAATTATAGGATTATCAAATAGAGATAATTACCTATTATAATTTGAAATTTTTAACGTAAATATTTCTTTATTCATATGCTTATAATATTAATCACTATGTAATACATACTTTGCCTTTATAAGTTCAATTGTTTGCGCTCTTCCCACTTCTTTGCCAATCTTCAACTCATGTTTAACAACATCTTTAAATCGTAAATACTGCTTAAAATCAGTTGCAATAAGATGGGCACAAATAATACCAACCAGACTTTCACGAGTTATGTTTTTAATGGGTTTATGCGGAGGAATAATGCTGTTACTTTCCTCCCGTATTAGGTTCCAAATCCATGATTTTTCTGATCGTTCTAGCAAATGTGTAGCAATATCGGGAACAGCGCCCTTAAGTATTGCAGTGTGCACATGCGTTACCCCTTCATGGGTTGTCGTCATCTCGTCGATATATGTATCAAGATCCTGCAACCACACGTTGCGTAGAACATTTTTTCTGTCGTTATCTGCTGTTATTTGTACTTCGTGTATTTTTTTCTTATCCTTTGGTAGACTTGCCACTCTCTTGTTAAACTGTTCTTCCTCTTTATCACGTCGAGAATATCGCACAATAATATCCTTAAGTACTTCACCATTAAACACTGGTCTTGTTGTGTTTTCGCTTTTTATCCTTCTTGGTGTGTGGATAAGCGTTATCGCTTCTTGTTTTCTCCTCCATATTTCACGTACGTACTCTTTAGCCCATGATGGAATGTCTTCAATTGGTCTTTTTCCTTTTAAAATTACGTCACCAAGTGAATGCACTGTTCCGTTGATATATTCATTCATCCAGCTTTGGTAGTTGCGAGCCGCATTTCGATTTTCCGAGCTATCTGCAGGCGCAAACTCCGAACTCATGGCTGGTTTTGAAAGAATATAAAGCGCATCTTCTAAATTATTTCTCCGAGCTCGCTCAATCATCATAGTAAGCGCTGCACTACCCATCGCACCAATACCGGCGATGCTTGCCATAATTCCCAACACTCCACCAGCGTTCACAAGTATTTCTGCCATGCTTGGCGATACAGGACGTGGCAAGGTTTCGGGAACTCCAACAACAGAATTTAGTGTGTAGACATCAATTGGTTTTGATTGTGTCTGCCCATTAGATTCAGTCATTGTCATTGAAAACATTCCAAGTTCACCATGCTGACCAATAACTCGTGGATAAGGCATATCACACGTTGCAGACCACTGAGTTTGATTTACTTTTACTGTTTCACACTCAACGGCGCCGTCGGTTTGTTTTTCAAGTATACGATGGAGCCAATTATTTTCAGAAAATGGAGGTTTTTGAGTTCCAGAAAGGTCGATATCGATAATGCTTTGTGTCTTGTCTCCCTCAGTTGAAATTGTTATTTGAAGTGTTTGTTTCTGCAGAGTCTGAAAAAATGCCTGAACACCTTCAAAGGGATTATATGCAGGCTGAGTAAACGATGAGGTGCTGGTACGGCCAGCGGGATCGCTTACATCAATATATACCTCATTGCCTCCAAGACCAAGAACTGCCGGGGCCGCAGCAACATCAGTTGTTGTTCCCACTGGAATAGTGGTTCCATTTACTACGCAAGGGGCATTAAGCGCGGTCTGCTGACAGGTAAGATCGTCAAGTACAATTTGACCATCTCGAATATAGATATTTGCTACAAAAATTTGAGGGGCTTGATTTCCCACCGGCGCTGCATAATCCATATATGTAGTAAACTCGTTTCGTGTAGCCGAAATAGTGGTATGTGCACCATCGCCTCCACGCACAGGAACATCTACAATCTCACTCGCCTGTTGAACGTGAACGGGGGGGCTTCCCATATCATTTGCTAAATTTGCTGGAGCATCACAACTTACCGGCACTTCATATTGTTCATTTTCGTATTTTATATCGCCCACCACAGTGCAGTTTGCGCCAATTGCAACATTCACTTCTGATGTGTTTCCATGTCCATCATCAACACGAGCAGTAGTTTGTCCATCGATATCCTGAACCGTGACAGATGCACTACCACCCACAATGGGCGCAGTAACTCCGTCTGCAGTTACCGTGCCTGGTCCATCGCATACGAGCTGTGCAGTAGTTTGTGCAAATGAAGTTTGGGTGCAAGTAGTTGCTTTGGTATCAATTTCAGCCGACCCAGTTGCGATACCTGCAACAACACATGAGCCACTGTCACCAACAGCCTTTAATTGGGCGGTAACACTCACCAAACCTTCGACTCCCTGTTGAGGTGTAATAGTAAATGTTACGTTACCACTCGCTGGATCAAAGCCAATTACTGCTGATGCTAGTTGCGCATTTGAAATTGTTACATCGGGAGGACAGCTGGTTAAATTAATTTTTTCTCTGAGTTCTTGTGGGATTGTAGTTAATGTTTGTTGAAATTCGTTGCTTAAAAATGGAGGAAAAGCTATGGAAAACTGCTCAGGTGGTTGTGAATTTGGTCCACATGCTGCGAGGATAAACTCCGTCATGGTGGCAATAACGAGTGCTTTTGAGAGTCCTTTAGGGGTGAGAGTACTAGGCATTTCTGCCTTTTGTCGTTTTCGTTCTTGCTTTCGCCATTGGCGAAGTCTCGACTCTACTCCCATGATGGGGGCAATTATATCACAAACTATAGGTATTTACAAGTTTACGCAGTATGGCTAATATGTGCTTATTGATTAGGTATAAAACACATATTTTACTTTCTACTATCCGTGCTATAAGCTATTTTATTTCAATAGCCATTTAAGTATCAGATATGTATAAATCTTCGTATGCCTCGCATGGCGACAAATGAGACAAATGACAGTCCTACAAATGCCCAAAATTGACCGATCGACACCGTTGGCACGTTAAACATTGTAGCCACAGATGGAACCTGTAAAATAATGAGCTGTGTAAGATAAGGAAACAAAAAGGCCGCAAGAAAAATGGGGTGCACCATATGTCTAGGATGAGTAAAGAGAGACCTATTTCCAAACCATAAATCAAATAATACAAACTGCTGAATAAAAGTGAGTCCCGAAAATACCGCCGCTTGTGCTAGAGGTGCTGTGCTCAATGTTGCATAAATGAAGTACATAGCAAGCATTCCGATCGCCGAAATAATACCCATCACAAAAATATATGTTTTTTCACGTCTTTCAAGCAACTCTATGCCCCGGTGAGGTGGCTCTTTCATGGTTCTGCTACTGCGTGGAGCAAAGGCAAATACAAGTGCAGGAGGCCCGTGGGTAACCAAGTTGACATATAGGAGTTGTATGGGGAAGAAAATATGATTAACCCCAGCTAACAACCCCACAATAAGCGCTAACACCTCAGATACATTACAAGGGAGTAAGTACTGAATGGATTTTTTAATGTTTGCAATAATACCCCTTCCCTCCTCAATAGCAATAACAATCGAGGCAAAATTATCATCAGTAATCACCATATCGGCAGTTTCACGCGCTACGTCAGTACCAACCATTCCCATCGCCACACCAACATCAGCCTGTTTGAGTGCAATTGCGTCGTTAACCCCATCTCCGGTAACAGCAACCACGTGACCTAATTTTTGATACAGTGACACAATGCGATGTTTATGAAACGGTGACGTTCGTGCAAAAATAGCTGTTTTCGGAAGCACCTGCATGAGCTGTTCGTCTGAATACTCTTCAAGTTGCTTGCCGGTAAGTATATCGTCGTTTTCCTTTACTATGCCTGCGGTTACGCCAATGGCTTCTGCTGTTCGCTCGTTGTCGCCGGTAATCATGACTACTCGTATTCCTGCCTCATTTGCCCGTTGTACTGCTTCTCGAACCTCGGGTCGTGGGGCATCGTGAATTGCTACCATACCAAGAAATATTTCATTTCCCCATTTCACATTTCCAATTTCTAATTTTGAATTACTTTCGTGAGTGGAATAGCTAAATGCAAGTACGCGTAATCCCTTCCGCGCCCAATGCTCCATCTGTGTTTCTATTTTTTTACGCTCTTCCATCGTGAGTGGATGGACTTGATTGCCTTTTTGTATTGATCCTGAAATCTCAAGTAGTGATTCCGGCGCGCCTTTGGTATACAGACTCTTGACTTTTGAATTTTGGCTTTCAACTAATACACTCATCCGCTTTGTAGTGCTATCAAACGGAAGTTCATCAACTATTTTCAACTTTTCCCTCACATCTTTTATATCAAGACCCATATCCTGTGCCATATAGAGAAGCGCTCCTTCTGTTGGATCGCCAAGCACATCGTATGTACCGTGATCATGCTTATATACGAGCGATGCAGTTGAACACACGGCTCCGTTATACAACATATGTAGAAATGGGTGATTTTCTACATGTGGCATGGTGGTGTCATACAACTTTTCATCCACAAATACTTCTTTAACCTTCATTTTGTTCGTGGTAAGTGTACCTGTCTTGTCGGTTGCAATAAGTGTTATACTTCCTAGGGCTTCTATGGCAGAAAGTTTACGAACGATTGATTTTTTCTTTGCCATTTCGCGAACCCCAATAGCTAATGTAATTGTCATTATGGCCGGAAACCCCTCTGGAACTACGGCAACAGCAAGTGAAACCGCGAGTAAAAAAGCAGGAAAATACGCCTGGCCCTGGGCAAGTGAAATTACGAACACAAAAATCGCCGCAATAACTCCTGCAATACCTATAACACGGGTTAAATCGTTGAGTTTTCTCTGAAGTGGAGTTTCTTTATCCTGAATATCTAGTAAATTGTCCGCAATTTGGCCAAACTTTGTCTGCATGCCGGTTTTAACTATTTGGATTACTCCCCTTCCTTTTGCCACAATGGTACCTGAATATACTTCTTCGTTTGTATTTTTCACGACCGGAAGCGATTCGCCCGTTAATACGGACTCGTTAATCTCCATATTCATACCTTCAAGAACAATACCGTCCGCAGGAACTTTTACCCCCTCTTCAACAATACAAATATCACCCGGAACTAATAGATTGCTGGTAATTTCTTGTTCTACACCGTCTCGTAAAACACGCACTTTGGCAACCGACATTTTTTTAAGGGCGGCAATTGATTCTTCCGCTTTTGCCTCTTGGTAGATGCCGAATAATGCATTTAAAACCACGATTGCAATGATTAAAACTCCATCCAGATACTCTCCTATAACAATGGATATTCCTGCGGCACTAACAAGAAGAAATGTGAGAATATTGTTAAATTGTTCAATAAATTTTTCTATGAGCGTCTTTTTCTTACGATCCGTTATCACATTTTCGCCAAATTGATTTAGAAGTTGGGTTACTTGATGAGTGGTTAATCCTTTCATAGCCTATATTTAAACAGAGTGCATTTGAAATTTTTAATTTAAAATTTAAAATTAGTTAATACTAAGGGCTTTAAGTTTATGCATCACTTTCATCTGTCCAAGTGCTGCGTAGGCAACCTCCATGGTTTCTATGATGTCAGACACTGTGGTATTTGCCTCATCAAATGTAACCGCACGAACATTGTGAGGAAAGTAGTGAAATATTTCATTTCTCCCTAGCTTCCATGTTTTCCAAATGCGATCTGCCAGTTCACGTGATCCATCAAGGCGAATTTTTTCAAATAGTGACCTATCTCCTAACTTTGCAACAAGGTGAGGAGATAATAATTTACCAAGACGAAGATGGTCGGAGATATAGTCAAGATGGGAAATAAACCCCACATCCTTAAAAAGTTGCTTTAAAAAACCTTCGTAAGCTTTTGCAAATGGAAAAATAAGAAATGAGTAGTCTTTAAAGTGGTATGCATGGTCTTGGATAACTTCATTCATAAGGTACTGACCCTCATTTATTAGATCTTTTTGCGTCTGTGAAAGATATGTCCAAAGCATTCCTTTTTGTGAAAGTCCATTTTGTTGCGAATGAGGCTCCATATATTATATATACCATATACTGATCCAAACTTCAGCCTCAAATAGTTGCATAAACCTATAGTATTTGGTATACTA
>CAZAUL010000027.1:0-2238 GCA_964488545.1 uncultured Gammaproteobacteria bacterium
TCAACTCAAGGCGTATTCCCAATAGAAACCGAACTAGACTACTATAGACGGAATGTAATTTTCCATAGGCTGTTTCCCACAATGCATACATCAGCTCGGTTTCTTATGGAACCAAATTCCAATGATTATGCCCAACTCATGGATACAAAGGTTAAAGTTAGCGATATTTTGTCGTACGAATTTCCCCGGCTTGCCGATGGTATGCGAGGACGCTCGCCCACGCTAAACGGATTTGAATCTACAATATTGTTTAACTTTCTCAAAAATGCAAAAGAACATGGACTAAATAGAGGAAGCGACCAGTCTCAAATTTCATTTACTTTGAATAAGGACGGATTTACCGTTGAAAATTTTTCAAATACAAACATACCCGATCAGGATCATTTGTTTCAGTTGGGTGGCAAAGGCGAACATGGTGGCACAGGTATCGGTATGTTTACAGCCGCAAAGTTATATGCACCGCTTATCGGCGCCGAAGTTGTAGCAAAAAGTGAACTCGTAAAGCCAGGAAATTTAGAGTCAAAAGACGCATCCGAATGGCCAAAGTATAAAATCCAATTTACCCTGAAACGGAAGTAAGAAAAATTTCAGCAATCAGGCACCGTATCCCTCCCCCACCTACGCGTTCAATAGTTGAAACATCAGCAACACATATTTTCCCAGCATTTGCCAAAATTTTGGTTTGAGAGACATCAAGGCTTTTAAAGGTAGTTTGTGACATAACAATTATCGAGGTACCCTTGCCTGTTTTTAACTCGAGTATGTTGCCTGCAAATGCGTCAAGTTGTTTCATTGAAAGTTCAATTATCTCTTTTCCTGTTTTTAAAAAGTATGAACGCACCTTGTCACGTTCAGTCGCATCGGGAATGGCATCAAAACAAATTGCCGCCCAGTTTGAACCGACAGACATAAGAACATTGGTGTGGTAAATGGGTTTGTTGTGATCAAATGCATGAAATGCTACAGTTTCATACCCCAGTAGTTCTCCAAGCTTTTCAAGAGGGGCACTGTGGGTGCGAGCTGACAGACATGCATACGCAATGGCATGTACTCTATCAAAAACAACGCTCCCTGTACCCTCAAGAAACTGCTCGGCATGTTCGTAAGATGACAAATCAGTTAATTCCGAAACTTGAAATTTTTTTTGTAGATATGCAATTATATCTGCCCGCTTTTCAATGCGCCTATTTTTGGCAAGGAGTGGATAAAGTATGATTCGACCATCTTCATGAGTGGTGATCCAATTGTTTGGGAAAAGCGCGTCTGGCTTGACCGGTGTTGGTGTATCGGCGATGCGAAGTACACAAACTCCTTCCTTTTCAAGAAGTGATGAAACCCCCTTCCATTCTTTCTCCGCAAGCATTTGAATATGCTCTTTTGTGTCGTGTACCCTATGCTGAAACACGTTAGACTTAGCCGTCTCAGCATTAAAACTAAATGACGTTGGCGATACCATGAGCACCGTATCAGTTGTGTGATGCATATATGTTAGAAATCATTCCACAGCATCTGATTATATACTTCATGGTGGTAAATAACCTCTGGATTTTTTACCTTGGTGCCAAGCTCTGCCGGGCATCGGTCGGCTGACGTTTGCTTGAGGGCAATATATCGTTTTACCAACTCTTCACCGGCTATTTTTTTTACAAACTCACTTTGTCTCATTTGCGTAATTGCAGTTTGAATAGTGCCCGGTAAAAAGCGCACGCGAGGTCGCTTGTCGGTGTCTCGTTCGCCCACCTCACCTTCGAGGGCAGTTTTGATAAGCGCGTAAAGCATAAGATAGGGATTGCTATCGGGGCCAACACTCCGCACTTCAAATCGAGCAGATTTCTCATTATGCAGAGGAATGCGTATCATTGCCCCCCGGTCTGTTTCCGAAACTTTTATTTCGTTTGGTGCTTCAAAGTGGGGATCAAGACGCCGGTATGCATTTACACTCGCGTTAAGGATAAGACATAAGTCATTTGCATGATTGAGAATTCTATCAATTGCTTTCCATGCAAACATCGATAGTTTTCCTTTGCCCTTTGCATCATAAAACAAATTAGTCTTACCGTTATAGATAGAAATATTTGTATGCATACCGCTTCCATTTACCCCCATGATTGGTTTGGGTAAAAATGTTGCGGTTAGACCCATATTACTTGCTATTTGCCGGCACACTAGTTTATAAATCTGTATCTGATCAGCCGCGTTAACCACATCCGAATATGAATAGTTCAGTTCAAACTGGGA
>CAZAUL010000027.1:2338-10856 GCA_964488545.1 uncultured Gammaproteobacteria bacterium
GCCGTCCTGATCCATTATGCGTCCCATGATGAGTACCTTGCCTGGTCCAAACACGTCGCTTGGTAACCACCAAAACGCACCCCAGTCAATATCAAGCCGTAGGTCGGACTCGGCCTGGCGTGCAAAACCCCGTATGGATGAGCCATCAAAGGTAAGATTGTCGTTTGAGGTTAAAAAAAACTTTTTGTCATAGTCAAGCATGTGAAACCGGCCCTCAAGATCGGAAAATCCAATAGTTACGGCCTTAATTCGCTTTTCACTTGAAATATAAGAAGTATAGTATTTTTTCAGTTCAGATACCGACAAGGTATTTCGCCGCTTTTTTGCATCAAGGTTAAGTTCTGCAAGCCTGTCGTATGGAATCTCAAGAAAGGTTCGTAATGCAATACTATCCATAATATATATTTAATTAATAAGTATTTAATATAAAAATGTATAAAAATAAATTATATATGTCAAACGAAAATATAAATAACCTTCATATCTGATTATTCGAATAATCAGATATTGGCGTATTAAGAGTCCTATAGTATATGGTATAATAGAGTACGATGTTTTTGCATGAACAAAACTATTTTGGCCATCCCGACACTGCAGTGCCTCAACTGTGGTTTCGTGGCCCAGATACGCACCCTTCACACCCACTTCTCGCACGACCATTTGATGTACTACAAAAAAAGGAAGATCTCTTTCCCATTGCCCCCCATCCGCTCTATATGGGTACTGATTTTCCTCGTGGCATAGATCATGTGGTTACTTATACCCGAAAAGGGGGGAAAGATCCTCAGTATGGACAGTATTATTACCTTGCACATACCATTCAGGTAGATGAGGGAGTTCACCTTGACGAGAGGGACCTATTTGCACTGGGAGTAAACTACGCCTCATGGTCGGCAATGCACCCTGTTTTGGTTACAGACCATGGAATTTATTGGATCAACGGCGACACTGGTGGCACCCATATGAGTGTAGAAATCCCCTTTGATGCTATGAGTCCCCCAATCATTACTCACGACACTTCACATGGTGCATATGGGCCAAGGACCCATACCGTATCATGTGGAAGTTATAACGGCAAACTATATAACCTCGAAATGACCGTTGCCCCACAGCTTATTGCTAATTCAGCTCCCCTTGCTCAGTTTGCATCAAAACCATACAGTTTTTCTGCTTCGCGCAACGGGGTGCAGGTTGCATTGCATGTTTCAAGTTATCCACAATGAGCCTTCCCGAATCATTGAACTATCTACGCAATATGTCAGACAGCAAAGTACGCTCTGTACTTGATCAGCTTGGCTATTCGCACACATTGGCAAAGCCTTCTGACGGACCATTGCATTTTCAGATTGTGAAACAAACGGGCCAAACAAAACAAGTCCCTGTTGCTTCGGTTGAGTGTAGTTCTATTGAGCGCGGCGAGGGAGTTGTATATATCCAAGGAAGGCGTGAAAGAGCATTTGTTCGCGAGCATGCAGATTTTTTCCCTCCTTCATTTACTGTTTTTGTGCCAATATCAGAGTCCGCTTGCCATCCGCTTGATCAAATACACATTGGACTTACCGTGTGGCCAGCTCATATTCCAAATACACATTTAAACTCGGGAGGACTTGCCTTTCGGCCATTTTTTACGGTAGGTGGACTGCATAATGGAAAGTACTTTACGCTATAATCTGGAGGTATGAAGTCAATCCTTATAACTGGTGCAAATGGCGCAATTGGATCATTCATAGTTACACACTTTCGAAAAAAAGGCTTTCATGTTGTTTTGTCCACACGAAAGAAAAATAATATATTTGCATGGAACAATGACAAAATAAAAACGTTTTACAAAAAAAATAACATTGGTTTTGTAATTCACACTGCCGGAGTAATTGATATTTCAACTGATGAAGATATTGCCTTTAATGCGTTTAGTTTTCGACAGCTTCTTAGTGACACATCGGTGCGATACTTTTTGTGTGGATCGGTTGCAGAATATGGGATTACAGACTCTGTAGCAACTGAACAAACTGTAGAACTCCCCGATACAGACTATGGTTTGTCAAAGCTTATGCAGAAAATGAGTGCCCAATTCAGCGTTCGTCAAAATGGATTTGATATTGTGTATATGCGACTTTCTAATGTGCTTCTTCCCCATGCTCACACCTCTTCCCTAATCGAAAATATTATGAAAGAAATGCCAAAGGGTAAACAAGGTACTATAGTAGTAAAAAAGCATCAATTCTATCGTGATTTTATTGACATCCGTGATGTGTGTAGGTTTATCGAATCCGCAATGAACGTCAAACACCATGCGTTGGTTTATAACGTTACGTCGGGATCGCCCACACACTACACAACCCTCGTCACCTTATTTGCTTCGTTGTATGCCCAATCTCAAGATTCTCTACCAAAAATTACAATTCTTGGTAAAGACGATGTCAAGAAGAGCGTATACTCGAATGTTCGCGCAAAAAAAGACTTAGGTTGGACTCCGAAATACTCAATCCAGGATACCATACCTTGGCTAAGGTAAAACAGTCAAATATATGTATCAAATATGTATTATATGATATAATATAGGTTCTATGTCGACAGAACTAGCACGCCATAGCAATCTATATGTCAAGACTATCTCCCAGTCACGATTGGGGGTTCCATCACTTCACAGGTTTCCTCATGGCGATTTTGCCAAACTTCCTCCTAACACCGAAATGACACGTACCCTTTACCGTGAAGAAATACTAGGGAGAATGTTTACTCGTATGGTAGATGAACAAGTGGTAAAAGGCACGGATTTAGCTGAACTTATGGACAACTATCCCCTGGGAATATTTACCAAAAGCGACCCAGAGGCAGTAATTCGTGATGGAGCAATTGCAACTGCTCATCCTGATGATATTTCGGGCGTAATGTCGTATGTAATGCCCCGCATGGTGCATCATTCTCACTTTAATGCACTCAACAATGCAGAGATACACTTTACAGATAGCGCAGAAGATTTTTACACCGATAAAAGCAAAAAATATGTTCCCAACAACCGCACCCGTGTATATAGCCATTATGTTGATGAAAACGGAAAGAATCATTTTACCTATCTATTACGCCACTCAATAAAGGAAAACTACACTGACATTTTTGAACTTATGAGTTTTGCCGGATTTATTGAAGTTGCCCGCGCATATGCTCATCATAACCCTGATGAATCGTTGAGCGCAGTAGTACGTAACTTAAGACAAGGCAACCCGCTGTCGCTATCACGAACCGGCATGCGACTTAAGCACATCTGGGAGGTAGCCAGTGGTAAAAACGAGGTGCCTGACACCATGCGCCATGTGGCAGAAGTTATTCAAACTGAGTTAAAACGTCATGATATTCTGCCTCCAAAGCATGTTATGTTTGGTAACGATTTTTCTGTACCGCTTCTTATTGGTACCGGAGTAATAGAACCACATGAATTTGACTATATTATTCAAATGGCCGAACAGGAAGCAGTGGCTAAACATGGGAAAAGTAAAATTGTTTCGGATGAAGAGCTAAAGGGTTTGCGCAACGATGATGACAGACTTATTATGAAACAGTTTTCTGCCCTGCAGTACCTTAATAGATTTCCGAGCGGTCAAGATGTAGAAATGGACCGCCTTAAACAAGGACTTGATACTGCGGTAGCAAAAGTACGCCGACGCATAGTGCACCCAACCAGTACTGCACTAGGCAGTCCTGTTGACGTAATTGACTTTAAAGAATTAGCCGACGAAATTATTTCCAAAATTGACAACAAGGAAATACAGGGAATTGTACGAAGAGCAAAAAAACTAGGGTTCTCGTATTTTTCTCTTCCCTATCCGGTGGGTGATTCGGTTCATGGTTTGGTACGTGCATTTAAACATATACTACATGTAGATTCATATGGCTTTTTTGGTAAAGTAGGCGGAGTGCCGATGCTTGATGACAAGCTTAAACGGGGTCGTGTCGTGATACCTGAACAAACCACAGTTATGTCTGCTCAGGTTGGCTACCCAGAAAAAAAAGGCTTGCGCCATTATCCAAACGGTATTAAACCTGAAGATACTGTGATAATTAGTCATGGTGATGTTCACAGAGTTCTTGCAACAGTTAACGGCCTGACTATGCAGAGCCTTGAAGATTATCCACGGTTGAAAAAACTGGTTAAGCAACTCAATTCCGATAGTACTTTCCCCAGTTTGCTTCTTGATATGGAAGCAGACACATTTAACGAGGTGTGTCAGTCGCTTGGTATTTTGCCAGACGCGCTCTATTATGTATCTGACCTTACTCGGGAAAAAACTCTCAACCCGTATGCCGAAGACACTAATGGGAAAAATGAAACAATTGTCGAGTCGCTTGGCGCCGAGGGCACATTGGCATCGGTGGTAACTCCATTTACCATCCTTAATGCGTGGATTACGCGAAGAGAAAAAGCACAAGAAAAGTTAGCCAATGTACAAATTCTTCCCCTCCCAAATACGAGAGGATATACGCGCACCGTTTTGCCAGTATAACTAGTAATCGTACGAGTTGTATATAATTGAATCATGATAGGCGAAGGAGTTGTTGATCAAGGCTTTAAATCGTACGTTAACACACACTCGTATCCTGAACAAACTGCAGGTCTACTTACCGATTGGTCACAGCTTTTAAAACGACGAAACGAAGTAGTGGTCACATCTAAAGAGCTAATTGCAAATCTTAGCCCCAAATCCCCGCTTTTTGTGTGCACAGTTAATCAGCTACCTGGCTCAATCGACTTTGATTTTGGAGCAAAGCTTCCAAAAGATTTGTCTGTTGCGCTTTACGACGCAGTTGCAAATCACAAGCTTGCATATGATTCCGCGGGGAATCTGATTGTGGGAGAGTCTGGACAATTCAGCATTCCCCAGCCTTTTGTGTGGGACAAACGGGGCCACTACATAATTAATGAAGGTGATGCAGTGCAGGTTTCAGCCGAAAGTCAGGCGGCTCAGCTCCACGCGACAGTAACTAAACTTCTTGATCCAAACGGACTGAAATTTGGGACAGATATAGCCTTTTTACTTGGTAAGGTAACTGGTGAGCAGGAGCCAAATCCAAAATTACTCTATTTACTTGGAATAGAAAAATAGTGTCAGTGATTTAATTATTTATACTTTAACACTCCATCCCACTTACTAAAGTCAATGTCGTTTTTTCGAAGGTCATGCCATTGGGTAAATAACGACCCTAACATGAGGTCAGGACTCACTGGATCAACAAAAAAGCCTAATGGACGAAACCGCAAACCTTGCTCCATCAGTTTGTCAGATGTTAGTTTATCCCACAAATATTTCCGTTTGATGGTACCTATATGCTTTATTCTTTTCAGTTCTTCGAGAATCATTTTAAGATCGCTCGATGACGGATAAAGTGGCCTTGATGAAGTTGTAAGACCATCCTGTCCATTTGTATCTTCGTACGTGCCAAAATATCCTTCAATAGATAAAAATTGGATATCATTTTTAGGATTATCTTTCCACATTAACTCAATACCCAGTTCACCTTTTGCGTCTCTTCCCCATAGTTCTTCCAGCCCCCAAAAGTGTCTTAGTTCATGGAGCATAATGTCTTCGCCTGGAATAGACTTAAACAAAAGTGAAGGTTTTCGTGACAATCTACCTAAGGCAGGGTCCAGTATCATAAGGGTGAATGGGTCAATATAATATTTAGTTTCGTTCCATTCATTATGCTCCTTAACTAATGTGGTAAATAATTGATGTTGAAAGAGTGGCAATACATGAGCTTCCTGTGGCATTCGAAACGTAAACTCGGCTGTCATATCATCGTGCGACAACACATCAAGACCGTTTTGAATGATGGTATCAAGTGTATGTGATAATTGACCGGGTTTATGGTGCCAATCCTGCGGGAGATAAAATTGCTTATAGGTTTTTGGCTCGTACCGATGGGCCAACTGCTCAAACGACATAATGCAAAGTATACCATCTACTAATTACTGTCTGAGGAATTTAGTGTAGAGCAATACATCGTAGTATGCACGCATAATGGCGGCCTGAACACCGGTTAAACCATCGCGATACCCGTGGTGATACACCATCCAACGAGCAAATACATACGGGGGGACAACGATAAGTTTTAGCAATGCAGAAAGTTTTGTTTCTTTTAATTGTTTTGCTTCAAGTGTTGTATACGAATCAAATTTACGCATAAGTGTTTGCATATCGGGGTGCGAATAGTGCAAGAGGTGGTGTTTCAAATAGGCAATGGTTCCATTTACTTTAAACTGTTCATGTACTTTTACAATCGGATCATATTTGCAGAACTGCGGCCGGTAAAGTCGGGTAAGCCTGTCGTAAGCCCAGTCGCCGCCAGTGAGAAATTGACGTAAAAAAAATTGCTTGCGAGGTATCCCATACGCAACTATTTTAGAGTCTAGAGTTAAGGGCTTAGAGTTTAGAATTTCCTTAATTTCATTATGCAATTCTGGCGTTACTTCCTCATCTGCATCCACGCGCAAAACCCAATCGGTAGTTGCTGTGTTGTTTACCCAGTTGAGGTTTCGCTGCAATTCTTCAAAATCATCGGTATCAGTAGAATTTTTTTGTACTACTATTGCTCCAAGCTTTTGTGCAATTTCGGCCGTTTTGTCGGTACCCGTTGCTATTACAAGTATCTTGTCGCACCACTGCACACTTTTGATGCAGCGTTCAATATTCTTCTCTTCATTTTTTGCCGGAATGACTGCGGTGATCGTTTGCATACTCTTATTATATATGGCCACTTAATGACAAATGTTTAATCCACAATTCACACAATTCAAATTCAAAGGTCAAATGACAAAACGGCTTTTATTAATTTCGAATATTTGTGATTTGTTATTGACTTGTGGATTTGTACGACTTGAAATTTGTGCATTACATTATGGAAGTTTGACTCTTTGCAATTTCGATTCTTCGGGTGCCTTTTCCAGATGCTCCGGGTAGAGCCACCCAAACATTGCATCTGCATCGCTTCGGTCCGGCCGCTTACAGTACACACTCATGAGGTAGTACCAACCCTCATAATCGCGTTTGTCTCCTCCAATTTCTAAATAATATGGTTTACGAATTGTTTTGCACACTTTCGCAATCGTCTGTTTTTTTACCTCAAGCCTTCGTGGGCTTTTATTATCTATAAAAAGCACGCTTCCCAACACCGCAAACACCAACACCCATGCCGCAAGTATTTGTGCGGGAAGTTTGTGCAGAATAAATCCGGCTGCAAAGGCGACAAACGGAAAAAGATTAACTAGGTAGTACTCTTGCATGGGCCCTGGGTAAAAGGTAAACGCTAAGCATATTATTCCGAGTAGTATCGTCACCCAGCGCTCGGCAGATTTTGTATACACGCTCCACAACACACCAGACAGAACTACGCCGCCCGCAAAAAGCAAAGGGAATGGCCGCGAGACTGCACCGACTCCTCTACCTATGTTTTGTATAAATCGTATCGGTGTCAGAAGGTTGTCGAAGTTGTGTACAAAGTCGAAAACAAGTAGCGGAGAAGTGAGTAAAAGATAAACCGCAAAGTTTAAGAGAATAAATAACACGTTAGAACGTTTGAACGTTAACACGTTTGCACGTATGAATGCATACACAACAAACGGGATAAACACCATAAGTGATAAATGGACATGGAACGATATCCCGATTAGAAATGTACACAAGAGCAGCCACCATTTATTTTTATGTGACTTTATAAGTCCATATACCATCCACGTTGCAATGAGTGGCACGAAAATTGGCCAAAACTTGCGGTCATAATTTACAATCACCGGTGTAAATCCGTAGATCGTTGCTGTAACAAGTGCAGCTTTGTCATCAAACAATTTTTTCGCGACAAACCAAACACTCATAAGCGTAAGTACCCCTACTCCCGATGCAAAGTACCCCATACCGACCGGGTCCTTGGTGATCCACAACAGCAAAGCAGTAAGGTAGGTTAGCCCGGGGCCTAGGTAATAACCGATGTTCGATGCACTTACCCCAATCCAAACTATATGAAAGTCGGAAACTATTGTTTGCGCGTAAAGCGACTGATACTGGGTGTCGATATCAAAAATAAACCGCTCGGGGATCTGGTAGAGGCGAAGAATAATTGCGCTTACCAAAATAATTACGGTAAACCACATGAGTTTGCGCATGTCATATTATACGGCAAGAATAATTTAATTTGAAATTTCCAGTTTACAATTTGAATTCAATTTCAAATTATTAATTTATCAATTATAAATTGAATAAAAATTTCAAATTTTAAATTAAAAATTGAAGATAAAAGTATTTTGTTACAATGGTGCTATGCGTATTGTTAAGAACTGGCGAATACTGGTCGCTGTACTCGTGATTCTATCTTCCCTCGCGTTTGGTCTCCACAACGCTCATTTGTATTCCCCTCGTCACGGGTTTGATGGCGTGGGTCACGTATATTACATCGAATATATTGCAAAACATTGGGTACTTCCCCCACCCACCGAGTGGGAAACGCACCAGGCTCCGCTCTACTACAT
>CAZAUL010000028.1:0-10552 GCA_964488545.1 uncultured Gammaproteobacteria bacterium
TCTTCATAACTTAACTTTGCTTCTTGTACCTGCACAAGTAGTTTTTGATTACTTGCCTGTGTTGTTTGTTGGTATTTAATAGTGTTAGTAAGTTCGGAAACAGAATCAGTATTCAGGATAACTTGAAAGAGTGATACTGTCTTTGTTTTGTATCCCTTCACAATACGATGCAAGAGAAGTTTAGAGAGTGTATCGAGTGATGTGTCAAGGTTGCCAATGCGAGAAGTTAATTTTTCTATTTCTGCCTCAGTGTCAATTATTTTTTGTTCTGTTTGCTGAATGGTAAGTCCCGTAAGATAGATTTTGGTGTCCATTTCCTGAATCTGTGTACCGAGGGTATTTTTTTGGTTGCGTATTTCGGTAAGTTTTTGCTGATACTCTTTAATCTTATTTTCAAGATCGGCGTTTTGTGCAAATGTTGAAGCACCAATAACAAAGATAAGAATGAAAAGGAAGGATAGGCGGTATACAAACAGTCTCATATACTCATTATAACGTACCTGCGTATTAGCTTCGTTGTATTGCTATGTATTTTTTTGTCGCAAAAAGAGTGGCAAATGCCGCGATGAGAATTCCAAAAAGGGTAAGAACTGCAAACAGCGCTCCACCATACTCAATGGAAAATGGCCAAACAACAAGCCGTAATTGATATAACTCAATAAAGAGTGTTTGCACTCCTCGAAGATATGACTCAATAAATGGATACGCAGCGTAGATAATAAGCGAAAAGAGTCCAAATACAAGCGACGATGAGACAAATCCCAGAAATAGCGCCTCCCGCATAAACGGCCGACGCACATATGATGCGGATGCACCCATGAGCCGCTGAAGTTCGATCTCTTCCTTACGAAGAGCCACTTTAAAATGAGTGATAGTAATGAGGATTATGGTTGTCGTAAACATGAGAAAACCAAAAAAGGCAAGGGAGCCTGTTCGTACAACAGATGTAAGCGTAAGTAGTTTTTCAACGACATTTTTTTGGTAATTTACCTCATCCTTACCGGGAACTTTTTCAAGATATGCCGCAAGTTCAGGTAAGTACGATGGCCGCGAAGCAAATATTTCGAGTGATGCCGGAAGTATTTCTGCACTTACCATCTCAAGAAGAAGAGGATTATCCTTATTCAAATCGCGGTACAGCGCATATGCTTCATTTTTTGAAACATACTTAACCGATGTAACTTTACCCGACTGCTCAAGCTCTTTTTTTACCTCTAAGATCGCGCTTTCAGACGTCTCGTTCTGAAAATAAATGGTGACCTGTGGACGTGCTTCTACATAGCTCAAAAGTCCATAGAGGAATGTAAGCGAAAACATAAGGAGGAGTGAAAGAAAGAGTGTAAGAAACAGTGAAAAAAACATCGCAAGCGACTGATATGGTGTACGACGAAGTGAAGTAAATATTTCATTCATAGATCATATCCTCCTTTTGCATTATCCTTCACGAGCTTGCCGCCCTTCATAGTAATAACGCGTTTTTTTAGGGTGTTTACCACATCGGTGTTATGAGTTGCAAAAATAATAGTTTTTTGTTTTTCAACCTTTTTAAAAATCTTCATAATATCCCACGTGGTCTTTGGGTCGAGGTTGCCCGTAGGTTCATCTGCCAATAGTATATTTCTATCGCCGGTCATTGCACGGGCTATTGCAACACGCTGTAGTTCGCCAGCAGATAACTGTATAGGAAAAAACTGCTCTTTATCATGGAGTCCAACAAGAGCAAGGGCTTCGCGAACCTCACTTTTTATTTTTGAGAACGGCATATCGAGTATGCGCAATCCAAGCGCGATATTTTCAAATACGTTTTTATCCGGAAGCACCTTAAAATCCTGAAAGATGACTCCAATATGTCTGCGGAGCGACTCAAGCTTTTTAAACCGTTTGCCGGATATGTCTACATCCTCAACAATTACAGTCCCTGAAGTTGGATAAAGCTCTCCTAAAATAAGTTTGAGAATTGTTGTTTTCCCTGCTCCTGAAGTGCCAACCAGAAATACAAACTCTCCACGATTTACTGCAAACGAAACATCATCAAGCGCCGCGTTACCATAAGGATAAATTTTTGATACAGCTTCAAATTGAATCATGGTGATATTAGTTGATTTCTACAAGTCCTACATCCATGAGCCACCCTGCTTTTTGCCCCTGGAATGTTTGTCCCCACACAGTGACTTTTTTACCTAAATACTTTGAAAGGTCAACGGTCGAGGAGGTGAGATATACATTCTGGGAAATACCACCGGGCCGCTCGAGATGAAAGTTTCCTTCTCCATCCATACCGCCTTCACGAAGAATTCCAGTTGAGCTATCTTTAAAGGTTGCTTTGTCCATTATCCCAGCAGCGTTTTCGGTTTGAACCGCTACTGGTGTAGTCGATTGAGGTAGGCTTGTGCCTTTTTTTGCAGTGAAAAAATAAGCAGACACTCCACCCACGATGGCGAACACCACAAAAATACCTATTGCAAGGGGCACTGGAACAGTTTTTGTTGGTCCACTTGAGTCATCAAGCGAATGCATGTATCCTTCGGTTTTCATATGCACTTAGCATACCACATGTCGAATTAAAAAATCTAGACGTCTTTCAAAAGATAGGAAATATGTGTGCGTAGTTTTCGTGCAATTTTATGAAGCGTTCTTACAGACGGATTTGCCTTTCCCTCTTCGACGCGGGCAAGATATGAACGATCCATATCGGATATAAATGCAAGGTCATCTTGTGATAGTTTACGTCTTTTCCTGACTTTCTTTATCTGCTTACCAATTTTAATATAGAGAAAGTTTCCTTTTCCCATGACAGTTTGCAGGGTATAGGGAGATTAAGAAAAAAGCTGTAGTTTATAAACCACAATTTTTTGTTTTAGACTGTCACATAGCCATTAAAATTGCATTAGCGGTATAGCTATTCAGTCTAAGAAGTCCTTAAGCTTACGTGCGCGTGTTGGATGCTTGAGTTTACGAATTGCCTTTGCCTCAATTTGGCGGATACGCTCACGCGTAACTTTAAATTCTTTACCCACCTCTTCAAGTGTTTTTGGCTTACCATCATCAAGTCCAAATCGCATAATAAGAACACGCTTTTCTCGAGGTGAAAGAGTTTCAAGCACACGATTCATTGCCTCCTTCAACAGTTCTTTTGACACTTTGTCGTACAGTGTCGGCTGTGACTGGTCGCTCACAAACTGTTCAAGCGTTGCTTCTTTATCGTCGCCAACGGGAGTTGATAACGATTTTGGCTGTTGGGAAATTTTCATCAAGTTTTCAATTTCATCGGTCGAGACCTGCATTTCCTTTGCAATCTCCTTTACGCTTGGCTCTTTTCCAAGTTTTTGTGTAAGTTTGCGCTGTGTCTTGTAAAAACGATTAATTTGGTCGACCATATGTACAGGAATACGGATAGTTCTCGACTGGTCGGCAATTGCGCGGGTTATCGCCTGACGTATCCACCATGTTGCATAGGTGGAAAACTTAAAACCTCTCCGCCAGTTATATTTTTCAACTCCGCGAATAAGCCCTTTGTTGCCTTCTTGAATTAAATCGAGAAAAGACAGCCGTCTTCCCAAATATTTTTTGGCTATAGAAACGACAAGACGAAGGTTTGCTCGAATAAGTTTTTCTTTTGCCCGCTCACTACCTTTTTCAAATGATTTGGCTAGCTGTATTTCTTCTTCAAATTTAAGAAGGGGAGTCTTGCCAATTTCTTTCAGATACTTTTTAATTGGATCAAGTGATTCGCCATGCTTGGTTGAAATAAGTTGTTCAAGTTCGCGTTCAACTTCCTCTGCGGTTTTGTGCACCTCTTCTTCTTCGCGTGTTGATATGGTTTCAAAGATATCAATTCCTTTTTTGAGTGCATCGTTAAAAAAGTCATCAATTTCCACGATATGTTTTTCTGGCTCACTGCAGATCATGAAAATATCATCTTGTAAGATAAACCCGTCATCTTCTCCTTGCTGAAGAAGCTCTTTAAACGTCTTGGGGGATTTCTGCTTTGTCATAGCTCCCATTTTATAGTGTAGAATGCTTTTTTTCCACTTCTTTTAGTTCGGCCTGTAGCCTTGCGATGCTGTCGTCGTGTGATCCACTAGTATCTTCGAGGAGTTTTTGAATCTGCTTTTTGAGTGAATCTGCCTTAATTTCGACAGCTAACACATCGAGACTGGTATCGCTTTTTTCAGTTTGAATACTGCTCTGCATATAGATGTCGTCTGCTACAACACGAAGCTCTGGCGATAGAGATGATGCAAACAAGTTCATGGAATACACATCATGCTTTTTAACGTATTCCTCAAGCGCTTCATACAGTGAGCCCTGTGC
The DNA here is from genome assembly GCA_964488545.1 of uncultured Gammaproteobacteria bacterium. Lineage (GTDB taxonomy): Bacteria > Patescibacteriota > Microgenomatia > UBA1406 > GWC2-37-13 > JAKBEU01. The sequence continues at coordinate 4,315 of CAZAUL010000028.1, forward strand.
AGGAATAAGAAAATCGTTTTGATTGAGGTTAACGGAAAACGACTGAATATGATTGTTGGGGCTATCTGATTGCAGGAGTTGTCCGATAAAATAATGTTGAATTTTTTCCGAACGGGGCATTGTTGTTTTTTTAGGTTGTTCCGGAGACCTTCTTTGGACAAATCTTCTTTTTTTGTAAGAATATACAACTTTATGAATGCTCTCTTCACTTACATCCAGAATACGGGCTATCTGCTTTATGTAGAATGACTGCACAATTGGGTTACTAATATTGTATAAAAACGGGGCCATTTCATCACCAATCATTTTTTTACTAAATGGATCAGATGGCGGGTGTTTTTTAACGAAAAGATCAATAAGAAAGTCGTACACTGGAACAGGTTTTTTTATCGCATCTTTAAAGTGTCGTTCGTTGGTACGTACTGCTTCGTCAGGATCCTTTCCTTCTGGAATGGTGATTACTCCAAGCTCAAATCCAAGTGGTTCAGCTACTTCAATTGCGCGTCTGACCGCCTCTTCTCCTGCGGAGTCGGCATCGAGTGCAATGTTCACTCTATTTGTGTATCTTTTGATCAGTTGCAACTGCTCAATTGTTAGAGCTGATCCCTTAATTGCTACAATAGTATCAATGCCATGTTGATAGGGTGCAATCATATCAAATTCTCCTTCAACAATGATCACTGAGTTGTGTTTTTTTATCGAGTCCTTTACGAGATGAAGTCCGTAGAGCATTGATCGTTTATGATAGATAGGTGTTTCGGGTGTATTGACATATTTTGCCTCCGATTCACCGGCAAGTATTCTGCCTGAAAATCCCACAACATTTCCTCGATGATCCATGAGGGGAAACATAATTCGTCCTCGGAACCGATCATAAACGCCGCCATTTTGTTTTCGAATGCAAAGTCCTCCCTCAATAAGATCGTGTACTGCAAAGTGTTTTTTTTGTGCATATTGATGGAAAGAGTCCCATGATGAAGGAGAGTATCCAAGCTGAAATGTTTTGATGATTTTTTCTGTTATTCCTCGTGATGAAAGATATTCAAGCGCTTTGTTGCCAAATGAAGTTTTCGTCAAAACATAGTGATAATATTCAGCAGCGGTTCTATGGATTGCCAACAGACGACCACGTAAGTCAGATGAGGCATCTGGCGCTTTAAACGCTTCAAGTTGTACGCCATATTTTTCAGCAAGTTCGGTAACAGCTTCAGCGAAAGAGAGGTTTTCGTATTTTATTACAAATGCAATGGAATCTCCACCAGTTCCGCATGAACCAAAACATCTCCACAACTGGCGGTCTGGTGACACAATGAATGAAGGTGTTTTTTCCTGGTGAAATGGGCAAAGACCCTTAAAATTACGACCAGCCTTTTTGAGCGACACATACGAACCGATGAGCTCGACAATATCGATACGTTCTTTGAGTTTTTCTATAGCGCTTTCCATCTTGCCCAATTGTAGCAAATGAATCGTACACACGCGGCCGCACTTGCTTTTTTTTATTGATACGCTCTATAATAGAATGCAGGTATGATCTATCTTTATATTGGAAGACATTCGATAAAGGCATTGCATGTTACCAAATCGCTATTGGGGCAGTTTAGCGTGCAACAATCTCAAAAAAGCTTTAGCGTACAACTCTTGAAAGCAGGAAAAGTTGCACACAATGACATTGTTGCCTCTGCAGTAAAGGAGGTATTGTCACACTTTACTGGTTCTGCTCTTAAGGAAAAACATATTACCCTTATTCTCCCTCAAGAGGCATTCTATTACTTTAGATCGGAAGTACCCACCGATATGACCTCATCGGCAGTAGTCTCCTTCATGAAGGAAAAGGCAAAGTCGGTTTTTCCTGCACATCTTGATAACGTTTATTATGATTTTGTCAGTGGCGAGAATGAGTCAAAGCGGATAGTGAGCCTATATGGTATTGAAGAAGCAACGATGCAGGCGTACAAGGAGTCGCTTCAGTTGCTTGATATCACTATTGTTGGATATTTACCTGATACGCTTGCGTACTATAAACTTTTTGAAAAAACACTTCGCAAAGGTAAGGTTGAACATATTTTGTATGGTCTCTATAGTCCGTCAGAAATAAGTGCTTATTTATATGACTCATTTGGATTGTTAGAAAAAGAAGCATTCACAACAAAACTTCAGGATGGCAAAGGAGTCGAAACACCACTGAAGAAGATTTCATCACAATACGAAGAAAAGCACATGAAAATAAACAGATTGATATTATCTGGCACACTTTCTGAGTCGGTAAGACAGGATACTTTTACCAAAGAAGTGGGCATTTGGACTAACCCACTCAAGAGGATTTTGCCTCATTTTTATGCAGATTACCTGAAGATGTTGGTTACTGCCGACAATCAGCCATTTCCTCTGCTTGATTTTGATGTGTGTTTTGGAGCGCTTATTTTTGGAACTGAAAACAAAAACTTTACGCTACTCAAAAACAAATTTAATCCTTCACTTGCCGCAATGAATGTTCCGTTGTCTCCGAAAAGAAGTTTTTCGTTGCCTGGGTTTCGTATCCCAAAGGAGATACTCTTTTTTGTGTTGTCGTTTGTGGGTTCATTCGCACTGTTTACCATGCTAACTCGTTCGCCAATAGGCTTTAATATGAAGTTTCCCCAACTGCAGACCGCAAAGCCAACTGTTGCGCCTACCACAGCTCCGCTTCCAACTGCTACTCCAACACCTGAGATTAAAAAAGAAGAAATTAAAGTAAAAATACTCAATGGATCGGGTACGCCAGGCAAGGCGTCTGAAGTACGGACTGTTATGAGGGATAGTGGTTTTGCAGACATTGTTACGGGTAACGCTGAAGAGTTTAATTATGATGTCACCGAAATAGCGGTGAAGAAAGGGAGTGAATATCTCTATCCAGCCATTAAAGAGAGTTTGGCCGACTATGTAAAAGGAGTTAAAGAAACTACGCTTGATGAAGAAGAATCTGCAGATGTGGTGGTAACCGTTGGGAAGGACTTCAAATGATATAATTGGATCTTCTATGGATATTGATAAAGAAGAACTTGCACGAAAGTTGGAGAATATATTGTCACGGAAAAATATACCATCAATGATGGCCGAAGTAGCTGAACTTGAGAAAAAAACATATGATTCTGCGTTTTGGAGTGAACCCAAGAAGGCTTCGGAAATACTCAAAAAGATTTCTTCACTCAAAAAGGAAATAGACGATCTTGAAATGATGCAGCTTCTTTTGGCGGAAGACGACCTCAAAAGTGCGCGCGACTTGATTACTCGATACGAAATAGTCCTTTTTTTATCAGGTGCGTATGACAGAGGTGATGCGGTTTTTACTATACAGGCAGGCCAAGGAGGAACAGAAGCGATGGATTGGGCAAGTATGCTGTTTCGTATGTATACCCGCTACTTTGAAAAAAAAGGTTGGAAATACGAAATTGCCGATCAAGTTGATGGTGAAGAGGCAGGTATAAAAAGTGTGACTGTGGCAGTTCATGGAGAGTTTGCATATGGGTATATGAAGGCCGAGGGCGGTGTACACAGGTTAGTTCGACAATCACCCTTTAACGCAGATAAACTACGCCAAACATCGTTTGCATCGGTTGAAGTTCTGCCAGTAGTTGAAGATAAGGAAGTCGAGATTAAAGAAGAAGATATTGAATGGCAGTTTTATCGAGCGGGTGGGCATGGCGGACAAAACGTTAATAAAGTATCTACAGCGGTCCGCATCATTCATAAACCAACAGGACTTGTTGTATCGTGTCAAACAGAGCGATCACAACTTCAAAACAGAGAGAATGCAATGCAGATTTTAAGATCAAAATTGTGGAAATTGGAGGAGGAAAAAAGAGAAAAGACTATTGCCGGTTTTAAATCAAATACTCTTGCATCTTGGGGTCATCAGATTCGTTCCTATGTCTTACACCCCTATAAGCTTGTTAAGGATCTGCGCACTAATTATGAAGAGCATAATACAGAAAAGGTCCTCGATGGTGACATTGACTTATTTATCGAAAACTTCCTCAAGAAACAAGTCTAAATGTGATACAGTAAAGATATGACAAAGTCTGTTGATGTTTCTCAAAAGGTATTAAACGCATGGGCAATATCTCTTATATTATGGAGTATATATAGAGCAACGTTTGGCACAGATCTTCCTTTGTGGATTGATGAATTTTTTGCAAAACCATTTGTGTTTTTATTTCCTGCATATTGGTATGTAACTCGAGTTGAAAAAACTGCATTTCTCAAGGGTTTTGGGTTATATAGTGAAAAGCCAATTCAAGATATACTCACTGGCGTAGGTATTGGATTGATGTTTGTATTACTCGGGGTATTGGTACGCTTTGTAAACGGAGCTCCATTTTCATTGTTTATTGACAGTACAGTCATTGTTTGGATAGTAGGAATGGGTATGGCGGGATTATCTGAGCAGTTATTATCAACTGGATTTGTTTTTAAGCGACTATATGAACGTGCAAACGGAGTTATAAAACCCATTCTAACCTCAGCTATATTATTTTCTTTTTTACACATTCCTGCACTATTTGGCGTCGAAAAAATATCAGGCAACATTCTGCTTCAATCGCTCATATTGAATTTTATACTCAGTATTATTACCTCAATACTCTATGTAATGCGTAAGAATGCAATTGCCTCTGTTATCGTGCAGATACTTTACTTTCTCACCATGCCCCTCATGATATAGCCGACTTTTTTCATTTCTTTATTTTTCGATAATTCCAAACATTGGTTCTCCTTGAGGGCTCACCATAGTGACAGGATAGCGGGTTGATACATCCTTAACTTGATCCCGAGATCCGATAATTGCAGATTTATATGGCGCTTTGTCCGGATCAATATAGGTGAAAACAAATTTATCAAACTTTTCTACTTGTCCGAATCCGTATTCGTCAGGAGATGAAAGTTTTGCCTCTTTTTGATATTGTTCGGGTGGATATTGAAGGTAAAAGAGTACAAAAATATATGGCATACCTACATCTTTAGTTATATAAAAAGTATCAAAGCGATCGTAGTTTTTTTTGATATATTCACCAACCTCTCTATAGCCTGATTGCCAAGCATGAATGGTGATCAGCCGTTTTGGATAGTGAAGGAGATAAAAATCCCACTGGAATATAAGAAAAAAAACAAATGATCCACAAAGAATAGACACTGTTGCAATACGATAACCCTTTGTTTTTATCTCGCTCAGCATATTAAATACTCCATATGCCGCAAGCATACTAACAGGCACGAGAAAGAAAACATTGCGAGTAAGGGATGATGTAGACCATGAGAGTGATGCAGAAAGTGGAGAGAAGAAAAGAATAAACAAGAGCACGTATCGCCATTTTTCTTTATTTTTAAATATAAAATAAAGACCGACAAAAAACAAAATATACTCGGTTGCAGTAATAAGCCCCATACCCTTATACCCAAACCGATCATTACTATCTCCATTTTGGATTAGAAACTGAGGAGAAAAATAGTTTAGATGTTCAAGAACTATATCACGAAGTCCAATAATAAACGGATGATAAAGTGGGCGAATACCACCCTCGGTATTAAGCTCATTTACTTTAAGCTGAATGCCAGGATTTGAAAAGAAAAGAAGATTTTTGAGGCGTTCTGGCTTATATACGATGTCGGTAACCCCAAAGAGCAAAACCACAGCCCCGATGATAAAAAGTATTTGTGCACTTTTGCCATTAATCTTGACTTTTGCTTGCATCAAATAGAGAAGTGACGCACCAAAAAAAAGTCCTGCAAACAGTCGTCCCGGATGATAGGAAAAAAGCATCAAAAGGAGAGAAATTCCAAAGAAAATTCCTGATTTTAATGTAGGCTGTTTCAAGTGTCGAATAAGAAATAAAAAGGCAGAACTGGTAAGAAGCGCAGCAAGGTATGCTTCATGGGTATGTCGGGCCACTATGTGGAGACCAAGTGAAGTAGCGCTTAAAAATGCAGCCAAAAATGCATATTTTTTACGACCAAATAGCTCAAGAGTCAGATAGTAAACAATAATTGGAAACAGGGCAGATAACACTATATTCACACTTCGCGCTCCAAACTCATTAAGTCCAAACACCGCAATAAACGGCACAGAGAGATAACTTAATAATGGCATCTTAAAGTCGCCGAATGATTTTAGCCGAAGAGGCAGAAGTGTTCCATACTCATCTCTTCCTGTTTTGAGTAGGGAGTAAGCATTATACGAAAATGCCGCTTCATCGGCATTAAA
>CAZAUL010000029.1:0-10103 GCA_964488545.1 uncultured Gammaproteobacteria bacterium
TTTGACTCCTGTCTGTATATCTGCTACTCTTAATTCATTATTATCAATAGCTTATTCTTTCTATGGACTCTCTTAAACCAAAAACAAAGGAGACCGACATAACCGGCATCTTGTTTATTATTCTTGTCTTATTAGTTGGTGCATTGATAATTAACACATCAAACTCATTTTCTACTCAAAAGGTCTCCACATCAACCCAAGCTGCAAAAGATAAACACGCCACATGCTATCAATCTCGACCTTTTGGTTACAGTAATTACTTACCCGACAGGCGAAACATTGTTGACATGAGTAATTTTGACTATTGTCCATCTGGAATAATTCCTAAATGTACGAACGGATATGTAAGAGATTTAACTAGTTCAAAGTGGGGGAAAAGCGGGATACATACTGAAAAGTGCATTAACAACTGTTGTCGAAACGTAACAGAGGTGAGCAAACTAGGCAGCGAAATGTGTAAAAACACATTACAAGATGTAAGTGCAGTTTGTGCAACGTCGCAATATGCCTGTCCAACTGGATTAATTGCCACAACAACAAAATGTGGATATATATCTGGTAGTGATTTATTAACTGGAAGATGTTGTGTGGCGTCATTAACACCGATGCCTACGCCAACAGCTCAACCGATTGTGTTCGATCACCGTAATTGTGGGCCACAACACCTGAATTGTTTAGAAATGTTTGGAGATGGGACTGTTGACTTTAACAATATTGGAGGAGGAGGTATTGGATCGCAAGATGGTAAACACAATATCGATACGCTCGGACGAAGAATGCAGGGAGTATGTACAATACCTGAAAAGTATGCCAATCAACCAAATAGTGAGCAGTACGCGCAATGTGCACTCCGAACTGATTTAGGTGTACAACTTGATTCATGTTCAAAGGGAGTATACGCTTATTTACCTTCTCTAGGTAACAATTATTGTTATGCCAGTCTATCCGGATCACCATCAAATACCATAGGAGGAGAGTTTAAGATTTGCTTAGTTGAACCCCAATCAATGAGTGGTAATAGTACATGCAAAGACATCGCAAATAGATAAATATTTAAAATAAAAAACACTAACCTCCGGGGAAACCCGGAGGTTTTTTTTCAGGTGCGGATTCAGTATACTGATAGTATATGGCTGATTTGCCGGCATCGTTTTTTTTTAATATTTTTTTGTTTTTGTTTGTCCCCTTTGTATTTGGATATATTTTCCGCAAGAATAAACTCTCTCCCATAATTGGATACATGCTTGGAGGGATAGTACTTGCCAATTTTTTTGGAGGCATACTATCGCGAGAGGCAATGAATGGCTTTGCTTACTTTGGCATACTTCTGCTTATGTTTACCGTTGGTCTGGAAACGCAGTTCCAGCGGATGCTGACTTTAAAGCGGTTTGTTATTTATGGAGGTATTCTCCAGCTTGGACTTTCGGCTGTATTTGTTTGGTTGGTAAGTATGTTGTTTGGTTTTACCTTTGTTCAGTCGCTTCTTATTGGAATTGCGCTATCATCATCATCCACTTCAATTGTTGCTAAGATAATTCAAGATAGGGGAGAAGAGGGTTCTTTTGTGGGTGAAATGGCCATGGGAATACTAATCTTTCAAGACCTTGCATTTGTACCGTTTATGGTTGTGTTTACATCGCTAACCGGTGAAACCAAGACACCGCTTGAAATAGTATGGAGTATTGTAACCGACATTGTGTTTGCTACACTGATCCTCGCGTTTGCATACTATGTAGGAAAGCGCATTGTGCCACTCGTGTTTCATCGATTTGCGCGCCTGTCGAGGGAACTACTAAATCTGCTAGTAGTAATATCTATTTTTTTTGTTGCATATATTTCGACCCTTCTGCATATTTCAGTATTTATCACAATATTTGTTGCAGGTGTGATTGTGTCGCAGACTGATGAGCATTACGATATTTTTTCACAGATTAGACCGTTTAAAAACTTTTTCGCAATAATATTCTTTATATTTATCGGTGCAAACATTGATTTGGGAGTATTATTTCCATCGCTTATCCCCGTTCTTCTTTTTGCAGGAATTGTGATGCTGGCAAAGGCACTCATTATTTTTTTTATTTTCCTTTCATTCCGATTTCATTCAAAACTATCAACGTATCTTTCCTTATTTTTATTCCAGATTGATGAAGATGCATTTATCCTCATGTCTGTTGCATATCAAAACGGGATATTTACGCAGGAAAAATATATGTTTATCGTTGCAGTTGTGCTGATAAGCCTTATTATTACACCTGCACTTATTACGCGAAAGGAGCAAGTATACAAAGCATTTTGGGGATTTATCTCAAAAACCGTGCCATTTGTACACACCTTTATTTCTCGTAGAATAGACCGCGATTCATCACCAATCGACAGTCTGGATATGAAGGGTCATGTAATTTTGTGCGGATATGGTCGTATCGGATCGTATATTGGCCGTGCATTACTCCTAGCGGATATACCCTTTATTGCAATAGACTACAACTTTCAAACAGTCGAACGTGCAAAAAAATTGGGAGTAAACGTTATGTATGGTGATCCGACTGATCTTGATATGTTGGACTATGCTGAGTGCGAGCACGCAATTGCAGTTGTGGTAGCTGTACCCGACCGATTTACGCAGGAGACTATAATAACCAATGCAAAAAAACTCAACAAACACATTGTTATTATGAGCAGAGTTCATAGAGTAGTGGATCACAAACGCATGAAAGATCTTGGCGTTCATGTAGTGGTTCAGCCGGAGTTTGAAGCATCGCTATCACTTATCAAAAAATTGATGCTACTTAAACGAGTGCCTAAAGAAGAAATCATTCAGCGTATAGCAAACTTTAAAAAAGAACATGAAGGCCTATGAAAGCGGGAGGAATACTTATCTGTGCTGTTATAGTGATTATTTTGCTTCGTCAGTTTTTTGCGTCTGCATTTTTTTTTGATAGAGACAGAATACAGATTGCCATGTATGGGGAAACTCCTGCTTACTTTTCACTCGAACGGGGAGGAGCGATACATTATGTAACAACATTTGCTGCAGATAGCAGAACATCGGTACCTGGCGGTTATAAGGAGTATCGAATAGGGGGACTTGGGCGCCTTGTTGAGCTTGAAAAAAAGCCAGCATTATACAGACACACTTTTTCGCGCATAACCGGATCAATGACAGATTTTTATTTCTATCCCCGGACATCAACAATTTACTATGGCACACGGGAAGAATATCACATTCCAACCGTAACCGAACTATTTACCTATGCCTCCAATGCAAACATCTTTGACAGGGCATACATCTGGCTTCAGTTTGTTGGAAAACGCAAAACCGCACTTGACGAGGTTAAAATTAAGAAAATTAAACAAGATGATAAGGTCCTCTTGTCAGATCAGACATTTGCAGAACAGTACCTTGGTTTTTTTTATCAAAAGTCACTACGGGAGGAAAATAAGACTGTTCAAATTCTGTACCACACTTCATATAGTGCCGCACGAAATGTAAGCAGAATTATTGACGGCGAAGGCATCCGGGTTGTTGATATAGACACCGACAACAACACAACCTCGGCGCAGGCATCAAAAAAAGTATGCCATATTACCGAAAAGGGAAGCGGATCATATTCAAAAACTGCTTATCGCCTAAAAGCTTATTTTGGGTGCACTTTAGGAAGAGGAGAGGGCAGACTGTCGGATATTGTACTATATTTATATAAGACAGAGAGCGATTGGGAATAATTACTATGGAAACGGTAGCAATATTCGGTTTAATTTTTATCCTGTCGGTGGTACTTGCATTTAGGTCGATGCGGGATGAAAAAGGAGTACCAAAAGAAATATCACGGCTAATCACCGCCCGGAAACATTCCGGTAGAATAGTATTTTTTTCAGGTAAGAAAACAAAACATTATTCCTCTTCTTCTTCGTCAAGATCAGCAGTCTGAATGTCTAGGAGCTCCTCTTTTTCTTCTGTTGCTTCGGCTACTAGCTTTTCCCAATCAGACATATCATCCATTTCGTCGCCTCCATCATCATCCGCATCCTCTGTTTTTAGTGGGGGAGCATTTTCACCGTTTACCAGTTGATCCATATTTTTTTGGATATTAGTCGGGAACGAAAGGTGGTGATGTACTGATTTTCCTTTTTTTTCTTCTCGGATAAAAATAACGACACGATCGAGTGTCGCCTCCTTTACGTATGCACTATACGTGCTCTTTGCCTTAATAAAGAGTATGAGACGTTTTGAGAGATCGTCAGGAAGGGTGCCAATATATGCATCGCCCTCTTTTGTACGGATCTCAACTCGTCGCTTTTTTATCTTGAGCACTACTTCTTCACCAATATAGAGATTTGCAAGTATCTGTTTTTGACCGAGATTGCAAAGTAGTGCAGATTTTGTTTTACCGATAGTTTCAATAAACAAATCAGGATCAAAAGCGGGTTTAACAGATTGAGGCTTTGATTTGCCCTTTTCAAGCACTTCAATACGCTCTAGATTTTGCTTGGCCACTGCAAGTTTAGGTTGTAAGCGCAGGGCTTTATGATAAAACTTTTTAGATAGCTCATACTCTCCAGTTTGGAGGTAGGCAAATGCAATTCGCAAAATTGCCTGACTGTTAAGCTTGTCTAATTTGATTATAGCATTGTTGAGCCTTATTGCTGTTGCCCAATCTGACTTGATTGCGGCATCGATTGCTTGGGTTTCAAAGTGTTCGATTGATTCCATAGGTTACGAAACAGTATAGCATCATATTATGATTTTGCAATTTAATATATGTGCAGTTCTCGAGTGTGGTACCATATAGTAGTCTGAGCTAGCTTTACAGACTTTAGAGACTTTACAAACTTTATAGACTAACGTATGTCCGGACATTCAAAATGGGCCAATATTAAACGCAAAAAAGAAGCAAACGACAAGGTAAAAGGAGCGGTTTTTGCTAAGCTTTCACGCATCATTACTCTTGCAGTGGTGGAGGGCGGGGGAGTTACAAACCCAGATGCAAACTTTAAACTTCGCCTTGCAGTTGATAAGGCGCGCGCTGCAAACATGCCAAAAGACAATATAACCCGTGCAATCGAAAAAGGACATGGACCTGATGCATCGGTGCTCAAGGAAATTGTTTACGAGGCTTTTGGTCCACACGGAGTTGCAATGATGATTCAATGTACAACAGACAATACAACACGAACGCATAATGAAATACGGTCTATACTTGAGAATAGGGGGGGGAAGCTTGGGTCTCAGGGCTCTGTGTCGTATTTATTTCAAAAATGTAGTGTAATGCAGTTTGATAGTACTATAGACTCAGAAGATGCTATATTTGCATTTGCCGATTCGGTGCAGGCATATGATATAGAAGAAGCAGAAAGCACTGTTACCGTATACTTTCCCTTCGAGTTATTTGGCAAAGCAAAAGATTTACTTGGAGGCTTAAAACCAAAACTTTCGGAAATTGAATACCGGCCTATGTCGCGTTTGAGCGTTAGCACAGAGGATGAAGCAAAAAAAATTATAGAAATAGCAGAGGTATTAGAAGCACTTGATGATGTCCACACCGTGTACACAAATTTAGAATAACTCTTATGCCAATACGTATTGAAAAACGGATGCGCTTTGTGCTTTCAACTCTTGTGCTCACCGCTCTACTTCTTGTCTCAACCTTTTTTTATTATGATGCCGCAGTTATTTTTATTCCTTTACTTGTTGGAGTAACCTATCTTGCAACTTTTTTTGCCCTGTATGAAGATATAGAAAAGATCGAGTGGTTTATGCTATTTCTCATGCCCATTGCAATTTCGGTATCTTGGTATCTGTTTTACTTTTTATTTCCGGGAAGATGGCTTACTCGCGTGCCGTTTATTATTTCGTATGCGGTAAGTATTTATGCGGTACTACTTTCATCGAACATCTTTAATGTAGGAGTAGAGAAGAACTTACAGCTTTACAGAGCCGGATTTTCCGTAAACTACTTTTTTCAGACTGTTGTATTTTTTCTTCTCGCAAGTGTAATCGCTTCATTTCGCTGGGGCTTTTTGGCCAACAGTATTGTATTTGCAATAATTTCAGCTCTCTTGAGCCTTCAACTGTACTGGAGTATAAGACTTGACCTCCATATACGGCGGGAGGTACGTTTTTATGCAGGACTTACCACATACCTGATCGGGCAGGGGGCATGCGTACTCTCGTTTTTACCTTTGCCGACCTCGATGTACGCCCTAGCCATGGCTGTAACGTACTACTCCGTGGCTGGACTCACGTACCACACGATCGACGAACGGCTTTTTGGACACACTATACGTGAGTATGTTTCTATACTTATTATCATCTTTTTCCTTCTTTTTCTCTCGCTTAATTGGTAAGAAATTCAAGAATTATTTGAGGCTAGTACATAACTCATTTGAGGCAATGTGAGTAAGGGAGGGGAGAGGGGAGAAATACGAACGTGAACTATATAACCTATAGTATTTATATGACCTATAGTATTCTATAGTAATTAATTTACTATAGGACTAAAACTACACGAACGGATGTTTTTTGACATCTTCAGAAACATAAGCTTTATATATTTTGGTCGTGCACCTCTCCTTGGGGAGTGCGGTGTGGATAAGTTAACTATATTAGCCTCATTACCTCTCTTTTAGGTTGATATATCGCTCTAAATAATAATACTGATTGATATAGTTTGACACAGTTATTTAGCCTCAAAAATGATTAAATGGGTTGATACAACAATCCAAATATAATCATCGCTATACCCCTGGGAGTATATGCTAAACGGCACTAGATTAGCCTCGAAAGTGGTATTTTAGAGCGATATTACGTGCTAAATTATGATGTTTCTGAGGCTAGTTTACGTGATTCCAAGTACGATTGAATAGTGGTAGATTACGGTTGAAATAAGCCGTGATGTAGTGGTGTATTAAGCATGGTATTTATGGTTATTAGTGTACATAATACCAGAGGAGAAGGAATGCTATTCCCTCAATATTGATATATATATCTTGGCATTGCCGCGGGGTTTGAGTCTACGGGTTTTTGGCATAAATTCCCGCATAGAGAAGAATAGGCATAACGTCGTATAATGGATCTTTTACGACGTTAGCCGAGGCTAAAAGTAGGGGTGAAGGTATGTGATTATGTGTTAATTAATTAAAAATTAATGAAGAATTATTTTTTTTAGATTCTCTCTTCCCTTGTGGTATTTGTAATTATTTATTTACTCCTACTCTACCTGGGTTCGCATACCTACAAGGCCGAGTTTCATGGCTAAACCGTAGTCCACTTGCCTATTCGCTATATATGAGGCTATAAGGGGTAAAACCATTGTTTGTGTTTCTTCGTATATGAAAATATCGTCATGGTGCCCTTCCGGTATTGTTAAAAAACTAATGGTATCCTCTGGAAAACCTTGCTTTATCTGCTCTGGTGGCGTTAACACATCGCGCTCAGCCACTATATTAAGTGCCGCCTGGACAGTGTTTTGGCCACGCGGCAATGGAATATGAAGCTCTTTCAGTTTTTGATGAGTCGCGTAGCGATGTGTATTGAGTTCATTCACATGCATGGTAATTTGCTCTTGCACTGGTTTAGGTAGTTTGACAAATGGAATGTTTTGTGGAATACCAAGCAAATGACGAATAACAATATGTGAGGCAAAATCGGCGGGCTTTGTAGTCAAAGGGTTTAAGAGTGATAATGTGTTTTCTTGAAGCTGAAGCGCTTTATCGATTCGGTCAAATTGAGGAGCTTTATCAAGGTGAATTGCGGGACAAAGTGCAATTTTGGCCAGCCGGTTGTCGGTCGTTTCATGCTCATACTGAAGTACAGCGGCTCCGCCAGCCGAATGGCCAATTACTGCACCCCGTACTTTTGGAAATTGCAGTTCTTCCATTACAGCTTCCAGTATTGCCTCATACCGCATGACTCCTACATCAAGATGGCCAAAGTTAGCAAGTGAAAGTTCTGTGCCAGTAAAACCAGGAGCGCTCATGCCAATATATAACGGATTAACTCCTTGAAACTTGGGTTCAGCGTGGAGCATATCGGTTAGCTTTTTTACAAATGACCTGTCTGTTCGGTCATATTGATCGGAGTTAGACAAGAGTCCGTTCAGAAGCATAACGGGAAACATGGACTGCGCTTTATTTTCACTAATGAGAGTGCGCAACTCATCAAGTGTTGTTACGCCGGTAAGTGCATTTTCCGAATAAAAGGTTAAACCAACTCGATCCACAGGAAACTCAGCTCCGTGCTGGTGTACCAACTTGAGTATTCTGTCACTCGGGTTGAGCGGTAGGTTTACTTTATATTTATAAAACCCCGACGGCGTTTTTTCTTTCAGTGATATTTTAAATTCATTAGACTCACCAGCGAGTTCAGGTCGTGGAGCGTTCATGACTACAGTATATCAAACTATATCATAATACACAATTTAAACTCGTACTTTTGAGGTGCTTATTTATTTGGCGATTCATGGAGTACTATATATACATATATATATGGTCGACATGCTTACCATTCTCGAACAAGCGGCGCGCGTGGCAGGTGCCACTGCCCTTTCCTACTTCCATAAAGAATCACATATTTCCCGAAAAACAAATCATCAAAATTTAGTGACGATTGCTGATACTGAAGCTCAAAAAAAAATACAGGACTCAATTATTACACAGCTTACCCAGAGCGGTATTGCAAAGGATCAGATTGGCTTTATCGGCGAAGAAGACCTCGAAACGAACCAGGCTCCACACATGTTTGTAATTGACCCGCTTGATGGTACTGGCAACTTTGCCTCTGGTCTTGATTATTTTTGTACGTCAATTGCATATTTTGAACGTGGTGTTCAAAGCTGTGGGGTTGTGTACTGGCCTGCACGAGACATAGTGTATTTTGCAAAAAAAGGGTTGGGTGCGTTTAAAAAAACTGGTAACGGAAGGCATGTTCAACTGCATGTTCGTGAAGCTAATTTAGACAACTCGGTTGTACTTACCTATATATCATCAAACAAGTTGTATCACACAAAGCAGTTTGCAATAATGGAAAAAATTCTCCCGCAGGTTCGTGGATTTCGGTTATACGGATCGGCTTGTCTTGACTTGTGTCACCTAGCGGATAGCGAAAACGAAGCCCACATTGTTTGGTATATGCATACAAAGCTATGGGACTTGGCCGCTTCATCTCTTATCGTGCGAGAGGCCGGAGGGGTATTTTTGGATCTTGCAGGAAAAGATAGTGTGATTGATGTTTCGTCTCCGGTGCGGGATTTTGAATGCGTTGCAGGAAGCAAATCTATCGTCTCCAAATTTCTCTCCCATATATAACTCTCATAAGACCGTAGGGACAGTCTTTATTTACATTTTGTGGTATATAAACCGTTGACAAAAAAATACATACGACGTTTGATTAGCTTAATTACTAATTACAAATTACCAATGACTAATCAATCACAAATATCAAATTACAAATCACGAAAAAAATTCAATCTTGAAAAGCGTACAACAGATTACAGTGTTCGCTCACTTATTATCATCGCTAAAATTGAGAGAACAATAATTACAATTCCAATAATAAATCAACTCATTCGAAGTACCACAAGCATAGGCGCAAACTATAGAGAGGCTAACGGCTGTGATAGCACAAGAGATTTCAAAAATAAACTCGGTATTTGCAAAAAGGAAGCGAAAGAAACCATGTATTGGTTAGAGCTACTAGGACGTGTCACACTTCAAAAAGATAACCATTTAAGAGATTTGTGGAAAGAAGCTCACGAGTTAACCCTAATTTTTGCCTCCATAATACATAAGCTTTAGACCTTTCTGATTTGTAATTAAACATTGATTTGTGATTTGAAATTAGTGATTAGTAATTACCTAAACTTGAATATAACCTGAAACTCATACATATGCCCTTGACACGGTCGTATTTTTTCTATTAAATGAAGGAATATGAATAAATTCAGTGTTTCTCTTATGAGGTCTCTGTTATTCATTTCTTCATACACTAAAGGGGGTGATACTAAATGAAGGACGAAAAATTTTGTTTTAAGAAATCAACCGGTTTCATCGCCCTAGTTGGTATCCTCTTGGTGGGATTTGTCTTGTTTGCGCAAATGTCAAATACA
>CAZAUL010000030.1:0-9602 GCA_964488545.1 uncultured Gammaproteobacteria bacterium
TGTTTCTTGTAATGATCCGTTATACATTCTCAAATATGTGTCTAGTGCCTTTCGTACAGCATTTGCTTTGGCCATACCATAACTATCATCATCAAGAAGAAAACGAGTAATGGGCCACCCTCCACTTACTTGCCCTTCTTGGTCGGGTAATAACGAATACGATTGAATTTCAAATGGATTACCATTGTCACGGAGTGTTGTAAGTTGCATTCTTAGTTGTTTAGGAAGTTCGCGTGTAAATCCAAAGGCAGAAACATCACCTTGCACTACCCCATCTAATTTGTCTAAGTGCAGAGATTCATCATTTTCCCAAACTCTACCGGTCTTTTGAGTAAGCACATGAGTTAATTTTGGGACTACCTCTTTATGAAAGTAGCGTGCATCTTCAGAATTCATAAAAAGAGCCATTAACCCTTCAATTTCTCCTGGAACCCATGTTGATTCATGAATTCGACCATTCGCTAATTGATTTACGGTTGCAGAAATTGCCGACTTTACTCTACCCGTCAGTGAAATTGGAAGCGGTCGACATCCTGGAATAGTCAGGGTATGCATGAGCAATGGGAGTCGTAAAATATTGGTGTTCTCACCATGACTAAACACACCATAGGGTCCATTTATATGAGGAGTACTATCGTCAAGTTCAGCATACTCTACTCGACTAGCATTTTTGTCAAGATCCACAACATACTCAGCCATGCGGGTTTCAGCAAGAAATGGTGTTATTGCTCGAAATGTTTCAAAAAAAGTAGGTATGCGCTCTTGTCGATGAGATTCGAGTCGTGCTATATTTGTATTGACCAGTCGAATCGACCTACCAATAAGTTCTAATTTTGAGGCTGTCATAGACGATTAAAATACACATTATATATGTATATATTATATACTATAAGTTATACATATCAACTCATTACTTATTAAGTATCTCTCAGCTTGTTTTGAGTTCTTATGCAGTTAATCGCCGATTGCTTTATGGAGTTTTGCTGGGTCTGCTATGGTTGAACTAAATTCAGTCCACACATCTTCTTTAAATCGGGGATTAAATATAAACTTATTTACAAACTTATTTTGTTTGAGTGTTTCTTGTGGCATATCTGCAAACAAATGCGCCAACCGCCCAAGCATTGCGCCAACTGACACTATAGAAACGTGTGGTATAGTTTCGCCATCTTCTTCAAATGCATATTTTGCATCCGGTAGTGAGTCACTCATCATGAGTCGATCAATAATTGGAGGGCCCTCGTCGGGATAAAGTGCGTTGACTACATTATCATATGAAGGAAATGACAATACACCATGAGTGCCAATAACGGTGATAGATTTGCATTTATAAACTTCCCTAAGACTTTTACACGTTTTTGCCATTGACCCAAACGTGTCGATTATATCGTCATAGATAATCATATCTTTCCCCGTCATATCTTTTGGATCACCATAAATGAGCATGTGATCACCAACCATATTTTGGCCCTTCCTTTTTTTATCGAATGCAATAAGGCTATCTTTTGGATCGAGTCCTAGTTCCTTTGTAAGTGCAATACACTGCTCCAGGCTACCCTTATCAAGTGCGACAATGCGAGTATTGTTGGGATCAACACCGAGATTTTCATGTCCATTTTTTTTATGTTCAGAAAGCTCCCTTGACTCTGGTTTAAATATCTCCTGTTTAATGCGTTCGGCAAAAAGTGGTGTTGCGGTAACACCCATAACTTCAGCTATTTGATCGTGGAAAAACTTCATTCCCTCATAACTATGGGGAGCAAACACCATAAGTTTATGCAATCGTTGCAAGTCCTGCGCTGTAATTTCCGGATCACACGCCTCACCAACATCAATGTCGCCTTGACCATCTCCTAAACTATCCTTATCTTGTCGCATTTCCAGATAGGGTGCTATGCCAACCACCTCATCAACAAGAGCTTGTCGCTGATCGGTTTTTCTGGTAAGTGCATTTACTGTACGCTGAACTATTTTTCTAATTTTTGATTCTTCACCAAATTGTGTAGATAACCAAAAAGGAACAATAGCTTTATACCGATCCATTTGATCAAGATCACTTTTTCTTCCCTTACGCCCGACGCGCACTTTAAGCCATGCACTTTGATCTTTAAAGTTGGTACTTTCTACATACCATCGTTTATCAATCGGAAAGCCTACCTGAAAATCCTTAAGGAAATCGGCATACTGATAGAACCGTTTATGAATTACTCTCGCTTCAGGGAGGTGAGCCCGCATTTCCACTTGCACCATATGTGTATAGGCAGGATTATAGGCTCTTTTTAGGGATTGTCAATACGGAGCTTATTGATGCTATTTATCGCAGTCACACTTAAAGTTATCGGCCAAACGGTGAAGTATTTGCTCTGTCTTGTAAAACGGAGAATTTTTTAACCGTTCTATTTCTTCCTGGAGATACAAAATGTGCTTATCTGCCTCATCCTGCGCCTCAATACCCCGCATTTTCCATTGCCAGCTTGCCTGAAAGAGCGAGTGTTGACGGTAATGATAGAGGGGGAGTTCAAGCCTATACCCCTCAAACTCCTTGTCAAAAAACCGGTACCACAAGTAGTGACGGAGGTCATATTTTTTGTGTTCAACAAAGCCTCCCCACTTAACTGCTTCCTGGGTGCGGAACACAGCGCTGTTATGAATGTAGTTTGCCTTTTTCAGTTCATACTTTACATCATCTGAATACGACGGTACGTGAACAACATATGAACTCCCCTGTCGTGCTCTCCATGCTCTTGGGTACATATGCCATGCTATTTTTTCGCGCGGTCCGAAAAGATTTATATCAGAGTAAACAACACCTACCTTTTTGCGACCATCAAGGATATGTGTTGCCTGGGCAAGGTAGCGATGATCAAGCTCGTCATCGGCATCAAGAAAACAGGTGTAGCGGGAGTGTGACAGTTCGAGTCCTTTGTTAAATGCAGTCCGTTGCCCGTGATTGTGCTGATAGGTAAATGAAACAGCAATGGGATAGTACAAATTAACAAAATGGTCGATTACGTTCTGAGTATCATCGGTTGAACCATTGTTAATGAGGACAATTTGTGTGGGGGTACGTGTTTGGTGGAGGGCCGATTCAATGGCCTGTCGAATAAACGACCCTTGGTTATACGAAACAATCACCACGGTAACATCGGATAACATACTTTGAGTATACCCAATTTATTAATGACAAATGCACAAATCACACAAATCCACAAGTGAAATCCAAAACTAAAAATTCAAATTATTTTTGGGATTTGAGTTTCCTAGTAATAGCCCCAAATATTAATGAAAGCTCGACCACCTCTTTCCACCTATTCTGTAATTTATTTTTATGTTCACTTATTTGTGATAATAATTCTATCCAATACATTGTTTCCTTAGACTTTTTCTTACATATACTTATTTTATTTTTAAAATCATTTTTACTATCTGAACCATTTGCTTCTCTGTAATTTGCACCAATGCTTGATGAACTACGAATAAGCTGTTCAATTATTGGTTTCGAATATAAGGTTATCTTTTCGATTCGACAGTGATTTAGTACATCCGTTGCAAACAGTGTAGTTCTTAACTCTAAGTCGTATTTACAGTTTTTTTTGAGTATTTGATATTTGAATTTCAATTGTGTGATTTGAAGATTTGTTATTTGACATTATAAAACCATACGATACTTTTACTTCTAAGTCAGTAGACTATACACCACAATAATCGATTTTAGATTGTTGTAATAGGATAAAAAACCTATATGACACTTTACTTGATTTACGGTTTAGAGTTCAGAGATTAGGATTTAGAGTTTTAGTAGTTTTCTCACATCCCACTTCAACCTTCTCGCCTGAGCAATGCGGAGCTTTCGCTTTTTACTTTTTTTACTTTCGTCAAGAGCTCGCTTTACTTGCGATAGTATAGTTACATGATTTTTTGCGACATACAGCATGGTTCGCCACTTTTTGGAAACCGAAAAAGGAGTCATGGCCACAATGGGTTTGCCGGAAGACAAGAGTATCGGTAGTGACTCATGGGTGAGAGGATATTTACACGTTGGTTTAAGCGGAAGGATTAAAATATCAAATGACTGTAGGTAGAGCGAAAGGTTTTTGTAGGGCTGTTCTCCAACGGGAAATATGTTTTCGTGTTGTTCTGATACCGCAATAACCGGTCGATAGTTGGTGTTGCCAACAAGCACAACTGTTGCTTTGGGAAATGCCTTTGCTACTTCGCCAATTGCATGTTCGTCTATTCGCCCATCCATTTCGCCAATGTACCCAATGACTGGTTTTTTGATCCAGCACAAACCCACATCGCAGGTCTGTATAGTTTTTGAAGCATCTGAAAACGCTTGCATATTTATCCCATTTGGCACAACTATCGAACCTAATTTTGAATGAGGTGCCATGATAGTATGTGATTTGCGCGAAGGGAGAGCACTATGTAAGTGCGGACGGTCATACAGTATAGGCATCTTCAATCGTGAAAGATGGTGTTCCCACGAAGGATGCATTGCAATAAGACGGACTATCTTCCCTTTTTTACGGAACATTTTTAGACAATGTATGATTGATTTGTCAACGCCTTGTTTGATTTTTTTAAGACGAACAAGGTCGAGTGTCGTAAGTACGGGAAGTGTAGTAAACCCAGGCTTGTATCCAGTTTGAAATTCTGGCTCAATATATACCACCTTAGCACGTTCTGCTAGGGCATGTGCAATCTGTACGCCTCGTGATTGTTCTTTTGAGTAGGGCGTTGCGCCAAATATAATAAAAACTGTTTGTGAAGCTTGCAAACCCGATTTGGATTTGCCTTTTAGCAATGAAAGAGTGCGATACCATATCGCAGACACGCTCCACTTTATTTCCCTCACCATACGAAGTAGAGTCATATAAGGCGAGTTTTCCAGTCGTTGAAGAAATGTAAGTGTTTGTTCAAGTCGTGTGATTGATGCCAGATACAGGTGGACCTTTGTTTGTTGTCTTGTAGTAATATCTTTTTTATGTATAAGACTTACAATATCGGACATAAGTTCGGCATGCATTTTATAAAGTTGATAGAGCGGAGAATGATGGTGTAGGTATAATGTGTAGCGAAGGTCTTCGACACGGCGATATAGGTCGCTTTCTTTTGTGCGCAATTGAGCAAGGGAAAATCGTTTCATGTGAAAATACTATAGCATACAAATGTAAAACTCTAAACTCTATACCCTATACCCTCCACTCTTGAAGTGTCAAGAGTCACAATTCAAGAGTCAATCTTTTCTGCTATAATTTAGCCTTATTATGGATAAACTAACTAAGATTGTCGCAACCATCGGTCCAGCCTCGGATTCGGACGAAAAAATCGAGTCACTTATACAAGCTGGGGTAAATGTATTCCGGTTTAACTTTAAGCATTCTACGATTGATTGGCACGCAGAACGAATTCACCGAGTCAAAAAAGTAGCAAAAAAAATGGGTGTTCATGTTGGCACTCTCCTTGATCTGCAGGGTCCAGAAATACGAATCAATATGCCTGCTGACCAAATTACTGTTGAAAAAGGCGAACACCTTCATCTTGGCGAGATAGTATTCGAAGACAAAACAAAAAAAGGATTTTCATGTTCTCACCCAGACCTATTTGGGCATCTTAAGGTTGGCCAAAAACTACTTGCAGACGACGGAGCTTTCACATTTACAGTTCACCAAGTGCAACCTGAAGTTATTCTGGTAAACAACAGACCCGGAATTCTCAAAAACAAAAAATCACTGCGTATTCCGGGCGCAAACTTCCCGTTTCCTGTACTTGTAGATCGTGACTTTGAAGGGCTAAAAATGGCACAGCGAGCGGAGATAGATTATATTGCCTTATCCTATGCGCGCACTGCTGATGATGTAAAGGTGACGCGAACTGAAATGGCGAAGTATAAAGTAGTTGCAAAAATTATCTCCAAAATTGAAGCAAAAAGTGCAATTGATAATCTTGATGAAATTATTGCGGTAAGCGACGGTATTATGGTTGCGCGTGGTGACCTTGGCATTGAGCTTCCCATTGAAGAAGTGCCATACTGGCAGAAAATAATGATCCGCAAATGTATCGAGCGGGGTATACCGGTTATTACCGCAACTCAAATGTTGCAGACTATGATCGAAAATCCCTACCCAACACGCGCCGAAGTATCTGACGTTGCAAACGCTACGTTTGACCACACAGACGCAGTAATGCTTTCGGCAGAAAGTGCTTCAGGTGCATACCCCCTTGAAACAGTACAGATGATGAAACATATAGTTTCCTCAAATGAATCACGTTTTAAAGTGGATCTACGCGAACTGTTTACCTTTAAACGAAGCGACAACGAGCGTCTCCTGTGTGATGCGGCATATACCATTTACCAAAACATGGAAAATACAGGCAAAGGGTTTG
This sequence comes from uncultured Gammaproteobacteria bacterium, assembly GCA_964488545.1. GTDB lineage: Bacteria > Patescibacteriota > Microgenomatia > UBA1406 > GWC2-37-13 > JAKBEU01. The sequence goes on from CAZAUL010000030.1 coordinate 6,391, forward strand.
GCGGTTTTATCGTGTTTACAGCAACGGGTCGCACAGTGCGCATGCTTTCACGATACCGACCCGGAGCACCCATATACGCTCTTGTACCAAGTAGTAAAGAAGCAGATATGCTTACTCTTGATTATGCAGTTACTCCCCTTGCCCACTTTGAGCCGTATACCAAGGAGCTTATGACGCTTGAAGGTATTTCCAAAATTGTAGAGTACCTTAAAACTGAAAAAAAAGTAAGCACTGGTCAGTCGATGATAGTTATCCACGGTGATGAGTGGATGAAAAAAGGAAAAACGTCGACCATAAAGCTGATTGAGGTATAATGTTTCAAGAGTTAATTGTTTAGCTCTATCCCCTCGCAAGATCTGCGTATGTCGCTATTGGAAGCGCTTACTACTCGACTTGCTCATGGACAGATCTAAACAATTCATCTATTTAAATGTCGATTCGAAACTTTGCAATTATTGCGCACGTAGATCATGGCAAGTCAACGCTTGCCGACCGTTTATTGGAGATGACAGGGGTTATCGCGGCTGGTAAGCATGAAGAGCAGATGCTTGATCGCAACCCCATTTCGCGTGAACGCGGAATCACGATTAAACTGGCGCCAGTAAAGATGAAGTACAGAGTGCAAAATGACAAATCACAAACCACCAATGACCAATCAAATTCAAATTTAGAATCAGGTAAAGAATATACTCTAAACCTTATTGACACTCCTGGACACGTAGATTTTTCGTACGAAGTAGACAGGACACTTGCTTGTGTGGAGGGTGTGATTTTGTTGGTTGATGCAACCCAGGGCATCCAGGCTCAAACAATTGCAAATGCGTATAAGGCACTTGAAAAAAACCTCGTCATCATTCCGGTTATTAATAAAATTGACATGGATGGCGCAGAGGTTGAAAAAACAGAAAAACAGATTATTGATTTTTTAGGGGTTCCCAAAGATCAGATTTATAGGATTTCAGCAAAAACAGGTGTTGGGGTGCAAGCAGTACTTGATGCGGTGATAGAGAAGATACCAGGGCCAAATGACAAATCACAAATTACCAATGACCAATCAATTTCAAATTTCAAATTTCAAAATTCAAATTTAAAAGCGTTAATATTTGACTCTTACTACGACACCCACAAAGGGGTTATTGCGTTTGTACGTATGTTTGGAGGATCTTTAAAAAGGGGCACAACAGTACGCATGGGTCACACCGGCGGTGATTTTATTATTTCAGAAGTGGGTATGTTTAAGCCCGATTTAACACCCACAGCTACGCTTGACGAAGGAGAGATTGGATATGTTGCCACCAACCTGAAGGATATTCATGCAATTGAGATTGGTGACACCATGCTCTTACCAAAAGAAAATACAGAACCGATGCCCGGATATAAGAAAGTAAAGCCAATGGTATATGCAAGCATATTTCCTACCGAAACTGGCGACTATCTCAACTTTAAAAAAGCGCTTGAAAAGCTGTACCTTACCGATAGCGCTCTCGATTTCAGCGGGATTTACAGTACTGCGCTTGGTGCTGGGTTCCGTGTTGGATTTTTAGGTTTGTTACATGCCGATGTTGTGAGGGAACGGCTTGAGCGGGAGTATGAGCTGAGCCTTGTTCTCACACCACCACAAGTGGAGTACAAAATTGAGGACGGGAAATTTTATGAGCCTATTGTAAAGATATTTATCTATACACCAGAACACTATACTGGTGCAGTGATGAAGGTATGTGAGGAACACAGGGCAAAGTTTATTACTATGGATAATAAAAACCAAATTGCTCTCACCTACGAAATGCCTCTCTCCGAGCTAATTACTGACTTTTTTGATCGGCTGAAAAGTGTAACTAGCGGTTATGCGTCGCTTGACTGGGAGCTTATTCGCTACGAGTTTGCAGACGCACATAAGCTTGAGCTATTACTCAACAACGATCCCGTTGAGGAGTTTTCGGAAATTGTTGTTTCAGCTCGAGCACAGGAAAAAGGATATTTTCTTACTAAGCGGTTGCGTGAACTAATTCCACGTCAGCAATATGAGGTAAAGATTCAGGCGCGATATAAAGGAAAAATTATTGCATCTGAGCGCATATCGCCATTCCGCAAAGACGTACTCATTAAAAGCGGTAAAGTAATTGGAGCGGGTGATGTGGGCCGAAAGCGCAAGCTTCTTGAAAAACAAAAAGAAGGAAAAAAGCTTATGAAGGCAGTAGGACGCGTTGAAATACCTAAAGACGCGTTTATGAAACTCTTCAATAAACAAAATTAATTTTTAATTTAAAGTTTTTAATTTTTAGTTAATTTGAACTATATTAATTTTAAAATTAAAGGATTATAACTTGAATTAAATTTTCAAATTGAAAAATTATAATTAAGTATTTATACTTTGGTATGAACTCTCGTACGTTGGTTCTCAACAACTACTCTCCCCATCTAGCCTAACGCTTCCTTTTACCTCCTTATAATTTTTCTCAATTGGTATGAAAAATGAAGTTACGTATATTTTTGATTTTGATAAAACCATTGTATCGGTAGAAACTCTTGAAGTTATGGCAGGTATAGCACTTAATCAAAGTCAAAATAAAATTCAAATTCTCAAAGACATTACTAAAATAACTGAACAAGGCATGAATGGCAATATTTCTTTTGAAATAAGCCTACAAAAACGCCTACAGCTTATTCCCATAACTCAGCAAGTCATTCAAGAAACTACTTACATTTTAATGAAGAGTATTACTCCTTCAATTCGTGAAAACTCTGATTTTTTTTATCACAACAAACACACAATTTATATTGTATCTGGTGGGTTTAAAGAGTGTATTGTTCCTGTTGCCTCCCTACTTGGAATAGAAGCATCTCATGTATTTGCAAATACGTTTGTATACGATAAACGGGGAAAAGTTGTCGGATTTGACAGGTCAAATCCGCTTTCAAAAGACGGAGGGAAAACTGAGGTGGTACGCTTGCTCAATAAAAAAAATGTCGTCGTAATTGGAGATGGGATAACTGATTTACATATAAGAACAAGTGGTGCGGCACATAAGTTTATCGCTTTCATTGAACATGTTGAACGTAAGAATGTATGCGACCAGGCAGATATGATACTACCTAGATTTACTGGCGTTATATAATATGGACATGAAAATTGATAAGCGTACTATTGCAATAAATAGTCTTCACATTATGAATGATGGATTTAAAGCAAGCATATTACTATTTCTTCCCTT
>CAZAUL010000031.1:0-9583 GCA_964488545.1 uncultured Gammaproteobacteria bacterium
TGCGTCTATACCAGTTTTCAAGACTGGCGCACTCGTCCACTATGCGACCCCTCCTGTTTAGTAATTAGTTATTAGTTGTTAGTTCTTGGATGAAAACAATTAATAACTCATTTTTGTGAATTAATAAGACCATTCAACATTTTTCCAATTTGTTCAAGATCTTGTGTGTATGCGTCGATAGAGATTTTATATATTTTCTTTATAATGAGAAGCAGAGCTCTTGTCTCGTAAAGTGATTTACGTGCCATAAATAAAAAACGCCTGTGTTCAGCATTGCTTTCTGCACCGTTTCCCTCTGCTATATTTAGTGCAATTGATGTTGAAGATCTCCGAATCTGATCTACAAGGTTTTTCTCTTCGACTTTAGGGATCTTATTACACAAAATGTAAATGTGCTCGATAAATTCCACTGTTTTTTGCCAAACAACCAGTTTTTCAAATGAATACATAACTCATCTGATAACTAATTACCGACAACTAACAACTAATATGAGGCGCGTGCCAGAATCGAACTGGCGCAGTAAGTGTTTTGCAGACACCCGCGTTTCCACTTCGCCAACGCGCCGATATTAGCCAATAGCCATTATCTTATAGCTATTAGACCGCTAGCTGATACAAGTGTATATTTTACTTCAAAGGATGGATATTCACAATATTAGTATTCGCAGTAACTACTTTTGTGTGACTCGCTCAAAACCATTGTGAGTACGAATATCGCCTCGTGAAAGGTATATCCACTGCGAACCACCTCCATTTATTACATACCGATTCCAACCTTTCTTGTGTAGATTTTTGAAAGCATTTTGCGTTTTAGGATAGGCATCAAGTTGACGTGGTTCTTTACCACAACACACGTAGCCATTTTGTTTTACAACCCGCTCAATTTCATCGAATCGGTTATAAAAATCTGCTAAAAACTGATCGTGGTCTACTACATCTACAACATTGGAAACTACGGCGATATCAAAGCTTTGATCGGGAAATGGCAACGAATCAAATGAGCTAAGTGGGAGGTGTGCGCCATTTGTAACTGATTTTTTAATATCTCCAAATCGAGCTTTATCTTGCAGGGAGATAATCTTATGTTCTCGGCACTTTTTTTCATATGCTTTTAGGTTTCTGGATTGTGCAACAAGAGTATAAATAGGATCAATAGCTACAGCTTCACAAATTTCTCTGGAATTACAGGTGAGCACAAAATCCGACATACCTTCACCAATTGAGAGTAGTCGAGTTCCGTAAATTTGCTGCTCAGTTATCCCAAGTTCTCTTGTGAGCACCTCATCATATTTACGGTCGGAAACTATCACATTTCTACCAGGGAAAACAAAGGAAGCTTCGGTTGTGTTGGGGAATTCAGTTGGTAATTGCATACGTTATTATTTTCTGAAGTTCTGCGTGGAGAGTGGGGCTTGCGGCGCATACGGAAAATTGTTCACCAACCCGTTTTGTTGGGTTTGAATAGTCGATTTTCCTCCCATAAAAGTCGGTATATAATCCACCTGCTTCTTCTATAAGAATATGTTCTGCCACGTGGTCCCAGATCTTTTGCGTTTGATTAAGCCATGCTCCATAATTGCCGCGCGCAACCATAACAGCATCAAAACAGCTGTTACTCGTTCGCAGGTTTCGAATTTTTACAATAATGTCCGATAGGACAACACATTCTTTTTTTGTGATCTCTGGACTACTGGGATATCCATCAATACCATACGCAACCAAAACATTAGACAAGTTTTTCTCCTTTGACACATACATTTTTGCATCGTTCCGGTATGCGCCCATTCCTTTTTCAGCCCAATAGATATCGTTAAAATAGGGAAGAGCAATGCCACCCGCTATAGGAACACCACCCTCAAGTAGTCCGATCATAATGCCATATGTGGGTAAACCTGCCGCAAAATTACTTGTACCATCAATTGGGTCCACAACCCACGTATAATGTGACATTTTTTCTATTACACCAGCTTCTTCGTCAATAATAGAATGTGAGGGAAACGCAGAGGTTATTGAATCAACAATCAATCTGCCTATTTCTAAATCGGTTTGGGTGAGCACTTGGTTGTTGTCTCCCTGTTTAATAGATGATTGAACTTTGCCAAAGTTGGCGCGAGCAACCCCTACAGCCTCGGAGAGAGTGCTTTTAATAAATGATGAAAACTGCATTTCTTATTATAACAACACAAAAAAACCGATATACTCATACATGTATGCATGAATCAATATGTATTCATAAGAAAAAAACATTCTTGTTAATCGCATTATTTGTTGTTTTATGTATTGCAGTAGGTGCATACCGATTGCTGTTGGGACAAAAAACTACATACTCCTCGCGTGCAGAAGAACCAAAAACAGAAAAACAGATTATAGGTGGGACCGATGTAACCGACCCAACAAAATGGCCGTTTATCGTGCAACTTAACCTTCCTCGTGAAGAGTTTTTTGAACGGGCTTTGTGTTCAGGTACCCTTCTTACCCCGCGATGGATACTCACCGCAGGGCACTGTGTCACTTACGAAGAATCGGGTGAGGTTGTGCCGGGGTGGAGAATTCTTGTTAAGCACGGATCACATGATATTACAAGCGGTGACGTAAAAACATATCGGGTTGATGAAGTATATCGTCACCCAGAGTTTCAAGAATTAGGTAATCGAGATATTCATGATATCGCCCTTTTGCATCTTACAGAAGATATTCCAAACGCAAGCACTATTACTGTTTCTGCAAATCCACAACTCGACCTCGAAGGTCAAATGGGAGTGTATCTTGGATGGGGAAGAACAAGTTTTGAAAAGTTTCCTACCATACTAAAACAGGCAGTTGTACCTCTATTATCAACTCGGCGGGTAAATAAGCGCGATTGGTATGATGGAATTGTCATGAGTTCAGAGTTGCCTGCAGGGTATCCAAAAGGCGGTGTAAGTTCATGTGTGGGTGACTCGGGCGGACCACTTTTGGTGCGCAACAATAATCGGTGGGTACAGGCGGGTATTATAGCGTGGGCATATGGATGCTCGTATGAAAAACTCCCTACAGTTACCACAAGATTGTCATTCACCGGAGTAATAAACGATGCTTCTATAAACTATTTCCAGTGGATACGCGATACCATATTCCAAACAACAGGTGAGACATATACCGGTGTTGGCACATTTGTAGGACAAGACTTATCATCTAAGGAGAAAGCCGAATTTATCAAACGCATTTGGCTAAACTGCGAACTTCAAAAAGACGATGGACAACCATGCTAAAGTTGGCATAACATTTAGTCATCGACATGCGAAACATCTTGGACTAAGTGCTATATCAACTCTTACTCACTTATGCAAACAAAACTATTCGTACATTAGGCTTTGCTCCTACTGGAATGAGATAGAAAAAAGTCCCAGCAATTATGACTTTTCAACACTTTATAAACTTCTCGAAATCTGTAACAATCATAACCAAAAAGTGATTATGACCTTGGGTATGAAAGCACCTCGGTGGCCGGAATATCATTGGCCAAGAATGATAAACCAATCACCCAACGATCCAATAACTCAATCTGCAGTGCTAAAACTTATAACCACAACCATAAAGGAACTATCTCGGTATCCATGTATTTCCCACTGGCAGGTGGAAAATGAACCAATCGATCCAAGCGGTCCAAATAATCTAGCTATTCCTGTTGATTTTTTTCTTCGTGAAGTAGTATTGGTACGGTCGCTTGATAGCAGTCGGCCAATTATTGGCACCTTGTGGGGTAACGATCTTATTAAGCGAGGACTATTTTCAGCAATGGAGTCAATCGTTGATATAGTGGGCATTGATCTCTACCCCAAACAATATGCTGGGAAAAAGTGGGGAAAGCCATTTTACCGCGGGCCATCTCAGTCAGACCTAAAACTAAAAAAAATTATTGAAAAGTCTTCAAAGCCAGTCTGGATCACCGAACTACAGGCAGAACCATGGGAGGCAGATGACGCAGGTTATCGATCAAGTGATCCTGGAAGTTTTCCAAAAGGTCAGCTTGAAAATAATATGCAATGGGCATCCAAATTTTCTGCAAAGGTTATCTTACTATGGGGGATTGAATACCAATCTTACATCACAAACAAGGTGGAAAATTAAACCTATAATATACACATTTGATATGTATTTATGGTATACTTCATACCTTATGACGTTACAACCAGAACAACACGATGTTCGGTCAATACTACAAACATTCCGGCAGGAAGTTGTTCGTGTATCTGGTGTGATTGTGCCAAAAGTTAATATTGCATTGGTAGATACTTTATTTGGATCGAGGGCTGCACCAATTGCAATAAACTCTCTTAAAACAATACATGCATTTGCTGATGGAGAAATGGTAGTTGACAATGTAGACGAGCACTTTCTACGACACTTAGTTGACCTTCAGCGCAAAAGTAGAAATATTGATACTGGACCTGTCGGTAATCCACCAACTAACCAGCTTAACGGTAATTTGTTGGCTGCAGTGCATTTTGCTCATAATAATCTAACTAAGGCAGCGCAATCAACCGGTAATTCTGAATTGCATAGTTCAGTAGCAACACGTGCTGAAAACTATAGTACCTTATATTTAGGGGGACTCCCAGAAGCAAAAGGTTTACATTATAGACAAATTACTGATTTACCAGTAAAGATGAGGCTTGTAACAGAACTCATAAAAGTGTCTGCAGGTACATTATCGCTTTTTTCTTAGACTATAATGGAGTCTATGGCAACGCATATTCTCAATCACCCACTATTCAAATGGATGCTTGGTCCGGTAGAACAGATTGTCCGGGAAAAAGGTTTGCAACAGGCCGCACAATACATAATGAAGCGTTCCCGCTCAACCGTTACTATTCAGGGTAAAACAACTGAAATTACAGAGTTTATTCGTAAGAAACCCGTTGTCATTGTTGCCAACCATCCCTCAAGCCCGGCAGTAATTGCTCTCATCTCTGCACTTGAAAACCGACCAGATATTCGTCTCATTATTAGTAGTAAATTTGTGGGAAACTCTCCCATCCTTGATGTATATCTCCTTCCTGCATACATACAGCATCACTTTACCAGCAAACGAAATCCAATCCTTGATGCAGTGTTCGGGAAATATAGTCATGGGCTTACGCCGGAACAGGAACATAGTAAAAATCGCCAGACCATTGCACAGGCGGCACGCCATCTCAACAGCGGGGGAGCAGTTGTGTTGTTTCCTGGATATCCTGAACATGACGGGAGCAACTGGTATAGCGGTGTGGGACACTTGCTTACCCAGGCAAATCGACACGATACGGTAATACTTGTTGCCAATATCCATGAACATTCTTGGATTGATTATGTTCGGTTAATACCTGGTATTGGCGCAATTCTTCCCCACATACGGATAACTTTTGCTTCACCTCTTTTTTTCAGAAATCTGGCAGTAGGTGAACCGAAAACAATTACAAAACAAATCGAGAGCCACTACCGTACACTTGCTTCATTACCATAACTTGTATGTTTCCCCCAATTCAGCCTACTGGCTTAGCTTATTTTTCCTGGAAAAAAATAAGCCATACACCGCAAACTGTAACGAGACTTTTTTATACTTCATGGGAAGACGCGCTGTGGGATGTACTCCAGCACTATACAAAACAAAACGAGACTATTCTCGTGCCTTAGTTTTTTTGCATGGACGTAGTTGCCAACATAAAAAGTCATGGATATGCTGTTTCCTTTTACCCAACGGGTAAAAATCTGCAAACAGTTCTAACCGATTTTATAATGTCAGTCCGCCGTCATAAACCTAAAGTGATAATACTTTTCCATCCCGTCGGAATAACAAACAATCTGCTACCAACATTCTCTGCGTGGAAAGATATTATTTCCAGCGAAACAATAATTATTGAAGACTGCGTGCACAGAATTATTGACCCATCAACTATAAAACTGCTTACCCCTCGCCATATCCTCATCGATAGTTTGCGGAAGGTCGCTCCTTTGCAGGGTAGTAATGTATACGGATCAAATACGTTTTTGAATTTTAAACTGAAACCTCTTACGCAAACTGCTCTTTATCATCTCACTGTCCATCTTTTGTTCTTTATATATCAGATTTTTTTATTCTTGAAGTTCAACATGTTAGCAGAGGAAATCATGATAAAAACGTACAACATCATAGGGGACAGCAGAGAGGCATCACGAGGTAGCACTGTATATAAAATTCTTGCAGAGCATATTAATATAAATAAGATAAAAAAAATAAAAAGTGAACAAGTTGCACTCTATGCAAAATACTTCCATGCATATGCAGTGCCATTTGCAGAACATGACGCAGGTGAACTGCGGGGATATCCACTTCTTATTCCTTTCGAAAAAAAATATTCGATTATTTCCCGTCTTCGGAAACATGGTCTTACCGTACGATTAGAACTTGAGGGGTGCCCATGGACAACTCGACATGGAGTTGTGTATCTTCCCCTTGGACCACATGTAACAACTACTCAACAAAATACAATTATTGCAGCAGTAAAAAGACACTTTACATTTCTCAATTAGTATATTACCATGGTGGTATGAATTTGATTCTTGCTTGCTGTTGCTGTACGTCCTTCGGAGAATAATATTTGTATTCTCCAGATAACCCCGAGTTTATTTTTATTTTCCCATTTTCCATTTATCATTTACCATTTAGAAACCCATGAAAAACCATACTAAAGCAAATCCACAAGATCGATTTGTCGTTTCAGATGCCGTCAAGCGGTATTTATCAACAATGATGCAAAAATATCCATCTACCTGGATGAAACTAAAGGACCTTCGCTCTACGCTTGCCAACGACTATCACTGTCTTTGTTGAGACTGGCTGGGGATATACTCCGAATCACGAAACAATAGGACTTGAACAGTTGAGCCGAATGATGCAAAACTATCCAACGCCAGACTTTGCAATTCAAGTAAAAAAAGGTAGACGAGTTCAAATCTTATTAAACCACTCAGAACAGCAAGCGCATACAATAGTTGACGAATTTATATTCCAACGACCACAAGTTGCACCTCATCATAAGTTTTTAACCATGTTAGAGAAAATGGGTCAAATCCCCCTTGCATCCATACGCGATCCACAACTTGACGGTAAAGTTGGTAGTGTTTCGACGCTTGATGTTTCGTACAATCCTGGCTTAAGTATCAAAGACGTCATGGCGCGCCAGATGATTGAAGATGCGATACAGACAAAAACTATTACACCAGGTATTACTACCATAATCGAGGGAACCTCTGGCAATACCGGGGCAGGACTGGCCCTCGTCAATCTTGCATTAGGTCTGCATACGATTCTCATTATTCCCGATAAAATGAGTGAAGAAAAAATTGAACGTCTACGGGATCTGGGCGCTGATGTTGTGGTAACTCCAACAGCAGTAGAACCCCATCATCCGCTAAGCTACTACAGTATTCGTGATTACTTAGGCACCCACGCCAACACATGGGTTCCCCAGCAGTATAACAACCAATCAAATACAAAGGCACACTACCAAGTTACTGGGCCTGAAATATGGCGACAAACAAAAGGTGGGGTGACAAAAGCTATTATTACAACCGGCACAGGCGGTACGGTAACAGGGGTAGGAAGATATCTAAAAGAACAAAATCCAAATATTCAAATAATAGGCGTAGATACAATTGGAAGTATATTGTATTTATTAAAACAAGGATACGCGCTTACCGAAGTACAACACCTTGCACATTCATATACCATTCAGGGATTTGGCGAAGACATACTTCCCGAAAACTTAGATCTATCAGTAATCGATCACTATATACGGATAAGCGATGCATCTGGACTACTCATGACACAGGTCCTGCCTGCACTAGGCTATTTTCAAGGCCATTCATCGGGTGCCGCCTATGCCGCACTCCTTGAAACGATAGACAAAAATATAGTGACCAAAAAAGACAACGTAGTTATTATTTTTCCCGACGTTGTCTTGCCCTATCGGTTTGACGTTATGAAAGATACGTGGATGACAAAAAACAAATTTGTATTTGAAACAATATAAGTATGAATAATTCGCAATACGTTGCCATACAAGCGGACCTCGTGCGGAGAGGATTAGCATTTGGTGGGTATGGGAAAACGAAGCACGCCGGCGCCGAGGTATGGCATGTATGAGAATTATTCATCGAAAAATATTATAAATATTTTTTCAATTCATATGAAAGGTACAACCACAAAACTGTTACACACCCATTACAAACCTAGTGCCGATTCCGGCGACATAATTCCGCCAATACATATTTCTACAACCTTTAAGTTTGGTAACAGCGGAAAATACGACTACTCAAGATCCGGCAACCCAACTCGAGAAGTGCTTGAAAAAACACTTGCGGCGCTTGATGGCGCTACCTACGGACTTGCCTTTAGTTCTGGTTCAGCAGTACTTGCCACTATTGTCAGCAGTTTGACACATGGGAAAAAAATGCTGTTTTCATCAGACGCATATGGTGGAACCTACCGGTACATTGTAAACGTTGCAGGCAAACAGGGTATACCGTACGTAATTGCCGACTTTACCAATCTTGAAGAGGTGTCTCGCGTTCTTCGCAATAATACTGTTGGATATATGTGGCTCGAAACCCCTACAAATCCACTTATGAAAGTAGTGGATATTAATAAGCTTGCACAGCTTGCTCATGAAAATGGCGCACTGCTTGTGGTTGACAATACCTTTGCGACACCCGTTCTGCAAAAGCCTCTCAATTTTGGTGCAGATATTGTTGCATACTCCACAACAAAATATATAAACGGCCATAGCGACTCAATTGGTGGAGCATTGACTACAAACAATAAGGGATTGTATGAACAGCTAAAATTTCTCCAAAACGCAATAGGAGCAATACTATCCCCATTTGATTCATGGCTTACGCTCCGGGGACTTCGCACACTTGAACTGCGCATGGAGCGACACCAGGAGAACGCAATAAAAATTGCTCACATGCTGGCAAAGCACCAAAAAATTGAGCGCGTCTATTACCCAGGTCTGTTTACCGGATCTCAAGGAAACATAGTAAAAAAACAAATGATCGGTCCCGGGGGGATGATGTCTATTGAACTCAAAAAAAAGTATAATGTGCAGAAATTTTTAAAAGCACTTTCGTATTTTCCTCTTGCTGAAAGTTTAGGGGGGGTTGAGTCGCTTATAGACCATCCAGCTAGCATGACACATGCGTCAATACCAAAGGCCGAACGAGAAAAAATTGGGTTGTCGGACAATCTGTTCCGGGTGTCGGTTGGAATTGAGAATGTTGAGGATTTGATCGCCGACCTAAAGCAGGCGCTTGAGAAAGCATAAATTAAATGACCAATGAGCCAATATTACCAATGACCAGAGATAAATTACAAATGTCTAATCACAAATTTATTTGTACATTGAACATTGGTCATTGATCATTGGTCATTTCCTTAGTCATTGGTTATTGATCATTGAGATTTGGAAATTGATTGGTTATTGGTAATTGGAATTTTGGATTTAATTGGTCATTTGACATTGGTAATTCATTTGTGCGATTTGTTATTTGTCATTTGTGATTTAAGCGGGGTGGGGTTCCT
>CAZAUL010000032.1:0-8862 GCA_964488545.1 uncultured Gammaproteobacteria bacterium
TTATACTCCATCACATAAATCCTTCATATATTCAAAGTGCATTGCGTCGATATATGAACCAATAAGCGGGTAATGTCCACCCCATCGAAAACCATACAGTTCAAACGTATCTGAAATTTCTTTTGGCATGTCATAATTTTTACATCCGTTACAGTTTTCTTCGGTATTAATATCTACTGCAATACCAAAAGAGTGGGGCGAAAGCTTACATCCTTCCGAGCATGTGTCATGTTTGCCACTCGTACTTGCATTTACATTGCATCGAAAAATGTAAGCCCCTACGTTTTTTATTTTGTAGGTTTTGCTTGGAAATTTATACGTAGAACTATCAACTTTATACTGATCAAGTGTTTTTGAGACTGCTTCGTAGGCCGGAAGCGCTTTTCTGTGAACTTGGATTGCCCTACCCAGGAGTGTTGTCGACACTAGGTTTGACTCTATCCGTGCACGAATATTATTAAAACATGTGTTTGGAGTTAATCCATCTGCATACACCTCAATAAATCGTTCGGTTGTGTAACACGCAAGCGATTTTCCTCCATACCAGGGCTGTTTTAGCGGATCACCCACAACCTTTGGGAAGTCAATAACTGGTGGAGGGTTAGTTGGTTTAGGAGTCTTAGTTGGTTTTGGAGTACTCGTTGGAGGCGGTGATTGAGTTGCGATTGGTTTGTCATGCGGCGTTGGTATTGGAGTTGATGTAGGAATGGGTGATGATGTGGGAATTACGTATGCGGTTGGTGTTGGTGGTTCGGTTGGGGCAAGGGGAGCAGTTGGAGCAGGTGCTGTATCAAAAAAGCCCATAAGTGCATATTCTGGAGCTTGAGTGTCAGCTACGGGGGGGATAATAGGGGTAGGTGCTTGCTGTGTATATTCTAATGATGCGATATTTGCAACTAGCTGTTCAGTAACCCTCTCGATTTTTGCCGTAAAGACAGGCCAAATGGGTCTAGGCTGAGCACCAATAAAAAGATACGATGTCAAAAATGCAGATAGTACATATCCACCGCATAATGATGCAAAAGTAAAAAAATAGTACCGTATCTTTCTCGGCATACCATTAGTGTAGCGGAATGAAATTGAGGATTCTATCGGCTATAAAGGAGGCAAATAATGCTGCGCCAGTATCATTTGGGTGATAATCCTTTTTAAAATACAGTGAGCGCCAAGCTATTGTTTTATCGTTCGATAGAACATCCTCTCCATTGACAATGGGTATGTTTTCTTTTTGGACAGAATTCAGTACATCATTAAAAGCTTTCATATGAGCAGTGCTTACCACTCCAACAGCGGTGCCTTCACGTTTGGCAAAAATGTCAGGGTAGGGGAGCACTGCAACTACAAACCGTATACGGTGTACCGATGATTTTTTTTGAATATCCAAGATCTGTGTAGTTAATTTAGCAGTTGCCTGTGGAATAAGCTCTTCGTACTTGTGACTTGGTTTATTGCTTACAATCGGAATTTGAGAAATCCAGTAGACAGTAAAGTTAAACAGATAGCTTGAGTTGACACGGGGATGTGTGTTCATTTTAATCCAACGGGCAACATACATCCAGTTTGCGCGACCATCGTAGGGTATAAGTTTATTCTGTGAAAGGCGATACAACCAAGGCGATTGCCAGCCTGGCATGAAGGTGAGGTTGTACATATCACCAGGATTACTGAGCGACCAGATTATCATATCGGGTTTCAGTCTGAATACCACTGATGTGATGAGGCGATATTCCTGATCCGGTGAGTATCCCTTTACCGCCATATTAATCACCTCAATATTCGGATTTTGTGTGTGGTTGATAAGCTTTTTCTCGAGGAGGGCTGGGTATGTATTTGAGTTTGTACTTACTCCATGACCAAAGCTAAACGAGTCACCTACCACAATAATGCGAAAAACGTCTATCTTTTTTGGCTTTATCTCTTCATCTCGAAACCCCTGAGAGTTTGTGGTTACTTGTTCTTTGTACTCATCGGTAGATACTGTGTACGACCCGTTACGAATACCGCGGTATATAAGATTGCGGTCTAGTTCAAATTCTTGAGTATTTGACCATCCTTCAGGAGCGCCTACTCGTGAATATATGACACGCAACACAATCTCACCGGTCAAAAGAAGTCCGACTATACACATGATTATGATGAACAGTTGTTTCATAGGCGAGACGTAACGAGCAGTTTCTTTTGAATAATATAATATCCAAGGAAAAGCGGATAGAGAAAAGAAAGTGCCATTGTGCCAAGCTCGAGGGACTGTGCAAAGAGTGGTAGCCATGTCATATACGTAACAACGAGTACGATGAGAATGGGTACGGCCAACATGCCAATATATGGTGTTTTGGATAAAAATATGAAGGGAACAATCCAAATAAACCACTGAATGCCAAACCCCGGTGTAATGAGGAAAAAGACCAGTATAAGTTGAGTAACCTCATCAATAATCTGAGACTTTCTTTGCCGGAAGGCAACATACAGCATAATGGCAACAAACAGTGTTTTTATTCCTATTAATCCGACCTTTGGTAGCGCAAGTAAGGACACTAATTGACCAATACCCCATACTCCCTGCACGCCCTGATACACAAGAAGTACACGGATAATAGACCACAAGCTTGTATCAAAAAAAACCATATAGGCGACAACAGTACTGATAGGGATTATGAGAAGAACGGGAAAAAATCGAGGAGGTATTCGCTTCAGAAAAGGGATGATAAATAGAATTGGCCAGGTTTTTATCGTTATCGCAAGGGAAAGTAAAAATAGTGTAACCACGTATTTTTTTTTAGTAACCAATATCACTGCACAGAGTAATAACGACAACGGAATTATGTCAAACTGGCCATGAAACGCAATAATGAGAAGAGAGATAGGGTTTATGGCGTAGAGAAACGACATTACAGTGTTTTTTTTGCTGAGAATATAGACAGAATAGACAGAAAAAAGATGGAATAATGTAAAAAACATTTTCAGAATGACGGACGCCGAAAATGGAGTGATTGCGCCAAGATACACAGCTCCAGCCTCAAGATACAAAAAAAAAGGAAGATAGGGGTGTCTACTTATGGCTGGATCAGGATAAATATTTATTTCTGTAAGTGTGAGAGATCCAATTTGGAAATATGAATCTGTGTCGAAGTTGCGAGCAGAAGAAAAAAACAAAATTGCCGAACCATATAATGCAATCGTGACGACACAAACTAATATGATTTTGAAACGGTAATTCACAAACTCAATTGTATCAAACAAGACATGAAGCTAAAAAAGCTCATCGAAAATATGTATCTAGGCGGTCAAAGGCTGTATGTATTGTTGCGGGTGGCGCACAAAATGATATGCGAAGATGATTTTTTCCGCTTGGCCCCATACTGTCACCTGGGATAGTAATAACTCCGGTTTTTTCAATAAGTTTTTTTGCAAATGATACGGAGTCGGACTTATCAACAATTTTGGGAAAGAGATAAAACGCTCCTTCAGGCTTATGAAATTGGAAAATATAGCGTAGATGAGACATCCGCCTCATGATCGCATCTCTGCTTTGGCTAATGATTTCTCTATATTTACTCATGGCTGTACGGGCCTCAGGATGGCTAAGTGCTACCGTTGCAGCAACTATAGAAACTGTTGAGGGGTTAATACTAAAGTAGAGGTGCACATTATGTATTTTTTCGCGCACCGGCTGCTTAACCCATAAATAACCAATACGCCATCCCGTCATGGCAAACTCCTTGGAAAAGCTCTTGCTTAAAATAATTCGATCTCGTAGTCGTTCTATTGTCATCGGACTCACAAACACGGAGTCATAGGTGAGATAAGAGTATGCTTCATCCAAAATGAGATAAATATTATTTTCTACAACAATATCAGCAAGCTCTTCGAGCTCATTTTTGTTCAAAATAGTTCCTGTTGGGTTATTGGGATTGGTTAGAATAATGGCCTTTGTTTTTTGTGTGATACTTTTTCGTAACAACTCCATATTAGGTCGCCATCCAAGCTCTTCCTGATAGGGGACACATATTGGCGTTGCTTGTGCTAGTGCGAGTTGTGATAGATGAAGCGGGTAACTTGGATCCATAAAAATTACTTCATCTCCCTTTTCAGCTAGTGCCATAATAGTTGCATAGAGACCGCCAATACCTCCCACAGTAAGATAGAAATCTTGAGGATCAGGACGAAAACCATAGTCCTTTTCAAATTCGTGACACAGCAGTTCTTTGAGTCTTATGTGGTATGTGTCGTTGACTGTGTTATACATACCGAGGTTTTTGTCGGTGTGGGATAAGGTATGTATTTCATCATAGATGCACTGCGGAGTTGGGAAGTTTGGGGCTCCTTGTCCGAGCGATATAGTATTTTTAAACTGTCGGGCATAGGACATAATGGATCCAATACCCGCATCAGGAACCTGCATGACTCGCTCAGAAAAAAGATGAGAATTCATATCTTTAAATATTCTGCCATTAATCCGGTGAGCACGATGAGGCCTCCACCTAATAATTGTATCATTGACAGCCGTTCACCAAGAAGCACGAAAGAAATGAAAAGTACAAATACAGGCGTGAACGACATTATCATAGTAACAAAGGTAGATGTGGCATGTTGAAAAGCTCTATTTCTTATTCGTGCGAATATCACATTACACAGTGAATAAAGCATAAGAAGCCATACATTATTCAGTAAGAGGGGTGTTTTTTGAATCCACAATACCGCAACGAGAAAAATTGTACCCGCAACGAATGTTGCACCCGCAGTAAAATCGGGATCCAGCCGTGTTACCAATTTTTTCACCAGAATATTTGTAAAAAATGCGATTGAGGCTGCTTCAATAAGTGTATATATATCACCCGTTCTCAGGCTAAATGATCCATTTTGAATATTAAGAAAGTATGCACCAGCAAGTATGGTGCCTGCCATTATCATTTTTTTACGAGTAATTGGTTCCTTAAAAAAAAGTGCAGAGAATAGTATAGTAAACAAGACAACCGTGCGTATGAGAAATGCAAAGTTTGTGGCTGTGGTATTAGCGATAGCCAAGTTTTCCATGAGGCCAATTGCAATACTCCCTCCAAACCCAATCAGGGCAAATATTGCCAACGTACGAAGACTCACTTTTGCAAACTCATTACGTTTGCGAACAAGTACAGTTGTCCAAAAAGGAAGCTCAAGTGCAGTTGACCAAAGGGCGAGAGTGTAGGGGTTTTCACCAAGGGTAATTTGATAGCGGAAAATAGTGATTTGGCATGCCCACAAAAATGCCGCAGAAAGGCTTAATAGAAATGCCGGACGCATAGTTTTCTTAAGGTGATTTATCATAATAGCGCTTAGTATAGGGCAGAGAATAGGTAATGTCAAAGTTGACGGACATTGCCGACAGTGCTAGAATTATCTAGCGCGCATAAAAGGGCATGTGGAAGGGATCAACGATTGTGATTGGTCATATGAATTTGACTAGCTATTTATCATTTGAATTTTGTGATTTTATATGAAGCACATATTTACAGTTCTTTCAAAACTTGGATTATCTGAAAATGAGTCAAAGGTATATATGGAGGCAATACGGCATGAAAAAATTGCACCATATGCGGTAGCAAAAGCTATTGGGATACCCCGCACTACCGTATACGACATTATGCTTAACCTTGCGCTCAAAGGTTTAATAACCATTGAACAAAGTCAGGGACTAGAAAAACAGCAAACATGGATAAAGGCAAAAAACCCATCTACTCTCCGCGAGATGCTTTTTGAACAGCGAAAAAACCTTGCTCGTACCGAAGTGGATCTCATTGACATTCTACCAATCTTAAAAGGGGAGTATACAAAACATGTGACAAATACAGATTTTCAGTTTTATCCTGGCATAAAAGGAGCGAAGCAGGTTATGAGTCAGACAATCGCGGCAAGTAAAAACGATACTTTACGTGTCTATGAAAGTCTGATGCCCATGGATACGCTTGGAAAAACACTCATCAACAAAGATGTAGATGGTGGTCTGAAACAAAAAAGAACTACAAACATGGCTATAAAGTCGCTTATTGTGCTGAATAAATGGACACGACACGTACTTGCATACCAGTATCGTCGCAATAAAGACTACATCGCACTTCATAACTTTCGTTTCATTGACAATCCAATACTTGCTATTCATTTGGATATATCTATATTAGGTGACACAGTGCGCGCAGTGTGTGCTCAGGAAAACGAGGCGTGGGGGTGTATTATCAAAAGTCCGCAACTGTCCACTACACTTACATCGATATTTGATGTGCTCTGGACAACCGCAACTCCCATAACCGACACGGATATTGAAAACTGGGGAGAAAATGAATTTTTTGAAGCCGAAAATAAATGATCAATCTCGATGTCGTGTCGAAGAGATGCGAGGAGAACTAAAAACATGCATGACCTAGATGATTAAACTATAAGATAAAATACCTCTTGACAAACAAAAAAAAATGTACTACATTGAAATTGTTATCAATTTATTATAAGTTAAACAAACTTAACAACTAGACAAATATAGTACTTAGCTCTAAGCAACCAAAGCTTACGAAATAAGTCTTAAAAAGCTAAAAACAAAATCGCTTGAGGTCACCCGCAACGAGGTACCAAAAGTAAAATAAGTACAGATAGCAAAAAATTAACTCTATATACAGAGTTCACAAAAATAGCTAAACGTACAAAGTTTAAAGCTTATAAAAGACATAATTTTAAAAGCGAGGGAATAAGAGTCTTAAAGTCATAAAGTCTATAAAGTCCGTAAAGACAAAAAGTCTGAAAGTCTATAAACGACAACAAGACAATAACAAAGACAACGAGACTTAAGACAATTGAGCAAAGAGCAAAATAACAAAAGAAGCATTCCTTAAGCGCAGCGGAGTCACTAGAGCAGTTTCGAAGGCTCCGCGCGTTTTTTTATCCCTCACTTCCTATCCAGCCATACTCCATCAACCGTAGTAGTTTTACTCAGTGGTGTACCAAAACTCACCCACAAAGAATGTGGATCATTATCAGGTATACCCATCATGCGTTTATCATCTGCGTTGGGGAAAAATGCAGACGCAGAAACACCAGGAGGAAATAGTAGTAAAGACCGAAAAACAGACTGAGTAGGATCTTTATACTCCTGGTGCCATTCTTCGTACAGTTTGGCCATTTCTTCCTTCCAGATTGGATGCAGTTTAACGTGAAGTCCGACAAGCTGGGAAAGTGCATCATGAAGTGATAAAAAGCCAAATGCATGTCTCTGCACTTGTCCGTCATTTTGAAACCAGGTCGCTTGAGCAGAAGCAAAGTCGCGAAGCTCGCTAAAGTGTTTCCGTATAAGTGGTGACCCAAAATCCATATATATTGAAAATTTACGAAGTGTTTCAAGGTCAGCGCTTTGGGTGAGTTCGATATAATCGGTAATAGGCACATCGGCAAGCGACGATCTCAGATGTTCGTGAGGGCGTATTTGGGTTTGTGCAGACTGGCGCATAAATCCCGTTTGTGGTTGGTTGTTATAAGGTGACCACCCAAACATAAAATAGACTGAAGCACCTTTTTTCACCTCGGTTCGGGCGTGTTCTTCTACTTTATCTATATATTCTCTATTGTGTGCCAGCTTATACCACCCCCCCGGATTGTGCCATGGCTCTATTTGGTTATCATCTCCTGTTGATGAGTGCCATAATACTTGGCTACCGTTAGGATGATGAGGAAGCGGAGGAGGTACATTAATGAGAAAGTGAGGGGATGAGGCGACCACAAGGTGATTTCTATCAACAGTATGTGCATTTCTCAGTTTTGTAAGAATCGAACCCTCAGGACTATCATGCGTAGGCTTTGTTACTTCAGTATGAGCTGCATGAATTTCGATTCGTGGTATTCTGACGCTCTCAACGCCCATAATGGAATAGTATACTACACGTTTTGCTGGATATAGGTGACTAGCTTGTCAATATTAATCGATTCCTGAGATGAAATAAAAATCGGATGCAAAAACGCATACTGTTCTTTTAGTTTTGCAAATTCGCCCCATTTATCCTCAGGTAGGTTGTCGGATTTAGTAAATACAATTACTTGTGGCCGTTTTGATGCGCCTATTTCTGCAAGTATTTCTCGTACCACCTCAATATTCCGTTCGCGTTTTGTATCGGATACATCTACCACATGAAGTATAAGGTCTGCGTTTATTACATCCATGAGCGTCGACTTGAATGTATCAATAAGAGAGGGGGGGAGATTTTGAATAAAGCCAATGGTATCGGATACCAGAATAGAGATTGATTCGTTATTGGTTTGGAGCTTTCCCACAACACTGTCAAGTGTAACAAACAGTGCATCTTGCGCAATTTTTTGTTTTCCCGTGAGAGCGTTAAATAGTGTAGTTTTACCTGCGTTGGTATATCCAACCAGTGCAACGTGTTTAATGCCAAGACTTTTGCGTCGCGCAAGCTGAGTCTCGCGCTTTTCTGCATGTTTTTTAAGCTCCTCTTTTTTATTTTTTATGAGACTTCGCCAGTGGCGTTTCATGAGTTCGGTGTTTGTTTCTCCTTGTCCACGACCTCCTATGCCACCTGATTGTCGGGAAAATAAGGTGCCACCTAGGCCCGATATACGAGGTCCCATGTGTACCATTTTGGCGATTTCAATCTGCAGCTTACTTTCGGCGGTTGTTGCATGCTTTTCAAATATATGAAGGATTAGGTCAATGCGGTCCCATACTTCAATATTTGGATTTGCTTGCCAAAGGAATTTAGTAAGGGTAAAAATTTGAGTAGGTTTTACAATAGCATTTATGATGACGATATCGAGTTTTTTCCCCTTCACGCTTTCAAGAAGTTCTCGTGTCTTTCCTGAGCCTATAAAGGTTCGTTTGTCTGGCTGAGT
>CAZAUL010000033.1:0-3966 GCA_964488545.1 uncultured Gammaproteobacteria bacterium
GTTTAGGATCACTCAACCTCCTACTGCGCACCTCACGTCATATCTCCTGTCAAACGTTTGGATAGACGACCGCATTACTACTCAGCAGGTTAGGGCAATATCAAATTTTATAAACCGCAACAAGAATAAGTGTTTTTTTCTTTACAGACAGAAGAAAGACACACAAAAAGTAATATCCTTCCTTACAAAAGCCTTACAATCTTAAATCTTACCAACGAGTCTTCTGGACGAAGTAATATGTTGGTTGTCATGCTAATACTTACAAAGTCACCTGGACGTATTTGTTCAAGAGAAATTTCAATCTCTTCTTCACCCTGTAGGGTATATGCCTGAATTAGGGGGAGATCTTTGTCAGTGAACAAATAGCCGTGTTCTTTTCTACCATCCTCAGCCATTGATGCAAAAGAGATGAGATAGTTTGCTTTTGCAACAGTACCATCTACAAGCTTTCGTTCGGTATTGGTTTTTCCGTTATGTACTATTACGCTTTTATAAACCTCTGTTACCTCTAACTCTTTCAACACTCCACTTCTTAGTAGTGGCTTCAATGACTCAACCTGTCGTGTAAAACCCTGCATTATGTTTTGCACTTGTTTTTCAGGTACCTTTGTATAAAGGTTGCTGAGGTCTTTATTGAGCACAGTTTGTTCGACTTGATTCTGTACGGTATTTGCAGGTTTTTTTATGAAGATGATATATAGTTCAACTATCAATATTCCAAGAAGCGCGACTATCAACACTCCCAAGAGGATTTGTCTTTTGTTCATTATAATTTGATTATACCCAAGACCATAGAGATTCTGTCAAGAGGAGAACGCACGAAGCGTTCAATAGCCCATAAGAGTAGTAAGTGGAGCTACAATATTAGTCGCAATTTTTGGCGAAACATACCTTTCTCTTTTTTTTGCGACTGCTTTAAGTTTTTTTAACATAAGAATTGAAATTAAGAGAATCTACACTTATACTGTAGCGGATTAACAATCACGTGTCAATATGAGACATACAATTTCAAAGCCGCTTTTTTTCTCACACAACTTTGAAAACCCGGCGGTTTTGGATGATTTAAACTCAATATTTGTAAAGAACCGTGGATATGATTTCAAATTACCAACGCAAGGTTCCGCTGTACTTCTTGTAGTTTCTGGTGGACTTGACTCTACAATGTTGTGGTTTCACCTTCTAAACACATATAAGCTTCATGTCTATCCGATTTATTTTACAAGTCCATTTTTGAGTAAACATAACGTACCTGGAGAGCGAGCTGCATTAATGAGTTTATCTCGATATTTAAGTAACCGATTTCCTGATTATTTTCATCACATAAAATATATTCCTCTTGATTTATCTTTTTCCTTAACAAATAAAAAAAATATTCAAATCTTAGAAAGAAATTGGAGGTTGGCTGTGAGTAATGCTCGCACTAATAAGGCTGGGTTTAAAAGCATTTACTTGCTCGATTATCCAACACGCTTTATTCGTTATATATTATCAGCTTTTGAATATGGATTAAGCCTTCAAGCGGAAGGGATAGAAATTAATAATATATTTCTTGGTGTGGTACCGAATGACTCTCAAATAGGTCGTGAATCAACCTTAACAGTATTACGCTCACTCAATCTATATTTGTGCTTGCTTTTAGGAGATTGGAGATGGCAAATTACTGGTCCGGTTGAAAAACAAAATAAGTTTTTTTATACCAAAGAGGACTCTATTTTAATTGGAAATAAACATGGGTTTCCTCTTGAAAAAACCTGGAGTTGTGTTCGGCAATTTCCATTTCACTGTGGTTACTGCAATGCGTGCAGATACAGACACGAGTCGTTTTTGTCAGCCAAAGTAATAGATAAGACAACATATATTGTGCCTCCTCAAGTAAAAGTTAAACTAAAACAAATGTATCTCACTTTTAAGGCATTTATAAGTAAAAACAGGCCGAATAGATCTACACAAGCTCAAAAAAAAATAAATGCGCAACTCCGGCAATCAAAACCTAAAATACACCAAAAAACTTTTGTACGACTTTCACCTTCGGTAGAAACGTTTAAGACGGGATCTGTTTTTTTCATCCGAAACAATAAAACAGAGGAGGTTATGACGCTCAATTCTGTTGGTCAAGAAGTGGTTATGCTCATTGAGGGTAAGGGGGGTTTGTCTATTTCTTCACTAGTGAAAAAGATCAAAAAGAAATATCCAAAATCTGCACAAAAAACGATAGCTGAAGATGTAATTCCATTCATACAATCATTGGCACACGGAGGATATCTTGAAATAAAAGCTCGTTAACTTTTGAGTGCAGCGAGTAGCATCTCAAATTCCGGATCATTTCGCTTTCCGTTTAACGACACACGAATCTTTCGACGAGAAAGCACTCGTGGCGCAGTATACCGGAGGTTTTTTCCTATAACCTTTTTCATGCTTTGATGATAATTGAATAAAAGATGTCTGTCAATACTGCGATGCTTTTTCATTCATTGCAAATGCTAGACACGGGCCGGGACACTTATCCCCACCATATCCATAAAAAGGACATTCAAGACATACTTTCTTTTTTAGCTTGTTCCAGAGCCTCATTCTTTCACGTATCATTTGTGCATTTGCAGTCTTGTAGCTGGTTTTTTTAAGATCGATACGTTGATGCTCTGAAAGCGGAAAACAGTGAAACGCGCTCATATCAACTGCGATGTCCATACTACTCTCTTTTCCAAAACAACTCCATCCAATATGAGGAATATGTTTTTTTACAAAAGTAAATTCTTCATTAGAAAACATGCATCGGGTAAATCCACAATTGAGTGTAAACTCACCAATAAATCCATTTTTATTACACTCCTTTATAAACTCAACAAGTATCGTTCCCATTTTTGGAAAATCATTAAACGTATACCAATTTTTTTGTCCAGCAATAGGATTTGAAAATCCAATGCGTATTGAATGAAGGGCAGGCAATACACCGCTTACCGTTGCTATAAATGTCTTGCTTTTAAAATAGGGGTCAATGGTGACTGAGGTCGTGATGGCGCTTGTTTTCCCAAGGAGCATCATGTTCTGAATAACGTTTTTTCTGAGGGCGCCATTGTGTTGAAATCCTGGCGTTACGCAGTTAAATGTGTATCCTATTGATTTTCCGTAACGCAATAATTTTTGCACTCTTTCCGTCCCCATTACTCCGTTGGTAAAAATCTGTATTTGGAGTTTGTTGCTAACTGCTAAATCGAGCATCTCAAAAAGCCGTGAGTGCAGTGTTGGTTCCCCCCCCAAAAGTTTGATGGCGGTAAAGTATCCGCTCCGTTTAATTTTTCCTAAACACCGTTTAAAACCGGCAATCGACATTTCCCGATCCAGAGTTTTTGAGCTCATTTCACGGCTTGCAAAACAGAATGGGCAGTTTTGGTTGCAGTAGTTGGTGATAAGGACATTTGCGGGATAAATCATGTCTACTAGCTATTGTACTCGTTCAAAATACGAGGTGAGTACATCTTTTGCAACTGGTCCGGCAATATCTGAGCCTTGCCCCGCCTCTTCGAGAAGTACAGTTACCATAATTTCAGGGTTATCAAAGGGGGCAAATGCAGTAAACCATGCATGAGGAATCCCTGACCGTGCGTGGGACTCGGCAGTGCCTGTTTTACATCCTGTTGTTATGGGTATCTGATACCGGCCGTCACGCGCGAGCGCGGCTTCAACTGATGCCTTCTTATCTGAGTCAACTGTTGTTAGTGTTTTTTGTATTGCGGTTATATCACGCACTCTAAACTCAAACAGCGGCCACCCCGTGCCACCCGGTGCACATGCCGCCTGCATTCCCTCTCGCACTACGTCAAGCGCCGACTTTGAAACCGGTATTTTTTTACACGATGGGCGCGCTCCCTTAACGAGTTGTGGGGTACAGAGTTCTCCGTTATGTGCAAACGCACTATTGGCATAGTGCATCTGGAGCGGTGTCGTAAGCAAATACCCCTGTCCTAT
>CAZAUL010000033.1:4066-8682 GCA_964488545.1 uncultured Gammaproteobacteria bacterium
CACTATTGGCATAGTGCATCTGGAGCGGTGTCGTAAGCAAATACCCCTGTCCTATTGAGTAGTTATATGTATCGCCCAAGTACCACTGCTCTTTCAGAAACTCACTCTTCCAAAAAGGAGAAGGGAGCGTGCCTTCAACTTGTACAAAGGGAAATGGTATAGCATTTCCCATACCAAATCTCTCTGCCCATATACGGATTTTATCCGGTCCCATTTTTTCACCAAGTTTGTAAAAATAAATATCATTTGACCGCTTAAGCGCTTTTACAACATCAACGGGTCCATCTGTCTTGCCGTATTGAATATAGTACCAATTGCCAAAGGTAAGAGGGCCAGCCTTAATAAAACCATTGTCCTGAATAATATCCGCGGGAGTGATTGTCTTGTCCTGTAGGGCACCAGCCGCAACCACAGTTTTGAAAACTGAACCCGGGGGATAAACTGCCTCGGTTATTCGATTGAGCATTGGTTTTTCCAAATCCTTAAAATACTTTTCAACATCAATATCACCCGTTTCAAACAGTTCAGGATTAAAAGACGGCGAAGACACAAATGCGAGAATCTCTCCTGTTGTTGGTTTAGTTGCAATAACCACACCCTTTCTCTCCTTAAGCGCCTTATAAGCAACAACTTGAAGTTCTCCATCGATAGAAAGTTGTATATCCTTGCCGGGTGTAGGAGGTACAACTGCAATAATACCCTCTGCTTCACCCTTTGCATTGATCTCCACTAGTTTTTTTCCTGGCTTTCCTCTCAGCTCACAGTCAAAAATTCCTTGAATTCCTTTTTTTCCCACCTTCTCACCAAGTACTAGTTTGCGCTCACAGTTGTCATCTTTCATATCGTTGGCATTTGCGATTTGACGGTACCCTACCAAATGTGCAGTTTCTTCTGGATACGTATACTCTCTCATTGACCGAATATATTCGTTTTGTGTCGCTATTGAACTTTCTTTGTTTTGCACCAATATGATGCCTTTTCTATCACGAATTGTTCCGTATTGAGGCTCAATGTATATTTCGCGAACTCTGTTAGACTCTGAAAGACGCCGGTAATATCCACCTTTTGTTACCGTGAGATAAAAAAGTCGCGTAGAAAGCATAATAAATGCAATTCCTATTCCAAGAATGAGGACGATAAGTACGCTATACTTGGGCAGTCCACCTCTTTTTGAAAACGACACCCCTCCCTCTGCAACGCGCGTAACTGGTGAGATTTTCGTATGGAACATTCTTTTCATGTTGTGTGTTATAGATTATAATCTACCTTAATTCGTATAGCGTGTAGCGCATAACTTAAAAAATGTTCTGCATTACCCGTTACACGTTGTATTCGTAAATATGTACAAACTTGTCATCGTTCGTCATGGATTGTCAGTATGGCCCACTCGATTTACTGGATGGACAGATATTGATATTGACCCATCCGGCATTACGGAAACATATAAGTATGGAAAGAAGATGAAAGAGCTTGGGTTTACCTTTGATGTTGGATTTACTTCTTATTTAAAGCGGGGAATTAAAACACTCAATACTGTACTTGACGCAATGGATCTTGACTGGATACCAGTCACCAAGGCATGGCAATTGAATGAACGTCACTATGGAGCACTCCAGGGCCTCAACAAGGCAGAGACAGTTCAAAAATTTGGAGAAGAACAGGTAACATTGTGGAGAAGAAGTTACGACGTTCCCCCTCCCGCACTAGATGCAAGCGACGAGCGTCACCCGTCCAAAGATAAACGCTATGCAGATGTTGATCCGGCGCTTCTTCCCGCAAGTGAATGCTTAAAAGATACATATAAGAGGTCTGTGCCGTATTGGCAAAAGGTAATCGAACCCGTAATTCGTTCAGGTAAAAAAATAATTATTTCGGGACACCACAACTCGCTTCGTGCCATTATTAAATATATTGATGGATTGTCAGAACAAGAAATTATGAAAGTTAATATTCCTTACTGCATTCCGCTTGTATACGAATTTGATGATCAGCTCAAGCCTATTAAGCATTATTACCTTGCCCCAGATGAAGAAGTGCAACGAGTAATTGAAAGTATTAAAAATCAAACCAAAAAGGGATAATATGATCGTAGTTCCCGCCCCCCTTGAAACTGTAGTAGAACCATTTGTGGCCAACGTGAAAAGATTGTCCCGTTATTATTCTCGATTCCAGGTGGACATTGCCGACGGTAAGTTTGTACCAAACACAACTATCCAAATTTCCGACTTTGTAAGTATCTATCCGAAACTTCCTCAAAACCTTTGCTACGATTTTCATCTCATGGTGCAGGACCCTCTTTTGCATATTGATACGCTGCTGTCACTACCAAAATCTACCATTGGTGAAATATTAATTCACTTATCGGTATTCCCCAACTATATTCAGCTTGTCGCAGATTATCCACAGTTTAGATTTGGATTGGTGCTAAACCCCGAAGATAGAGTTGAGTCGGTGGACCGTTCATTGCTGAAGTCCATTCCATGTGTCCAAATAATGACAGTTATACCTGGATTTCAAGGACAATCCTTTATACCTAAAATGCTCCAAAAAATTGAACAGTTAAGAAATCGTGGATTTTCCGGTGAAATACTTATAGACGGTTCAGTTAATGAGCATACGCTTCCCACAATACTTGAACTTCAACATCAACCTGACACTGTGGGAATTGGGAGCTACCTCACAAAGACCAAAGATGAAGAATTACCCCGCAGAGTAGAGTTTCTAAAATCACAGCTGATTCCAGGGAACAAATCGGATAAAAAATGAGGGGCGCCTCATCATCTCTCCAATATCATTAATCGTCCATGCGCCGTTCCCGTCAGCATCAAACGGAAAGAGCCGCTTAAGTCGCACTGTATTGACTCCTTTATGGAGGGAAATTATTTCCTGCCGCGGAATGTAGGGGTAACCAACCAGAACAACGCGATATGTATCGCCCGGTATAACGTTGGTGATATTCTCAACTTGAAGCTTCCCTTTTCTCATGTGTAGTCCCTTTTTTTTATAAACAAGCTCTTCTTGTTTGTTAAATAGCTGAACTTCAAAATCATTCCCATCAGAAATGAATTTTGGAAAAAGTGAGGTCTGAATAAGAAGCGAAGGGAGCGGTTCGAGTTTCCCGCGTTGAGGAAGTGATGCAAGGATTGTTTCATCACCCTTGATTAGTAACAGTCTCACTGTGTAGTTTTGGGGATCTGAGGTTGTTTTTATGTATAAGTCAACCTGCTCTTCTTCGAAGGGTCTTATCTGGTGTACTTGTGGAAGGAGGGCCGATATACGGGCCTCGCCGCTATGTTCAAGGGCATACATATATCCGTCTTGAGCATCCCACACTGCCTGCCCAGTATTTCGTATTTGAAAGGTCATGTGATACGTTGAGTCAACAAGCAGTTTGCTGGGGAGCGTAAAATCCAAAACACCATCTTCATGCTGTGCCGGCACTCCAATGGTTTTTGACATATTTGCCACCGCAACAAGCTGTTCTGAATCGCCTTGTTCGTTTTTCCATGAAAACCCCAAAAACGGCGGTGATAAATATTTAAAAACAAAGGGTGTCACCGCCTGAATGCGACTATCGGGCAACCACACTTGACTAAATGCCGTGCTCATATTGTGTGCCGCCTGTGCCTGTGATATTTTGTCTGTATTCCACCCAGTCTCCGTAATAAATACCGGCAGATCCTTTACAATGCCAAGCGAGGCAAGAGTTGCCAATTCTTCGTTATAGCCACGGATTGAGCGCTTGCCAGTATCCCAAACAGAACCGGAAAAACCGGGATTGGGGTATGCATGCGTTGACCACGCGTCAATATGTGCAAACAGGTCCTGACAGTTCTGATTACACATTTCTCGTATAAACTGCAGATTGTCATAGTACTGTGTTCCATATTGGGGAGCGGCCCCATCAAGCCCCGCAAGCATTACCACATAGTCATTGTTTTTCTCCGTCAACGCCCGTGCAAACGCATACGCTACTTTGCTATAGTGAACCGGGTCAACCTCACCACCCCACTCGGTTGCATGATTTGGCTCATTAAAAAGTACAACATACCTATTCTTAATAACCCAGTTCAACCCTTCAAAAAACTCAACCCATGACCGTGCATCTTCAGGTTGAGGACGCCTCCATACCTCGCCCTCTGGCCGCGTTGCAATTCGTATTATGGGAATCAACTTCTTTACTCTCAGTTGTTCGAAAATGTCTTGCCACTTATGGGTATTACGGTCGTCCTCTTGGATAACTAAAGTCACATATCCCCATGCTCCTGTATCACCATTCACAAGCCTCGCCGCCTCCTCAATATCTTCCGATGACGGCTGGAGGAGAGATATGCCAAACTTATTATTCTGTTGTGCTTTTACAGTCGAAGCGCTGAGCGCAAGAATAATAAGTAGTAACGCTAGTACTGTCCTTTTGAACATATTAATAGTGCTTATTTGTGGTTAAAAACGCGTACCACTATCCCCGCCTGCTTAAGAAGATCTGTTCGTATATCATCGTCTCCTTCATCGTATATGTCGTAGATCACCTCACGTATTCCGGAGTTAATTATTGCGCGGGTACAGGTTGGGCAAGGAAGCACGGTAACGTATATTACAGCGGATTTTGTTGAAAT
>CAZAUL010000034.1:0-8044 GCA_964488545.1 uncultured Gammaproteobacteria bacterium
TAAATCACAAATGACAAATAACAAATCGCACAAATGAAATACCAATGTCAAATGACCAATGACCAATGTGCAATGTGAAAATAATTTTGTTATTTGTAATTAGTGATTTGTGATTGAATTGTGGATTTGTGATTTGCCATTTGTAATTTATCACTGGTCATTGGTACTATTGGCTCATTGGACATTTATAATGGCTTTCTAACTTTGGACTTTACGACTTTCAGACTTTATAGACTATCAATACTTTCAGACTTTTACTCGAAATGATGGTACAATATATCCGTATAGAACGCGCCCATAGCTTAATTGGATAGAGCAAAGGATTGCGGATCCTTAGGTTGACCGTTCAAGTCGGTCTGGGCGCACCCTTCGACCGCTAATTAGCGGTAAACCCTTTTTTTTAATTGGCAACACGTACCGCAAATACAAGGAGGCGTTTAAATGTGGTACCAAGTGGCCAACATGTCTGAAGCGTTAAAAACTCCTGATTAGTTTTTCGAGTTAAATACTCAACTTCTGAAGGATCTACAACTTTTGTTTCGACAACCTTATACACATACCGCTGCCCTTTGTGAAAAATATTGATATCGTCACCCTTAATGAGTTTGCCAAGTAAATAAAAGACTGCATTGTACGACCCCACATTCCACCAGTAGTCTGTTGAATGGGCAAATAAGAACACATGACCCCCCTCACCCGGAAATGCCGTACCCATAGCGTGCCCCACACCTTTTTGAAGCGCATCTAAATACACCTTCTCATCAGACGCATCAACATTTGCAATTACGCGTGCATTTGCGCCAATTTTTGGAACCACAATACTAAATTCAGGATCTTCAGGCACAAGCACATCAACCGTCTTGCCGTCTTTCACTTTGGTCAAGCTTCCGCTTCGTCCTGTTTGTTTCTGCAGTGAAAAGTGTGCAATCTCGTCCTCGCTTGCAACGACAAATGATTTTTTTTGCCATTGATTTTGTAGATACTGCCACTCTTGTTTGACTGGTTCATAGAGCGTACGACCAATCATGAATAGCGATGAAAAAATCAAAAAATTACCGACCGTACGCATAATAAGAAGTTGCATATAATCAGAATCCCTCGTTTTTCGGATATGATGATGTATGGAAGTCGAATTGGGTACTACATGAGACATAGAATCATTGTAGCAGAAACATGAGGGCTACCGAAGAAATCTAGGTGCCCCCAGCAGGAATTGAACCCACATCTTGCCCTTCAACCTTCGCCTAACATGCTTCGGTTGCCAAGTAGGACGGATACTTTTTGTGTCCCCGGGCGGAATTGGACCACCATTTGGCCCTTAGGACGGGCTCGTTCTATCCGTTGAACTACGGGGACTCTCCTGCTCCCTTGCCCAACCGTAGTTCCATTTATGGAACGTAGGTGGGTATCCGTTGAGCTATGGAGGCAATATAGGGTATAATTATACAACTATGTTTATCGTAATCGAAGGAATAGACGGAGCCGGCTGCGAAACTCAAGCAACCCGACTCATCGAAACACTTAAAACCCAAGGGAAAAACCCCTTTTATATTAAATTTCCCCATTACGACACCCCTGTAGGAAAAATGATTCGGGAATTTTTATATGAAAATAAAATAAAACATAATGCATCAGAACAGTTCTTACTCTATACTCTCCAGTTCATTTTTGATAAACAACTAATTCAGGAAAAAATGAAAGACCATGTAGTTATCGCCGATCGCTATTTTTCAACAACGCTTTGTTACCAGACACTTGAAGGGTTTAATGAAGAAAAAGCTGTGCGATTTGCCGAAGATTTTGGAATAGTTAAACCAGACGCTGTGTTATACTTGGACGTACCGCCCGAAACCGCTATCAAGTGGAAATATGGCGAAGACAAAGAAAAAAATTTCCGTGAAAAAGACCATTCATTTATTAAACGAACATATGAAAAATATGATGATCTTGTAAGAAGAAATGTATGGGCAAAATGGGTCCGAATTAATGGTGAACAATCGAAAGAAAAGGTTACAGAAGAAATTGTTAAAGTAATTAACACATTATAATTTTTTTGTTGACGGGTGTCGAAGCGAAAAAGCAGTTCGGAAGCGGAGCACGAAAGTGCGAGCATCACGAACATGAGCGCGGACAGGACCCGTCAAGTTATCAATATATATATGGATATTCAAACGGAACGCACGCTTCTTATCATCAAACCGGATGCCGTTAAACGCGGTATGATTGGTACTATTATTGAAATATTTGAAAAAACGGGCCTTAAGCTTATGGGGGCTAAAATGGTCCGTCCAGATGCCGAGGTGATCAAAAATCATTATCCCGGAACCGACGAATGGGTTACCGAAATGGGTAATAAAACTCTCGCAAGCTTTAAACAATCAGGAACCGATGTAAAAAAGGTGATGGGTACTGAAAATCCAAAAGAGTTAGGCCAATTTGTGTATGATCGACTCATAAAATACTGGCAGGAGGGACCTATTGTGGTTATGGTATTTCAAGGGCCTAATGCTGTTGCGGTATGCAGAAAACTTCGCGGTCACACAATACCCGCTCTTGCAGATGCCGGCACTCTACATGCTACTTACTCGTTTGACTCTTCAACGCTCTCCTCATCACTTGACCGCGTGGTAAAAACGTTTATACACGCTTCGGGGTCGGTAGATGAGGCAGAACGTGAAATAACCTATTGGTTTAAAGGAGTATCGTTTACCAATTATGCACGCGAAACAGATGCATTATATGTAGCCTAATTCTATGAAAAAACAAAAAGCACTTCTTATAATCAAACCAGACGCAGTCCAACGCGGACTTGCAGGAACTATTACGAAGCGATTTGAACAGGTTGGACTTACCATAATTGGACTTAAGTTCCAAAAGGCAGATGAAAAAACTGTGGTTACACATTATCCAAGCACCGATGCGTGGTTTGAGAAAGTCGGACAACGAACGTTAAAAAATTGTGCAGCAAAAGGTGTCGATCCAAAAGTAGTATTTAAAACCGATGATGCTGTATCGATTGGAAAACAAGTAAAACAGTGGCTCATCACCTATTTTCAAGAATCCCCTGTTCTTATTATGGCGGTTGAAGGGTATGAGTGTATTGAAATAGTCCGAAAACTATCGGGCAACACCATTCCCGTACTTGCAGCACCCGGCACCATTCGCGGTGATTTTTCCCATGACTCAATAGACCTTGCAAATGAGGCAATGCGACCACTACGTAATGTGATCCATGCATCAGATGCAGTAGAAGATGGTGAAAAAGAAGTAAATCTATGGTTTAAGCCGGATGAATTGTTTTCGTACGAACGTGCAGACGAAAAAATAATGTTCCCGTAACCTTTATCACGGTCCAAACCGTACAGCTGACCCCTCGTTCATAACGGTTCTTATTTGTATTGGGTTGAGTGCATAGCTGTATACTCGAACATCGTCAATAATACCATCGAAATATTCGTTCAGATCTGTTGCACAACCACTAGTATCACTATCCACACCAATGAAAAGTTGACAAGTTGAAAAATTAAGAGCATTCATTCCCGAAGTGGTGTCGCTATCATATACCCCATTAATATATAGTGTCCTGTGTGTTGCCGACCTGGTATAGGCAAGATGATACCACTTTCCCGTTTCGAGCGGATTAACTGAGTATCTTGAGAGACCATCAGCGGTAAATCGCACCTTGCTTGGATTTGTACCGTCTTGATAAGATACTACTGATAGAAGAATTTCATTTGCCCCTGACCCATCCGATGTCATGACCACAGTTCTTTCATTGTTGAGCGAGTCAAGATAAATCCATGCAGTATAAGTAAATTCACCGGTAGGAAGTGAGGGGGACGGTATAGATGCATAGTCATTTGTGCCGTCAAGCGCAAGGCCTGAACCAAATTTTCCCACACGGCCGCCGTACCATAAATCGGAACCGGATCCAGAGGTACATGAACCAGCACTTGTGTAGGTTCCTGTTCCTCCTATAGTAAGAGTGCCCACTCTCCCTGTTGATTTGCCATCTGACGTTTGTGCACTATCGTAAATTGTGGTTCCTTGACATTCGTTGAACTTATACCATTGATAAGGTGCTCCTTTGTTATAATCCCAGGCTATTTGTGATGAAGTTCGTTCGTAGTTATAGAGAATAAAGTCATCAAGCGATCCATTCCATGCACTTGTTCCATTGTAGTTATTCCCAATTATTGTTCTATTAGATGCTAAGGATCCTGACCATACACCAAGTGCAGTATCTGTCTCTGTTAGGACCCCATTGAGATAATATCTAACACGTTCATTTGATTTGCTCCATGTTATCGCCATATGTGTCCAACCAGTGGGTGTTATGAAGTGATATGATGCTTCAGTGGTTCCTCCGGCTGCATAGGTAAATGCGAGCTCGTTGGTTGAATTTTTCTGAATTTGAACGGTATTACTTGTATCGGGCCCAAATTTAAATAAAACAGTGGATATGTTATCGGTCCATACTGCTGAATCTCGAGCTTTGAGCCATATCATAGCTGTTCCTTCTGACCCTGAAAACAGAGAATTAAGTGTTGATGAATAAAAATTGATATAAGGATCCGATTGACCAAACTGAATACCCTTCCCCTTTTTTCCCTGCACCCAAGGCTGGCTTTGAGCTGGAAAATCGAGTAAAGATCCAGTTAAGTTATTTGATGACGTATCATTAACAGTCGCTCCCACACCCTCATCCATTTTGAAATGCAGTATCGGAGCATTACAAGTACTGTTGTCACCTGGAATACAATATTCACGACTGGATGAATTACTTGATGTAACCCCATCAGAAGTAGTAGATGCCGCCCCCATACTTTGTGATACGCCTCCATTAAATTCAATGTTTATCTGCTCTTGAGTAAGCGGTTGTGTAAACAGCTTGAACTCGTCAATTGTGCCTGCAAAAAAGCCATTACCGTTACAGTCGTTCGTATCACTTCCGTCAAAGTCAGAGCATCCAACTGTGTATGCTGTTGTATTTTCGGCAATATCGTCAAACCAAAGAGCTGTACTACTGTTACCTGATAGATAGGTAAGAGTTTGTTTTTTACCATCCACAAATATTTCATGTCCGCTGGAACTCATATTTACTACGGCATGGTGCCACGCGGTGGTATTGGGAATTGCTTGAGTTACAACATTAAGCGCGAGACTGCCATTATTTGAAATGCCGAGATTTAGCATGCTATCCTGTGCATTAAATAACACACCCACAAAGTCTGAACCAGTGCCATTGTCATCCTCTGCTGCGCCGAAAATATCGTTGTCAGTTCCTACCCCGTCAGACTTAAACCAAAACGATAACGCCCCCTCAGTAAGTGTGTCGTACTTGTCATTGGTTAGCCGTATATGACTATCACCATCTGCAGTTTGAAGGGCCCCAAAATACATTGCTTTTCCAAACTTACCCTCATTTGACCACGTCGGACAGATGCTTGCACTCGGACAGGTTGTTGATCCCGACATATTGCCATGATTAAGCTGTGCGCTTGAATCGTATGCTGTATCACCATACCCCTCTTCAAAAGACAGGTGCAAAAGTGGTGATCCAACCGGGCTCCCCGGTGCCGGGTGCCCCGCATTCATATCTTCAATAACTTGACTTGGAGACCGTACGTAGTTATATACTTTCGCTTCGTCCATTGCGCCATTTACCTGATAGACTAACGAAGCTCTGTTACCGATATAAAATGTATTCCCGCTATCATCA
The DNA here is from genome assembly GCA_964488545.1 of uncultured Gammaproteobacteria bacterium. GTDB lineage: Bacteria > Patescibacteriota > Microgenomatia > UBA1406 > GWC2-37-13 > JAKBEU01. The sequence goes on from CAZAUL010000034.1 coordinate 5,723, forward strand.
GTTTTAGTACCTGTAGCCGGTAATGAGTTGGCATGTTTTGTTTGTTCGACTCCGTTAATGTAAATACGCGCACTATTTACACTCGTTCCACCATCCCAAGTAACCGCTAAGTGGTACCATAACCCCGCTGATAAATTTGAAATGTCAGTAAGTACAATATCTAAATCGTCACCTGAAAATGTAACTGCAAACTTAGGACGGAATTGACCGGTAGCTTGTTCATTAATATACAACTGTACGTTTCCGCTCTTCCCAAATAGACCCACATCATCAACGTTGGTTGTAAATTTTACCCATGTGGCATAGGTGAGTTGAGTGAGATTGTTTAATGAACTAGCGGGTGGCACACTAATATGCTTGTTAGTTGTCCCATTTGCAAACTGTACTCCTGACCCATACTTACCGCTTGCCCATGTGGGAGAATTAGTAAGAGTTCCCGTATTATTATTTCCTGAAGAGTCTTGTGCTATCTGTCCAACTCCCTCGTCCATCTTCCAATAACCTACTGGTCCGGGTGACCAGTAATATAACGAGCGTGCATCATTGTAATTTAGTTCTCTATTATAAACCCGTACTTCATCTATATATCCATTCCATCGATTTCCAGAGCTGTTGTAACCAATAGATGTTGCCTGCGAGTGACTTGCGTATGCGCCAGATGCTGAGTTAGTAAGTAAAACTCCATCTAAATAGATTTTGAAATTGTTGATGTTATTTGAACCTTTTCCGTTATATGTAGCAACAACGTGTCGCCATGCACCCGTTAAACTACTTGAAGGAATATCTGTTTTAATACCTGCAAAGTTTGCTTGATTACCAATGCTAACTCCTAAATAATTTGTTTGATTTGAGAAGATAATAAACCAAGGTTGTATATCATCACTACGAAGACGCAATATAGTAGGATACTGGTCAGAAAAACTATTAAGATACACCCATGCACTCGCGCTAAACGGCGCATTCATTGGGGCATATACGGTTGAGTTGTTGATGCTTATATAATTATCAACATAATCATATAGAGCGCCATTGCCATACTTTCCTGAAGTCCCCCCGGTAGGTCCTGTACTGGCAGGACATGAAAGACCATGTGTTCCATTACCTGACGCATCCATGACCGTTGCCGTAGAGCAGTCATTTGTCCAGCTTGTTTCATCCATTTTCCAGTACCCTACTAGACCTGTGGAAAGTGGTGTGGTTGTATTTGCATTCTGACCACTGCTTACAATGGCGCTAGATCCTTCAGCACCAGCCCATCGCTGTGCATCAGACTTAATTTCGGATGCAGTTCGCACGGTGCGGTATAGTTTAACCTCATCTATGAAACCTGAAAATGTACCCGCACCAGAAGGTTCTCCCATTGAAACTGCTGACATAGTAACTCCGGTATTTGAGGTAACGGTAATATGTTGCCATATATTTGCTACAAGTGTTGGGCTTGTAGTATAAACGCCATTAATATAAAAAGAAGGGCTGGTAAACCCAGGTGCTGTAATAACTCCATTTGTTGCTACTATATAAGCAAGTGTTCCTGTTCCATCAACGTCAAAAAGTGTGCCAGCATTTGTTTTTGGTTTAACCCAAAATTGAACTGTTTTTACATCGCCTATAGTGGCATTTGCAGTCAGTGTACCATATGCATCAAAGAATAAACACTTACCCGACACACATAATTCTTCACTCTGCCAGGGTATATACGGATCTGAGTTTATCGTCATTGATGGGCCAGTTTGTGTATTTGATTTTGGAACCGTTCCATACCCCTCATCAAACTTCCAGTAGGCAACGGGTCCCGGCCCTACTTCTTGCGATCCATACGAGCCAAACGTTACCCCTGTAGCTGCGGTTGAAAAATCGGTAAGTGAAAATCCGTCACGTGCACTTGGGTTGCCGTAGTAATAATAAATGGTCTGCGCACCAGCGGGAAATGTTTCAAAAAAAACATGAATTACGGTTGATGCGGTTTTACACCCTGAAACGATAAAGTAGGGTAATACTTTTCCATTCGCGTCGGTAAATCGTATGTCACCGCAGTTTGTTTTGGATGCGCCTTGTGAATCGAGTGCGCTCCCTCCAGTTAGGTTAAGAAAAACGTTATTTTCTGCCGCGGTATGCCCTGTGATATTAATCGCCTTTCGATATGCCCAGTTGTCGTCATACCAACCTGCTTCGGTTTTTTTTGTGGTAAAAAACAATCCCGCAGAAATTACACAAACAAGGAGAACACCAGCAATAATCCGTTGTACAATTTTTTTTCGATTTACCGTACTCATGAGTTATGCTATTTATCGTACCGGTTTATGAAGCTGAATTCAACTTTGC
>CAZAUL010000035.1:0-7913 GCA_964488545.1 uncultured Gammaproteobacteria bacterium
AGTTAAACTCTTTTATACGAACAAGAAGTGGTATATAGGTATCAAAAAAGTTATAGATTATGGTGAGACCAAATTTAATCGGATTAAAAAACCTACCTGGAGTATAGTTGGGAACATGCATGTATAGCTTTGTGTTATAGACAAAGTTTGAAATGTAAAATTCCCTCCATGAGTTAGAAATTAATAAATAAAGCGCGTAAAAGATGTAGGGAGCTGCGCTTATCCCAATAAAAAGTAGGATTTTATTTGCGTATCCGTTTTTGATGAGAAGTACAAAAAGCCAAAGGTAAAAAATGAGCACAATATAGATGAATGAGAGAGATGAAAACAAAAATACAAAGTTAAAAACTGTGAGCCAAAGAATAGTTTTAAATGCAGTCTTTTTCTCAAACGACTCTACCATAAGAATCCAGAATATCGAACTAAAAAAAAGAAATGCTAGACTGTCAGCAAGAAATAAATGTGTCCAGTAATAAACTGTAATGAATGGATACAAAACAAAATATCCCAGGAAAAAGGGAAAAGCCTCTTTATTTCGCGACTGTATATATCTTCCAGTAAAGAATAAAACCGCAAAGGCAAAAAGCGCCCACACAAACCGAAACATCACAAACGAATCAAATGAAAACCATAAAAAAACGGCAGATAAATACCATGCTCCTGGCAGGTGGTGATCAAAAAACTCACGATACGGCACTTTACCAGCGTTAATTGTCTTACCACCGAGAATATTTACAAATTCATCAGGGTACGAAACATACTGAGAGTTTGTAAGAAATACGAGTAAAACTCCGAATAACAAAAAGTGAAGAGGTTTGATGGCTTTGATAATCTTATTGATATAATTAAACATACAATGAGCAAGAAACTAGCTATCGTTACAGTAATCTTCAAGAATTATACCATCCTGGACGACTACTTTGCGTCGCTTGAAAAACAGACTGATACCGATTTTCAAGTCTATACAATCGACCTTACTCCCGAACCAAAACTATATGCATTTCCGTCATATGTAACATATATACACGATCGAAACGGTGGATATGCATTTGGTATTAACCAGGGAATTAAACATGCAATAAAAGATGGACTCACTCAATTCTGTGCGATGAACTGTGATGTAACCTTAAACGAACAATTTGTTGCGAATGTTAAAAAAAGCATCACCACTCACCCCTCATCGCTCATTGGAGGCAAGATTTATTACTACCAAGGATTCGAATACCACAAAGACAGATACACCGATAAAGAACGGGGTCGTGTGTTTTGGTATGCGGGCGGGGTAATAGACTGGGCAAACGTTTACACTACTCATACAGCTGTTGACGAAGTAGACAAAGGCCAACGGAACGTATTTGAAGAAACAACGTTTATTACCGGATGTCTTATGTGCTATGACAAATCGGTAGTCGAGAAAATTGGACACTGGGATGAAAGCTACTTTTTATACTACGAAGATGCCGACTACTGTGCGCGCGCCATGCAAGCAGAACTAAAACTGTATTACGACCCATCCCTTATTATCTGGCATAAAAGTGGCCAGTCCACCGAAGGTGCCGCATCGACGTTTCAACAAAAATATTTAGATAATAACCGATTTACATTTGGTATGAAATATGCCCCACTCCGAACTAAAATTCATCTTCTTAAAAATCGTCTGTGGGCCTTTCTTTTGAAAAAATAGTAGGCAAATAATACTACGCACTGAACCATAAGAGCGGCAATGATTATCTGGTTTTTCATATCTACTTTTTCTGCAGTATCCCATCCTCCAAACCGGATATACGGATAATATGAAAAGAGAAGACCTGCAAAAAAAACCGCCATAACTTCCAAAAATCGAGGAACATAGGGAACAAATACAAACAGTGATAAAAAGTACCACTGCTGTACCCCTAGCTTTGCAATAAGCACTACAAGTAGCAGTATCTGAAGAATAAATACAAGCCTTATCTGCATTTTAGTTTTCATAAAATCAATAAGAATTACAGGAGCAGTCACATACTTTATTCCTATTGAAAAAATAAATGCAACAAACGCAGAAATTCGTTCGCGTTTAAATACATACCAAACGCCAACTATTGCAAGTGCCACCCCTATAAAGTCATTGTGCCCATTAACAAGTCCCTCAATAAGTATGTACGGGTGGGTTGCAAAAAAAACAGCATAACGCTTATTGAGTTTATTTAAAATGAATACAGTAAGACAATACGCAAATATCCAAACCAACTTAAACAATATCAGTGTTACCGAAAACTTGCCCATACCTAAAATAGATGGCACAAGCGTTACAGGCAAAAACGATGGCCCATAAGGATATGTCCGATGAGTCCAATGCATAAAGCGTGTCCACTGGTCGGTTGGAAAATCAAGCGCCTTAAATAGATAAGGATTTTTTCCATATTCAGTTAATATACGTGCATCAAACATGTAGTTAAAAAAATCATGTGACAAAAAAGGGTGTGAGAGAACTAAAAGTCCACCTATTAAAAATACATATCTCCAAATTGGAAAATTCTTATATTTTTTTAGTGCCCATATGTGCGCTGTGAACAATGAAAAAATAATAGATAGATAGATATACCATGATGTTTCCCTCTGGTAATACCCCATGTATACCGTAAAGTCTCGAAAAGAAACCCACCATGGATGCTGAAAAAGTGTAATGTTAGGATCAATGAGAAAATAAGAATAAACAACAAGTAAAAGTGTAAGAAAGAAAGTTAATATTAAAAACATATACCCATTGTACCTCACAGCCTCAGTATATGCTACAATGTGCACATGTTATCTAAAAAATGGGGGTTTATAGTGATCCTATTACTCCTATCTATAGTCTTCGTATGGATGCGCACACCCTCCATATTTTCGCATGGCGTTGCCTATACATATGATCAAGGAAGAGACTTTCTTAAAACTGCCGAAATGATTGAATCAAAAAAACCAACGTTTATCGGGCCAACCACAGGTATAAATGGTCTTAATCATGGTCCTTGGTGGTACTATGTGCTCGTTATTCCTTATCTAGTAACTGGTGGTAATACAATTGGTTTCTACTGGTTCAATTTTATACTTCATTTTCTCTCCTTATTTGTACTCATTTATCTTTTTTCCCAGTGGGATGTTTTTTTAGCCTTACTAATTGGTGCTATAGTGGTGTTTGCACCCTATTTTATTGGTTCATCTTTGTTTGTAGGAAATAACATTATGGTACTTCCCACACTTCTCCTTTTCCTCTACTGTATATCTCTTTTATTCGAGAATAAAAAAGTTAATCTAGTAGTCTTTTTTATGACAGGATTACTGCTTGGATTGGTTAGTGAATTTGAATTATCATTTGGGTTTTTTATAATTCCCGTTTTTGCGTTCAGTTTTGCTTTTTTTAAAGACCTAAGAGTACATATTCAAAAGACAATGTCTGTTGTCGTAATGCTTGTGGGTTTTTTTATTGCGTTTTTACCACGGATTCTCTTTGAACTAAAAAATGGATTCATACAAACAAAGGTTCTTTTGTCTTTTATTCTTGAACCTAAACTACATAACCCAAAGGCCTTTATAGATGTTTTTATCGATAGAATAACCTTATTCTATGGATACTGGTCGAGTATATTTCCTCATACAATTTGGATGGTCGTATTCTCAATTCTTTTTATTGCAGGTTTTGTTTACTCGTTTATCAAAAAACAGAAATTAAACTCCTATCTCTCATTTATGGTCTATTTTGTGGTGGGTCTATTCACCATATCGCTCGTTTACAAAGATAATTTTTGGGGAAATTATTACGAAGGAATACAGTATGCTATGGTAATTGCACTTGGATTAGTTTTGGTTTTCCTGAGGAAGTTTAATTTTTACCGCACAGTTCTCACCTTTGTTTTTTGTACATTTTTTTTCATAAATACACTACAACTTATTTTAAAAGTGCCACAAAAGAATCTTGACGGTCTCGCAAAGCACGAAGTAATTATCAACTCAATTATCAATAAAACTGATAACAAACCTTTTTGCTTACGCATCTATACACCACCCATACATCCATATACATATTCATATTTGCTTAAACAAAAAGGTTTAAATCCTTCTTCTGAATGGGTAAATGGAACTTGTTGGTTTATAGTTGAGGCAGATAGTTTTGCTAAGCGTCGCCAAGACTGGCTTGATACCCATATGCCTAAAGACAAGCATACAAAAAAAATAACTCATGTGAAGGATGTGGAAATTCAGTATTACGAAGTTCAACAATAGTATTGTGCAAAAAAATATACTTAGACTTTTGGGTGTAATAGGCATACTTCTTCTTATATATGTTTGTTTCTATCGACTTGGATCATTTCGACTTGAAAACTGGGATGAGGCTTGGTACGCCGACATGATGCGAAATGTTACCCAGACCGGTAATCTTGCGGTTATGTATTGGAACAAATATGCTCTTCTTGACAAGCCACCTCTTTACATTTGGCTTGGTGCACTTAGTTCGTTTTTTTTTGGTCATACCGAACTTGCATATCGACTTCCTTCGGCATTGGCAGGATTTGTGACTATTATCCTTATAACTGGCTACGCGCTCCGAAGATGGGGACTCCTTGCCGCCATAATGGCATTTGGCACACTCGCACTGAACAATGTGTATATGTGGCGAGTTCGAACGGCAAATCTTGACTCATTTGTAACATTGCTTATCGTTTTGGTTTTTTTTACCACTCTCTCCAAACACAAACTCAAATATGTTGTACTCGGATTTCTGTTCGCATTTATTTTTCTCGCCAAGGCATCTCTTGTAGTTATGCCGATTGTTTTTATACTTGCATCAGAAATACTGTATGAACATAAACATATCATTGGGCGGATACCGCAGTACTTAATAATGGTTTTGATACCCATTGTTATTTGTGGATCCTGGCTATATGCAGGTTCATCACAAATCGGACCGCAGTTTGCAACATACTACTTGTTCCATTCCGACCAAAATGTTGCCCGGATAACGCTTGAAAACTTTAAAACTGACTACATTATGTTCGCCTACTATGCACTTCAACGCCGGTTTATGTATGCTTTCGTGCTGGGGCTTATTCTATTCATTTGGAAAATCAAAAATAAAGATTCATTTCTTATTATTACCTTTTCAACTGCACTTCTTTTTCTCCTTAGTTTTACCGAGCGTAAAAATAACTGGTACTTAGTACCCGCTATGCCCTTTTGGTCGCTCGTGATAGGATATGGTATTTCTGAGACTATTCGATTTTTTAAAAAAGATTCACGAATACAGACCTCACTCATTGCATTCGTATTACTTATAGGAGGGTATATATTTTTCAAGACACTTACGGTAAATATCCAAGCATTGATTGACTCTTCAGGCCCTGTAGACCAGGCAGCCGCCGCTCTCTATATTCAGTCAAAAGCACGTCCAGACGATATTATTATTCGCACTGACCAACTCTATCCAACAACAATTTATTATTCAGGACTTAAGACGTATGCTTTTAATGCAGATGCAGGCATTTCACACATCGGTATTGGAGAAAAAGATTTTTCTCAATTATTAAGTGAAAACAAAGTTCAATGGATTTCAGGAACTTCACAAGATGTTGATAGATTTTACGCATTATATTTGTCGGATTTGAAAAAAAATATTGTGTATTCAAATGGTACCGAATCTGTTATATATATTTCCCATTAAGAGTCATGAGTAAATTTTTCCGAATAATTTTATTTGCTTTTCTCATAATTAATTTTTTTGCTGGCGCATATTTTTTAGTACGAGGAGATATTTTTTTTAATACAGATATAGCCCGCGACTTCCTACTATTGGATGAGTTAAAGGAACGAAAATTAGTACTCATTGGACCTCGTGCAAGTGGATTGAATGGTTTTTTTCATGGTCCACTTTGGATGTATTTAAATTTTCCAGTATATTTGCTTTCAAATGGTGATCCCATTATACAGGGTTGGTTTTGGTATGGACTTCTTGGATTATTTTTGCTTTCACTTTATTATGTGGCAAAAAAATTATTTGACCACGATTCAGCTCTGATTACAACTACACTTGCATCAACTGTATTTACCATTCCCTATTCAGACTTTGGTATCTACAATGGCTTTTATAATCCACACGGAGCCCTTTTTCTTGCACCGCTCTTTTTTTATACCTTTATCCTCTATAGGCGTACATCAAAACCTATTTACCTCATATTGCAACTGTTGCTAAGTGGTGCAATAATCCAGTTTCAGGTTGCGTTTGGGGGTCCGCTATTTATTCTTGCAACCATTGTAAATGTATATCATATTGTAAAAAATAAACTCATAAAGCACTTTTTGTTTTATGGTGTGCTCGTTATACCATTTTCTACCTACATCGTCTTTGACCTTCGCCACAATTTTTCACATCTTCGTGCAATTTTTACTCCTGAAACAGATCCATATCGAATTTATCTTACTCTTCAGCAGATGGCAAGCTCCAGGATAGATGCTATATTTAGTACTGGATTACATTTCTTCAGAGAACCGATTACTTCATTTAATTCAATTATTGGATACGCATTAGCTTTTGGAATTTACTTTTTTATTTCAAAAAAACAAGACTCGAAGAATCAAGATATTTATAAATCAATCATTTATTTTTATATTGGCTATTTTTTACTTTCTCTTATTCAAAATGGTTGGGTGCAGTATTTTTATTGGATGCCACTATTCCCGTTTGTCTACTTGTTCTTCTCACGACTTTTATATGTAATACCAAAGAAGTTATTTTACACATTGGTATTGTTTGTGCTCGTGGTGCACGCATTCATGATGATGTCTCGATTTAAAAATGTAGATAATGTTATAGGGATAGACAAGAATAGCTGGAAGTTTCAGTCTAACATGGTTAAGGATATATTCGATGATGCCGACGGTCAAGAATTTGGATTCTTTGTTCGAGCTCCGGATATTTTTGGATATGCTTCGAAATATCCTTTCATATATTGGAAATATCGAAAACAGAATTCAAAACCTACTATCTATACAAAAAAAAGACTGACATATATCGTCATTGAGCCAGCTCCTAAGGGACTTGAACATATTAATAATGAGTATAACTGGTGGAAAAAAAATAAATTAATGATTGCAACTGTTGGAGCACAGCTAAATACGTATCCAAATGGATTTCGGATAGAAAAATTTATACTCTCCGAAGCTGAAGTAAATACTCCTATTGAACCAGGTATTAATGATTGGATATATTTTAGATAATGATCACCATACTTATCCAAACACATAACGAAGAAAAGAATATTGCAGAGTGTATCGCTTCGGCAAAACTCCTCTCTCAGTCATTATTGGTTGTTGATATGGAAAGTACTGATAAGACACGAAGTATTGCAAAAGATGCAGGTGCTGAGCTTCTCACATTTCCTTATTCCCACTATGTTGAACCTGCGCGAAGCTTTGGCATAAGCCAGATAGAGTCAGATTGGATATTTATTCTTGATGCAGATGAGCGCATGACTGATGAACTTGCGCAGGAAGTTCAAAGAATTATTTCGACAACAAACCATTCTTATTTTAAGGTTCCCCGTAAAAATATATTTGGTGGTAAAACATGGCTAAAACATGGAGGATGGTGGCCAGATCACCAGATGCGTCTCATTAAACGATCTGCATTTAGAGAATGGCCCGCGCGGATTCATGCAATGCCAGTTATTGATGGCTCAATGGGGTTTTTACAAGAACCTTTCCTTCATTATTTTCACGGCAACATTGAGCAGATGGTTGAAAAAACACTTCTCTTTGAAGATATTGAGTCAAATCTGCTATTTGATGCCAATAAAGACGTGAGTGTCCCTGTTTTTTTTAGAAAGTTTTTAGGGGAGCTTTGGCGCCGACTTATTGCTGGCAAAGGTTTTCTTGACGGCAAAATTGGTATAATGGAA
>CAZAUL010000036.1:0-7614 GCA_964488545.1 uncultured Gammaproteobacteria bacterium
GAGTGTGAGCCCACTGGGACTCGAACCCAGAACCAACAGCTTAAAAGGCTGCTGCTCTACCAATTGAGCTATGGACCCTATTTGGATATTCTACCAATTCAGCCACAGTTATTCAAACCATTGTTATGTTTGGTCTGACTCATGTTGGCTTTCTCGAATCTGACGCATACGTCTGTCGTTAACGCGACGCATAGTCGACTGAAGAATTCGCTTACGCATGCGAAGCGAAATTGGTGTAATCTCCAAAAGTTCGTCATCGTTAATAAAGTCAAGGCTTTGTTCCAAAGTAAGACGTGTTGCTGGCACAATACCTACAGATACTCCTTCACCGGCAGATCTATTATTGGTAAGTTGTTTTTCTTTGCAGACGTTAACTTCAATATCATCCATCTTGTTCGCAACTCCTACCACCATACCCTCGTACACAACATCACCATGAGCAACAAAAAGAATTCCACGCGCCTGTACTTTACCAATAGCATAGTTTGCGGCTTCGCCACTTTTTACCGCGACAAGACTTCCATTGCGTGTTTCATCCATACGTTGACCTTTGGGGAAGTATCCCAAGAAAAATGAGTGTAGTGTTGCTGTCCCTCGTGTTTTGGTTAAGAGTGAATTACGAATACCAAGTAGATTTTGGCTTGCAATTCGATACACAATACGAGCCCTGCTCCCACCCTCTTTTTTCATATCAAGCATGTTTGCTTTGCGTTTACCCATTTCCTCGGTGATAATACCAAAATATTCCTCGTCTACTTCGATTGTTACTTCTTCGTATGGTTCGCAAATTTCACCGTCAATTGTTTTATAGATAACCTGAGGCTTAGAAACTTCCATCTCATATCCTTCTCGGCGCATTTCCTCAAGAAGAACTGCAAGATGAAGCTCCCCTCGCCCTGATACGATAAATCCAACACCCTCTGTATCATCTTCTACTCGAAGACCCAAATTGGTTTCTATTTCTTTATACAGACGTTCACGAAGTTGTCGAGACGTGCTGAATTTACCTTCTTTTCCTCCAAATGGACTTGTGTTTGGACCAACACTTATTTTAATTGTAGGATCCTCAACCGCAATGTGCGGCATGCTCTGGGGGAACTCCGGATCACATACAGTTTGACCAATGGTTAGTTCTGGAATACCTGCAAGTGTTGCAATATCACCCGCCTTAGCTTCGTCAACCTCAACTCTGTCAAGTCCTGCAGTGGTGAACAACTTTGCTACTTTATAGGTTCCTAGTGTTTTGTCGTGTTCACCCACAACAGCAACAGTTTGATCTTTTTTGAGGGTGCCTTGTGAAATTTTTCCAATACACAAACGTCCAACGTAATTATCATAGTCAAGTGTGCTTACCTGCATTTGAAGTGGCTTATCAGCGTTTATATTTACGTTGGGGAATTCCTTCAAAATTGTCTCAAAAAGCGGGGTGAGATCACCAGGCTTACTTGCGTCGTATTTCTCGGGAAGTGTGTAGAATGCTTTGCCGTCTCTTCCTACTGCAAATAGCGTAGTAAACTCAAGTGATGAATCATCTTCTGCAAGGTCTAAAAATAAGGTCTCAATTTCTGAAATAATCTCGGTTGGACGAGCATCTCGTTTGTCGATTTTGTTAATGACAAGTACTATTTTCAAGCCTGCCTGAAGCGCCTTTTTCAATACAAACTTTGTTTGAGGAAGTGGGCCTTCTGCGGCATCCACCAACAGAATTGCTCCAGATGCCATGGTAATTGTTCTCTCAACCTCGCCGGCAAAATCTGCATGTCCTGGTGTATCAATTATGTTGATTTTCGTATCTTTATAAAATACAGACGTATTTTTTGCAAGAATTGTAATACCTCGTTCACGCTCCAAATCATTACTATCCATAATAAGCGTTTCTGACATCTCTTTTTGATTGTCACGGAACGTTTTTGTTTGTTTAAGAAGCGCATCCACTAGTGTGGTTTTTCCATGATCTACGTGCGCAATAATGACGATGTTTCTAATTTCCATAATGATTATTTAGTATGAGAGGCACTTATCCTACCTAACGGAGGTTAAAAAGGTCCGATCTCATGAGACTTCCCTGCCCTAAAAGGTAATTATACACTACTTTTTACAAATAGTGTTGCCCAGCCTGGATTTGAACCAGGATAATCAGATCCAGAGTCTGATGTCCTACCGTTAGACGACCGGGCAAGTCCTATGATTTTACCACAAAGTTGGCTATCTTTCCCTTTACGTATATCAATGTATACGACTTGCCATCAATATATTTTTGAAGTGAAGTATCTGCTAATACCGACTTTTCAACTTCATCCTGCGATGGATCACCTTGAATAGTTATCGTTCCTCGAAATTTGCCATTAATTTGAATGGGAACTGTAACTGACGTTTCTTTTATATTTACCTTAGTTTGCGGTGGCCAGTGTGACAGATGTATTGATGTGGCTTCTCCATTCATTCGCCATATTTTTTCTGTCACAAAAGGAGCAAAAGGTGCCATGATTTGTAGAAATTTCTTTGCCTCTTCCCATGAGAGACTTTCGACTTTGGACTTTGGACTTTGGACTACAGACTCATATTCGTTGAGGAATTCCATCATTGCGGCTATCGCTGTGTTAAACTTGGTCTGCGCAATATCGTCTCCTACTTTTTGAATGGTTTTATTCAACTTCGCAATCAGCTCTGCATCCGATTTTCGACCTTCGACTTTTGACTTTTGACTTGCGTAGAGATTCCACACTCTCTTTACGAAGCGATGCGCACCCTGAAGTGCAGATGTCGACCATGCAATCTCCATATTGAAAGGCGCCATAAACATCTCATATATGCGCAGTGTGTCTGCGCCATAGTGGGCAACCACATCATCAGGATTAATTGTATTTCCCCACGACTTGCTCATTTTTCGATGATCCTCAGCCAAAACCATACCTACATTGCGCAGTCTCAAAAAGGGTTCTGGAAAGGTGAGGAGCCCCAAATCTTGAAGTGCTTTTACCCAAAAACGAGCATACAAAAGGTGAAGTACCGCATGTTCTGCTCCACCCAAATACCAGTCAACAGGAAGCCAGCCACTAACCCTCCGATTCGGAGGGTTTTGATTAGCAAGCCACACTTCCTTTAAATTTTGATAGTTGATTTTTGATTTTTGATTATTTTCTCCAATTTGCATTGCAAATTGGAGAAAGTACCAACAGCTCCCTGCCCAATTAGGCATTGTATCTGTTTCACGTGTCGCTTTGCCGCCACAGATTGGACATGTTGATTCCTTAAATCCCTTAATTGCTGATAGTGGAGATTCTCCTGTGTCTGTTGGCTCATATGATTTGGTATAGGGCAGTTCAAGGGGTAGCTTAGATTCTTTAATCATGGTCCACCCTTTTACTGAGCGAACCTCAATAAATCGGAGTAGTTCAAACTGTTCCTTGCTGTCTTTGGTGCCTAAGCTGAAGTGTGCCTTACCGGGAACAACATGCACATTTTCAACACCAAATATCTTTTCAGCAAACGGTTTCATTTCTTTAGGAAGATATGGATCGTTTTCACCGAATACAACTGTAATCTTTCGTACATTTTTCTTAATTTTTTCCCAATCAATTGTATGTTTGTTGTATAAATCATCAAGTGCATCCCCAGTTTGTTGATCAAAGGCACTCACTAAAACAGGTTTATAAGCTGAATCCACATATAGCACTGGAGCGACGAGAACAAGTTGATCGATTTTATTTTCCTGCGCAATATGCAGAGCAGTGCCTGCCCCGCTTGAATGCCCTATCACTATTGAGGACGTACGTGTGTATTTTGAGTATTTCTCACTCAAAAATCGCATTCTTTCTTCGTAGCGTGGAAGCTTAGCATCAGGTAGCGTTGGTGATACTGCATCAACGCCACTTAATGTAAGATGGTTTACTAACCAGGGAAACCAGTTACCATTACCATTTCCCCACGTTCCATGAATAATCAGAGCATTGGTATTCTGGTCGTTTTTTTCACAGGTTTCACAGTGCACCATGGGTATTGGCTCACCCCAGTATCGCTGTCGTGAAAATATCCAGTCTCGCAGATGGTAAGTTACCGTACGCTTACCCCATCCCTTTTCTTCGAGATAATCCATTACTTTTTGTGTGGCATCGTGAATTTCAAGACCATCTAGAAACTCGGAGTTTATCATGACACCCTCTTCTTCCTGTACTTGCTCCTTTTTTGTTATCGGACCAGTTTCCCCATCTTTTCCCTTAACCACACGTACTATGTCTATCCCAAATTCATGTGCAAACTCAAAGTCGCGTTGGTCATGACCTGGCACACCTACAACTGCACCGGTCCCAAATCCAGCCAATACAAAGTCAGAAATCCAGATTGGCATTTCACGTCCGTTTAAATTATTTATTGCATAATAGCCAGTAAATGCTCCTGTTTTTTTCCGTCCTTCTGCAGCGCGTTCCATTTCATTTTTTGCTTTTGCTTTTTCCACATAATCACGCACCTCTTGAATCGTTGACTCATCTGCTTTCAGTTTCGAATTCAATAATAATCCTACTAGCGGGTGCTCAGGGGCTATTACAATAAATGTAGCTCCAAAATTTGTATCGGGGCGAGTTGTAAAGCAAGTAATTGTTTCCTTCGAATCCTTGATTTTATACTCAATGTTGATACCTTCTTTTTTCCCAATCCAGTTCCGTTGCATTTCAAGAATGCCCTTCGGCCAGTCCAGCAAATCAAGATCTTTCAGAAGTCTATCTGCATATGCTGTTATTCTAAAAATCCACTGAGGGAGTTCTTTTTTTGTAATTTCGGAACCGCATCGTTCATGGGTACCATTGCCAAGAACCTCTTCCTCAGCGAGACCCGTTTTACATTTTGGACAAAAGTTGATAGGAGTGTTGCGTTTATACAATAAACCCATCTTAAAAAACTGCATGAAAAGCCACTGCGTCCATTTATAGTAGCTTGGATCTGTTGTTGAAAACTCACGACTCCAGTCGTACGAATACCCAAGCATGTTCATTTGACGCTTGAAGTTTGCAATATTGCCAGGCACCATATCCATTGGATTCTTTTTTGCTTTTATGGCGGCGTTTTCTGCAGGGAGTCCAAACGCATCCCATCCCATGGGATGCAGCACGTCTTTACCCATCATTTTGAAGTATCTAGCCATTACATCTGTGCCTGTGTATATACGGACGTGTCCAACATGAAGTCCGGCTCCCGAAGGATATGGAAACATGGATAAACAATAGGCTTTACTATTCTGACCTTCGACCTTCGACTTTCCACTTTCGACTGTTCGATATACTTTTTCTTTCTCCCACAACTCCATCATATGTGCTTCAAAGTCTTGTGGATTATATTTTTCTGATTCGTTCATATGGGATAATGATGTGTTAAGAATTAATCAAATAACTTGAGTAGATTATACACCTTCTCTTTTACTTTTTCTGTGACCATAATTGCTACTATTCCCTTATCTTTGACTCCGTAAAAAACATAAGCGCCAAGTGGTAATAGAAGCACAACCGGTAGCACTAATAAGTCTTCCTCACCATTAATAATTAGTTGCTTTATGGCTCTTTTATGCTCCAAATTAATTATTTGATTTAGCATGATTATTGCATGAGACGAAATCGTTCCTTTTTCATTTAGAGCATATAGACAATCTTTTTGTATTATTTTCTGAAGGTATTCTTGCTTTAGGGCCTTTCGTAGAGTTTTTTTATCAATGACCGAAAACTGGGGAAGGAAACCAGCTTTTTGAAACTCATAGGTCACTACATCGCCTACAGTTATCCACAGAGTGTCCCCGTTTGGTGAAGCTAATTCGTGAGATTTCTGCCGTATTGTGAATAAAAACTCAGTAACAGAGCGAAATGAACGGCCCAGTGGCATTCTTAATAGTGGTATAAGTGATTTTGGCAGAATAAATAATTTTCTGCTAAAGAGTAGCTTCAAATAAGAGTTCCCACCTCTATTTATAAGTCCTTTTCGAATTCGTGTTGAGGAGATTATATGTTTGTCTGTGCCCTTTTGCATGTCAACCAATATGATTGAAAGGGGCTTCATGCCAATCTTAAGTCGTTTATTATTTATCATATCTGCGCCTGTTTTTGTTTCTGAGGTTACAACAATTGCATCGATAGAACAATCTAAAACCGTTGGTCCATATATATCATGAAGTTTCACTATCTCTGCCTTTTTGCCGATAGATGCAAGATAGCGATACACACTATTCCTTCGAGTAGACCATGATTGGATACGCTCACTTTTGAGCTTTTGGAGAGCCATTTCTTGAGACGTTACCCCAATAGTAACTTTTTTACCTATTTCAAAACATTTTTGCAGTAAAGTCTTGTGGCCGACATGAAAACGATCAAAAGTGCCTCCACATACCACATGAGAAAACATAGAGGACTATTATAATCCTTTTATAAATTGGTATATACTGAAATGTATGGTTATGCTTAGAGTACGTATTATTGTCGCAATGATAATCGCTATTGGTATTAGTGCTTTTATAATGCAATATGCAAAGAGCGAGTCCGAAAGCGAGGTTGCTGAGGTTTATCTTGCCCCTCAGATTGATGTCAGTAAAATGGCAGAAGACCTGAAGGATCAAACCAACTCAATAACAAGTTCTATTACCTCTACCCTGCTTGCCGTTCAACTCCCTTCAATTGAACTTCCAGGATATACACCTCAAATTCCGGTCGAACCTGAAATCCCCACTGAACCAGACGGAGAACCTATACCATTTGAGCCAGAAGATCCAATTGTCCTTCCTAATGAACCACCTACCTCAACACCGGCCTTCATACTAGAAGAGACTCCCATTCCAGCAACTCCTGTTCCCCAATCAACCTTGCCCCCTACGATGCCGCCCGTGGTAACTCAACCTCCAAAACCTACTAATACACCCAAACCAACCAAAGTACCCAAACCAACTGTGGCAACATATCCGCCCATAACTGAAGATACTCGCCCGGGAAGTAATTTATCCGAAATATTTGCGGAGGTTGAAAAACGCGCGTGTGTGCCTGCGGCACTCCTTATGGCAATAAAATCAGTTGAAACAGGAGAGCGATTTAAAAATGATTCAAGTAAAACTATTAGTATTTATAACACTTATGGTTGGTGGAAGACCGGAACTGGTGACCCATGTTATGGATACGGCTACCATACTCAGATTGGCATTGTTCCTCAAGACAGTGTAAATGCAGGAGCAAAGTGCAGTAGCGCTGTTGGCAATCCGACAGACATTAAAATTATGGGAATCCTCCAAGTTTCTGAATGGGAACAGTCAAAAACACGCGAAAGCACAAAAAAACATGTTCCTGGAAATTTTGACAGACGTGTTTTATTTGATAACGCTCTTATTTTCGCTTTCGCAACAAAGGGGCGCGTAGGAAATGCTCCTCAACCAAGTTGTTCCGACTGGCCTCAGGAAACAGTAAGAATAGCCGCAGAAAAACATCATGGGGTGTGCAAGTATGACTACGGAACAGGAAATGCGGGTGACTACTGTAAAAAAATATGGGATCTTTACAATTCATTTAAGTAGTCGTCTTTATTATGGCTTTCTCCTCATTCTAAACTTTTTTCAGAATCTCCAACTCTCAAATTACAAATCACAAATTA
>CAZAUL010000037.1:0-7263 GCA_964488545.1 uncultured Gammaproteobacteria bacterium
CGAGAGTTGGCGCCCATTGCCGATTTGGTTGTACTGGTAAAAAACAGCGTGACTCCATATATTAAAGAAGGACTGGTAAAAGCAAAGTTTAATAAAAAGAATATTCTCGAATATGCCAGCTCTGAAGAGGTATATTCACATATGACTGATTTTGCAAGGCCGAACGATGTTATTCTCTTTCAAAACGACTGGCCGGATAATTATGTGTGAGAGTCGTAAAGTCTAAAGTCATAAAGTCAATAAAGTCGAAAGTCATGGGAAAGATAAGTAAATTTGAAGATATTATCGCTTGGCAAAAGGCGCATGCTTTTACACTAAGAGTATATGCTGTTTTTTCCACAACAAAAGATTACGCCTTTAAAGATCAAGTCCAACGCTCTGCAATGTCGATCTGCAATAATATCGCCGAGGGTTATGAGCGTATGGGAGATAAAGAGTTTAAGAAGTTTCTATATATTGCGAAAGGCTCATGTGCAGAAACGAGATCTATGCTTTACATGGCACTTGAGCTACGATATATAACCAAAACCGAGTTTGATGAGCTATACTATTTTTCAGTAGAGATATCAAAGTTACTATCAGGTTTTATTAAAGCTTTATAAACTTTACAGACTTTACGACTTTATGAACTACAAGACAATTGGCGTTTTTTTTGGCAGTAGAAATCCAGAGCATGATGTTTCAATTATTACTGGACAACTGATCATCTCAGGACTAAGGGGTCTTGGATACGCAGTTGTGGCAGTCTATCTTGATAAAAAAGGCGTGTGGTATATCGGCGACAGATACGGCAAAATGAGTCACTTTACATCAGGAGAACAATCTCCAAAACGTGATGCTGAATGGTATTTGGATATGGAGACCTCTCAAAGAAAAATGGTGTTTAAACAAAAAGGATTTGCAGGCAAAACAGTAACTATAGACCTTGCGTTTCCTGCATTTCACGGGCAAAATGGTGAGGATGGAACCTTCCAAGGATTATGTGAGATGGTAAATATACCGTACGTGGGTTGTGATGTTGCTTCATCTGCAGTAACAATGGATAAGGTCATGACAAAACAACTGTATCAAGCGGCACATATCCCTACGACAGATTTTGTCTTTTTTACGAAAGATGAATGGATAAAGAGAAAGGAAAACATACTAAATGAAATTGAAAGCAAACTACATCTACCGGTAATTGTAAAACCTGCTCGGCTCGGATCATCAATTGGCATTTCAAAGGCGCGTACAAAACAAGATCTTGAGTTTGCTGTTGATGTTGCGTGCCACTACGATACAAAAGTAATTGTAGAAGTGTGTATTGAAAATCTTATGGATGTTACCTGTTGTGTAATTGGGAACGAAACTCTAATTCCATCAGAGCTCCAGGAGTCGGTGTTTGGAGATGAGGTATTTTCATATGAAAATAAATACTTAGATGATGGAGGGGCGCAACTGGGAAAGTCAAAAAATAATATTATTATTCCTGCCCGACTTGATGGAGGTGTTACTAAAAAAATTCAGGATACTGCACTCGCCGCATACAGGCTTGCAGGTTGTTCGGGTATTGCACGTGTTGACTTTTTGTATGAAAAGAATACGCAGAATTTTTATGCAAACGAAATTAATACACTTCCCGGCACCATGTACCACCATCTTTGGAAAGCAAGTGGCGTAGAGCTGCATGAACTTCTCACAAAATTGGTGCAGTATGCAGAAGAAAAGTATGCTAATAAAGATAAAATTACCCACGTTTTTCAATCGGACATCCTGAAACATGCAGGTTCTTCAAAAATGAAACTCAAGGGTGTTTGACTATGAGCGAATATCTTCAGATTGCAAAGCAGTTAGCAAGAGAGGCTGGCGAGATAATGAAACATTATTTTTACTCTCCCAATGCGGTACAAATCAAAGCAGACCAAACACCAGTTACCGTACAGATAAACACATCAACACAATGGTAATTGATAAATTGGGAGCGTTGTATCCTGATATGTCAGTGATAGGCGAAGAGGGGCGAAACAACAAAACATCCGACAACGTGTGGGTTTGTGATCCGATAGATGGTACGATGCCCTTTATTAAGCACATCCCGCTATCGGTTTTCTCACTTGCACTAGTAAAACATGGACAGCCTGTACTTGGGGTTGTCTACGATCCATTTACTAATAGTATGTATTCAGCAGAAAAAGGAAAAGGTGCATTTTGTGGTACAAAACATATAAGGGTAAGCAATAAAAAATTGGAAAAAACAGCCTCGATTATGA
Source organism: uncultured Gammaproteobacteria bacterium (assembly GCA_964488545.1). Classification (GTDB taxonomy): domain Bacteria; phylum Patescibacteriota; class Microgenomatia; order UBA1406; family GWC2-37-13; genus JAKBEU01. The sequence continues at coordinate 2,250 of CAZAUL010000037.1, forward strand.
TGGGGTGGTGGGGTAGTTGTGCATACGATGTAGACACTGCGCTTCACCATCTTTCAGTTGACACGGGTACATACGTACTCCACCTTGGATCAACTGTTCGTTCTGGTTGTATGGTGGCGTCAGGGGATTGTGAAGCAAATGTATTTCCTGGCACAAAGGGAAAGTTTGTGGATGCCGCCGCAATGAAAATTCTTGTTGAAGAAGCGGGTGGCACGGTAACAGATCTTTCTGGGAAAGATCAACGGTACGACACCGATATTCATGGTATAGTACTCTCCAATGGTATAGTGCATGAAGACATATTGGCATATATCAAAAAATACTCTATACTTCATACATGAATTGGATTATTCTATCGGTCTTAAGTGTTGCTACTGCTTCGGTGAGTCGTATTTTGCAAAAAGTACTTCTGCGTGGTGAAAAAAGCAATCCTTTTGCATTTGGATTTGTTTTCCAAATATTTATCGCATTGTTTTTTCTCACATATGTACTCATAACAAACACCTGGGAGTTTCCAAATCTTACCGACTTAGGAGTGAATGTTGTTATTATGTGTCTCTTTTATGCTCTTGCAAATGTGATGTTATTTAAGGCTTTCCAAAAGGCCGATGCTTCAGATGTTTCGGTCATTATGGTGTCGGGCACCATGTGGTCGGTTATTGGATCGGTGCTCATACTAGGCGAACGGCTCACGCCAAAAGGAATATTGGGGATTGCCCTTATTATTATTGGCGTATTAGTTTTACAAAACATCAATATTCGTACGTTTCGACTGAAAAAAGCCCATGTATTTGCAATTTTATCTGCATTTTTTTATGGTTTTGCATTCGTAAACGATGTGTTTTTGGTAAAACGATACCAGACCGTGCCTTCCTACCTATTTATTGCATTTTTACTACCGGCCTTTACCATTCTTTTATTTGATATTCGGTCGATTCGTGAGATTCCCCAGTATGTGGGTAAAAATAAACTAGGCAAGATGATCGTATGTTCTTTTTTTTATGCACTTTCGGCATTATTTGCATACACTGCATATAAATCAGGAGGCCAGGCTTCGCTTATTGCGACCATTTCTCAAACGAGTGTAGTAATGGTAGTGATACTTTCGTATATATTCCTTCACGAAAGAGAACAGGTGCTAAATAAAATAGTGGGGACACTTTTTGCGTTAACCGGAGTATTGATGCTGGTATGAGTGTACATAAAAACATCCACTTGCTTGCGTGGCACAATTTTTTTACTGACTTTAAGCTGTACTCTGCGATAGCGGTTTTATATTTCACACATGTTACCGGCTCACTTGCGCTTGGAATGGCAGTGTTTTCAATTGTAAGTATTGCTGATGCCATATTTGAAGTCCCTACCGGTATAATTTCGGACAGGGTAGGGAGAAAAATGACCATCGTGCTTGGCTCATGCGCAAGCGTACTGTATGCCGTGTGCTACGCAATAGGGGGGTCGTTTACAATGTTGGCGCTTGGAGCTATCTTTCAGGGTCTATCTGTTGCACTCTATAGTGGCAACAATGATGCACTTTTGCATGATTCTCTTACAGAAAGCGGACATGAACGCTCATATCACCAGTACTTAGGCAAGATAAGCGCACTCTTCCAATTAGGTCTTGCTCTTGGTGCGGTACTGGGGAGCTTATTAGCAAACAACTCGTATGAACTTGTGATGTGGTTGTCAGTGATTTCACAAATTCTTTGTCTCATTATCAGTTTATATATTGAAGAACCAAAGGTGGTGGTCAAGCACAGTTCAAATATATATGCACACATCAAAGAGGCACTGTTACTGTTTAAGACAAATAAGAAGCTTCGCCTCATAAGCATTGCGGGTATAGTTGGATCATCCATTGGAGAGGCAACATTTCAGATGCAGGCGGCTTTTTATAATACACTATGGCCGTTATGGGCAATTGGACTTGCCAAGATGGCATCTTTCTTAGGTGCTACTATCAGTTTTTATTTTAGCGGGGCAATGATTGACCGGTTTAAAGAGATTAAAACTATTTTAATAGGAAACATATATAGTCGCATCATTAATTCTATTGCGGTTTTAATTCCAACCGTCGCATCGCCCATTATGCTGTCCTCAAGTTCGTTGTTTTATGGTTCATTATCGGTCGCGAAAAACTCACTCCTTCAAAAAGAGTTTACCCCCCATCAACGCGCAACCATTGCTTCGCTTAATTCGCTCGCCGAAAGTTTACTTTTTGCCTTTTTTGCAGTTGTATTAGGAGCAATAGGCGACAGTATTGGTCCAGCAAAGACATTGTTTATATCGCAGTGTATTTCGCTTGTGGGTACGTATCTTTATTTGAAGTTTTACAAACTGTACTCTTCTTCGCCTACATAGATTGTAGACACTCTTTCTGAAAATAAACTGAGTTAACTCTTGGGGTGACTGACGGGAGTTGAACCCGCAACATTCGCCTCCACAGGGCGACGCTCTAACCAGGTTGAGCTACAGTCACCAATAAGTACCTATTATATCAGCAAGTTATTAAGTCTGAAAGTCCTAAAGTCTAAAAGTCATAAAGTCCTCTCAAGTTCCAGGATCCCCACACAAAAAAAATTACTAATCACAAATTTCTAATTACAAGTCAATTACAAATTACAAATCAACAAATCTCTATGTTCAATGACCAACCAAATCCCAATCACCAATTGCCAATTGCAAAATAGTTTTGTGTTTTGTGATTAATTATTTGTAATTGATTAGTAATTTGTCATTTGAAATTTGTAATTCCTATCTAGTCAATGGTAGTATTGGCTCATTGGTAATTCCGTCGGTCATTGTTCATTGGCTCATTGGTGATTGAATATGGTATAACTGGTGTATGAAGTTAAAAGAAATAGAGGAGATTGCTGTTCAAAAGGTGCCGGTCTGGCAACCGACACTCCTTATTCTTCTCCTTTTGCTTGGTTTTGTGGCAGTGCCACTTATTGCCAATCAGGCAAAAGAGGAGTCGCAAAAAAAGCAAATAGCACCTGGTAGCACACTAGGAGTAGAAACAATTCAACAGTCGGTAGATACCGGGGTTGAAAAGTACGTTAAGCCATATGCACAGAAACTTCAACAAGGGGTAGAAAGTGTGTTAGGAGTTGCACAGCAGTCGGCTACCGACATTGCATCGCAGTCGGCCCAACAAGCTAAAATATATGTTTTTGACAATACTGTTGGAAAAGTACTTGACTCGGTTCATAGTCTTCCAACCGATCAACAAGAACTTATAAAAAAAGCAATTTGCAAATAAAAGACCTCTTTGGTATCTTTATTGCACTATGGAAATAAAATACCTTGGTCATTCCTCATTTTTATTAAAAACAAAAGACGCAAAAGTAGTTACCGATCCATTTGATCCGAAATATACCGGCCTTAAATTTTATAAACAAGAGGCAGACGTTGTTACCATATCACACGACCACAAAGATCATGCCTATCTTGAGCAGATAGATGGAGAGCCACTCGTACTTACCTGGCCTGGGCAATTTGAAAAAAAAGGGGTTCGTGTTTGGGGATACCGAACGTTTCACGACAAAGTAGAAGGAAAGGAGCGGGGTGAAAATGTGATGTATAAGTTTGAATCGGAGGGGGTAAGTATACTCCATTGTGGCGATCTTGGCGTATTGCCAACCGATGCACAACTTGATGAAATTGGTGATGTGCATGTTCTGATGGTGCCAGTTGGCGGACACTTTACTATCGATGCCCAGGAGGCGGTCACACTCATAAAGAAAATCGAACCGACAATTGTCCTACCTATGCACTTTGGCCGACCCGAACTTGCGTTTAAGGAGCTTGCTCCGCTTACCGATTTCCTTCAAAAAATGGGAATCGAAAAGCAGGAACCTGAAGAAAAGCTCGTCATAAAAAGAGAGGACTTTATTAACGAACAAGCGATGAGAGTAGTAGTATTAAAATAATCACAAATCACAAATAACAAATCCACAAATCAATAACAAATCATAAATTTCAACGTAGCACTAGTTTATTATTTGTAATTTGAATTTGATTTGTCATTTGTAATTTGTCATTTGTAATTTTCTTTTATGCCTTCTCCATCAGAAATAATGCGTATACCCCCTCAGGATCTTGAGGCCGAGAAATCTGTGCTGGGAGCGATTCTGGTTGATTCATCCGCAATAACTCTTGTTGCTGAGTTTTTACGATCTGAACACTTTTATCTTCGAAGTCATCAACTTATCTATGCCGGAATGCTGGAACTTTTTGAACAACAAAATCCAATTGATATTATTACACTTAAAAATCACCTCCAAAAGCAGGGAGTGATTAAAGAGATAGGTGGGGCTCCATATCTTTCTGAACTTATTAACACAGTTCCAACATCTGCGTATATTGAAAACTATGGAAAAATTGTAAAAGATCAGTCAACCAAACGTAAACTTATTGAACTTGCATCACGAACAGCTGAACAAGCATTTGGTGAAACCGGTGATGTGCGCAAGATGCTTGATGAGGTTGAATCGGATATATTTGCCATAGCACAGCAACAGTCGCATAGAGATTTTATTCAGCTTAAGGAAATAGTTGCGGATAGCTTTGAACGACTTGAAGACTTCATGAAGAATGGCTCAGGATTTCGCGGTGTTCCAACTGGGTTTAACGATCTTGATAACAAACTTGCAGGTATGCAGGCGGCTAACCTCCTTATTCTCGCAGCACGGCCTGGTATTGGTAAAACAACCTTTGCGCTTAATATCGCGTCTAACGTTGCAATGCGTGCAAAAAAAGGAGTGGGGTTTTTCTCGCTTGAAATGAGCAAGGAAGAACTCGTTGATCGTTTGTTGGTTGCTCAGGCTGATATAGATGCCTGGCGACTCAAAACCGGTAAGTTGGCAGATGAAGATTACAGAAGGCTTACGCAAGCAATGGGGGAACTTTCGGAGGCACCTATTTATATCGATGACACACCAGGGGTTTCAATTTTGGAGATGCGTACCAAAGCACGAAAACTCAAGGCAGAAAAAGACATAGATCTTATAAT
>CAZAUL010000038.1:0-6863 GCA_964488545.1 uncultured Gammaproteobacteria bacterium
GGCAAACTCAGTGAAAGACCTTCGGAAAATTTGGATTAACTAATCCAATTTCAAGGGAAAACAGGGATTAAAGTGGTCTAATTGTGACGTCTTTTAAGTACTGATTCTTAAAATCAGATTTGTCACCAACCTTTGCCTTACCATCAGAAACAAAACGGCACGATAAAGGCTTATGGTATTTATTAGAAAGTCCCTGAATAAGCCTTAAAATCTCGATGATTCGTTCCGGTTTTTCATCTATACCCAATGGATAGGTGTCAACACCTAGACCACTATGGAGCGAAAGATAAATGTTTCGTTCAACAGAAAAATTACCACTATCGTACTCAGCCGCCAATTCAAAATCTTCAAGACATGGGAGCATTAAGCCACAAAGACCAACTGGATTTGGATTTTCCCCTTTAATAAATTTAGTTATTTGTAAATAAATATCAGACGTGGTTGATTTTGAAAAATCAATCCCCAAACGATTGATAAAATGTATCAAGCTACTATTGCCAGACATGAGAGGAGCAATAGATGAGTCAATTCCCAAAAATTCGCCATCCTCTTTGAAAAGTGAATTAAGTTCTCTCCAAACCTCTTTCATTGAGTTAAGCCACTCGTCTACGGATTTGCAGTTTTCAGAAAGGTCGGTGGGCTGAAGTCCAATAGAAAATCCATTTTTCTCGTAAGAAGCCGAAGGAAAATATGGACTCGACGACTTGTTATTGAAAACATAGGTAAAGTTAAAGGTTTTACTGGGATTTGTTTTGATAATGGCCAAAAGAATGTTCACGTCATCATAGGTTATCTCTTTGTTTGATAGATCATAATTAAAAGACGTATTATTGTTTTCATACACCGCTTTTAATCCCTTTTCCAATTCATTTTGAGCTAATGTGCCAAGACTAAATACATACCCCTTCTTAACATACTTTTCATCTAATAACCTTATAAGTTCAAAGTTAGCAGAGCATACCCTTTTCGTTTGGAGTATGTAGCCAATATCAGATAACCGGTGTGAAATTGCCTCGATTTTGTTTATCGCTTCCTCTCCCGGAGAATCAGTAAAATAACACACGGTTCTCACTATTTTGTTGTTTGCCATGAAAAAATTATAGCAAGAATCACAAGATCAACCTTTGCCTTTCTGTTATACATACTTGGTATACTTTTACAGTATGACAACCTACATTCTTCATGGCGGGAGGTATAAAGTTGAGTCGCCTGATAATGACTATTTTTTTAAACAGTTTACCGCTCATGTTCCCAAAGATAAAGTAATAATTCTTATGTGTTATTGGGCACGGCCAAAAGCAAACTGGGGTTCACTGTTTGAAAGGGATAAGGAAAGAATTGCAAAACACACAACCAAAAAAGTAGATGTGCACATAGTGGACTCGGCAGATGCACTACGAGCACTGTTGCCAGACGCAGCCGTGCTGTTTGTGTCGGGTGGGGAAGAGGAATTGCTCCGGCCATATATGTCCAGCTTAGGATATTTGAAAGATATGCTGAAGGGCAAAGTATTTATTGGCAGTTCAATGGGGACATTTCTTGCATCAAAAAACTATGTGTTGTCTCTCAGCACCCAAAAAGAAAACACCGTATATGAAGGATTAGGCCTTATCCCATACAATACACTGTGCCACTTTAACATTGAGAAAAATAAAGAGAAAAAAATTGCTCTCCTAAAAAACAAAGACCCCCACACGCCGATACTGTGTATTGACGAGGGCAAGTTTGAAAAAATAGCAGTATAAATTAAGCACAATAGAGTTATGTCAGACATCACAAATACAGGAAGTTACTCCGCTCGTCCGCTTATGACATATGATCTTGCTGACGCGTCGCAACTTGATAAAAAATGGTTTGGAAATTACGGAATCACTACTGATGAACTAAAAGCTCTAATAACCAATCATCCTAATGACAACCTCGCATTGTTTGAAGACAATAAACTTATTGGATTTGCTACCTTTGAAATTTTGGAAAACACAATGCCAAGAGATTACATTGGCACAATCAAAGTGGGTGGAAAAGTTATTTTTATTCACCAGTTTACAACCCTTACCAACTATATGGTGGGTAACTGGACAGCGGACGAATTGTTACTGAGTAAGATTGAAAATAAGGCGCAAGAATATAAATGTAAGGAAATATGGGAAGCGCTTTCTATTGGTCATCCGTATAGCAAAACCATGAACCCTAACCATGATGCATATGGTTTTTACACTCTGAATGGGTTTTATCTGGATAAAGAATTTTCTTTAGCTTGGAAACCAAGCAACAATTCCTCACCGATACCTTGCTTTCTATTTAGAAAAAACCTAAATTGATATAATTTCTTCATGATCAAATCTACAATTGAAGAAATTAAAAAAACCGCTCAAGAGTATGCAACGAGTGGAATAAAGTGGCATTTTCATATTCTTACTCCAGAGTGCAAATTAAACACCACAAAAGAATATGCGCTCATTCTTGAAAACGCATCAAACGACACGAAGTATGTTTGCTATTCGGAAACACCATATATGACCATAGGAAAAGAACTAGTGCAACTGCTCCACGGAAAAAATGTAATAAAAAAAGATGAAGAAAAAAAAGAATTACCCCCATCACCTCAGGTTGAAAAACTAATTCAGAGAGCAAAAGAACTTACAGAAAAGGGAATATTTTGGCATCATCACATGCTCTTTCCTTACTGTTCCTTCAACAATCAAAAGGGAAAATGGGTAATCATATTTGAAGATAAAGAGAATAATACAATAATTGAAAGTATTTCTGAAACCGAACCAAAAAGCGATCTACAACATATAGAGGCCCTTTTTTATAGTCAAAAAAAGTAATATGACAATTCGATTTGCAGAAAAAAATGAGGTACCCATACTTCAAAATCTTAACGACGAAGTTTTTGTAGACAATGCAAAATATGACGCCGATCTTAAGCTGGACTGGGCACAGTCGGAAGAAGGCAAAACATATTTTGCAGAAATAGTAAACAACCCCAAGTCAATATGTCTTATTGCCGAAGAGGACACCAAACCAGTTGGGTATCTTGTGGCAAAGCCTAAGCACTTTGGCTACCGCTTAAGCTCGTGTATAGAAATAGAAAACATGGGAGTTTCACCGCACTTTCGTTCAAAAGGGATTGGTGAAAAACTGATTTACGAGTGTATACATATTGCACAAGAACGGGGATTTGGCAAAATTTATGTAAACGCATATATACAAAATACAAAAGCCATTCATTTTTACGAAAAATGCGGTTTTACAAAAATTGATATAAGTTTAGAAAAAAATATACAACTATGATGAATCCAGAACTAAAAAAAATAATTGAAAGTTCCTCATTTATTGTGCACGAGGGAACATTTATTTATTCAAAAGTAAGAAAAATTCCAACGAGCGACGCACATTTTTTAGTAAGTAAAGACGCAGAAGAAATTACAGTAGTTACAAAAGAAGAGTACTTGTCTGACCTTGATATTATCGAACGGAATAAAGACGATTACACCCTTATTGAACTTAAAGTATCGGTTCCCTTTTATGCGGTTGGGTTTTTGGCGGCGGTCAGTTCGGCAATTGCAGGCGGGGGCATGAATGTCTTAATTGTTTCTACCTATTCAAAAGACTACCTTATGGTTCGCGTCGAGCATAAAGAGAAGGCGGTTCAAACTCTCATTGAACTTGGTTTTAAGACAAATCTCAACAATTAAATCTGGTATCATTCTGCTATGAGAATCCATATATTAATGCACGAAAGCTTTGAATCACCGGGAGCTATCGTAGAGTGGGCGGCACAAAAAAAGCATCATATAACCTACACCAAATTTTATCAAAATGACACATTACCACACGACGTAAACGAACTCGATTTTTTAGTGATAATGGGCGGACCTCAATGTCCAGATACAACGAAAAGCGAATGTCCACATTTTCACGCGAAAGAAGAAATACTATTTATTCAAAAGGCAATTAATGCAGATAAAAAAATATTGGGAGTGTGCCTTGGAGCACAATTAATTGGTGAAGCGCTTGGTGCAAGATATGACCATAGTCCAGAAAGAGAAATAGGATTATTTAACGTTGTTAAAACACCCAACGCACAAACTGACCCAATCTTCAAAACCTTTCCGGACACATTTAAGGTGGGACACTGGCATGGAGATATGCCCGGACTAACCAAAGATGCGGTTGTTCTTGCAACAAGCAAAGGGTGTCCTCGCCAAATAGTAAGGTACTCACCAAAAATTTATGGTTTCCAGTGTCACTTTGAGTTTACAAAGCAAACAATTGAAGAAATGATACAAAACAGTCAAGAAGAGCTTTACAAGTATAAAGGCCTGCCATTTGTTGAGGATGAGAATGCACTTAGAAAACACAACTTTACACCAGTTAATAATTTGCTATTTTCATTTTTAGACTACATAGCAAATCTGCAATAGTATGTTGGACTATATCCCCACAACAGATCAATTTGTATGTGTTCTTAATAAAAAAATCGATCCCGCTCGCTTACTAAATGCTTTGGGTCACATGACCGCAGGACTTGTATATCAACATCGTAATAATTTTGCACCAATGAGGTTTAGAGATTTTATCGATAAATCAAATACCGTTCATCCAACCACATCGGAAAATGGATTTATAATTCTTCGAGCTGAAAACAGTAATCAAATCAGAACCCTGAGAAATAAGTTAATCGAAGGCAAAATACCCTTCACAGATTTTACTCAAACGATGGTTGGAGGAAACTACGCAACCCAGCAGGACAACTTTGATATAACACCCGAAGAAAATTTGGAATATTACGGTGTATGTTTTTTTATGAATAAAGATACATCACGAGAATTCACTAAAAAATTTTCCTTGTATACGGTCAAGTAAAAACAAACTTGATTTCCCTTCTTAAACAATTACACTTGTAGTATTAGTTATTACCATATATCTATGTATACGCATAATCATACCCATCTTATTAAAGGATTTCTGCAGGAGCAAAAACAGCTCTTCAGCACATCTAAACAGGCACTCTATGTTTTTTATGACGACTATGCACGCGCATGCAACACCCGGTTTGCCAAATTGCTCGGGTACACGTCGGCACACGAATGGGAGAGCGTTGATACAAAAGGAAACTTTCCCGATACGTTTGTTGATCCCAAAAGCCAAGAGGATCTTGTGAAAAATTTTCAAAAGGCAGTCGAGCAATATGAGGCAACCACATTCCGTGTTGAGTGGAAGAAAAAAAAGGGGGGAACAATACAGACAACGGTTATGATCGTACCCATCATGTATCAGGGGCATGTACTAGCACTCCATTTTGTATCTTAGTACTATAATTATTTGATATGACAAAAAATCCACTTTTCAACGCCCTTGGTGCATCGGGATATATAGTGCTTGTTGTTACCGTAATGAGTTACGTATCCCAGACACAACGACATAAGCCCGACACATTTATGGCGCCCTTGCTGGTTTTATTTATGCTTACGCTTTCGGTTGCGGTGATGGCATATATGTTTTTTTATCAACCCCTCATGCTCTATGTTGACGGCAAAAAGAAATATGCACTGCAGTTATTTTTGCAAACTACTGGTGTATTTGCTCTCATCACCACACTTATCGTGGCACTTTTATTTTCGGGAGTCATTAGATAGTTTTTCTCGTATATGTCTATCGACTCAATGAGCGACTGGTCGCCAAAAGTAGCAAGAGAAGTTCTTTCATGGGAAGAAGAACGCGTCAACAAAGGTGAAACGCCGTGGCCACTATACGACTCACCGCTTGTAAATTATGATGGAAGTTTTGAGGCGGTTACTCCAAAAGGCGGGATTAAACGAATCCTAACTGAAATTGCGCAGGAGCAGAATAAGCAAGAACTATCAGTTATGGATATTGCTGGGCAAGGCACACCGTATCTTGAATGTTCCGATGTGGGTGTGGCTAACATAACCGCAGTTACATTGGGTGATTTTCGGCCGGAGGATCGAAAAATACTCGAAAAAAGTAAAGGGCTCACTCTTATTCCTGGTGATATGTTTGACCCGCGACTTCGTGAGCAAGTATCACAACAAAAATACGATTTGGTAAGTTTTCGACCATCAGGCTGTAGACATCTGTTTAGTTCGCCCAAACTATACTTTGATTTGTTAGCATTCGCCCATTCAACTCTTGGCGATTCGGGCGCTCTCCTTATGGAGATACCTGAAAAACTTCCGATTGAGTGGGGTACAATGTGGGTAGAGGAGTTATCACAATTAAGCGGACTTGAAGTTAAGTTCAGCTCTCCTCGCAGAGATGAACAGTCGCATTTATTGGTTCGAAAAAAACTAGGCGGACCCTCCAACATTAGCTCAATCTTAAATGCCAGCGAGCCATCAAAAACCCATCATTTTCGAGTTGACACATTAACTTGGAAGTAGTGCTAATGCTATAATGGTTTTATGCAAGAAATGGCGTATAAAATAGTATTTGGTGTGCCGGAGACTCATACCGACATAGTACTTGAGGCACTAGGCAATGCAGGTGCCGGCAAAGTAGGCAACTACTCCCACTGTAGTTCGGTAGTAAAATCGATTGGTCACTTTAAACCGCTCCCTGGCGCCCATCCTACAATAGGAGAGGTGGGCAAACTGGAGAGTGTGGTTGAAGACAGAGTAGAAACATGGTGTACCGAGATTGATTTACCAAAGGTAATCAAAGCCATACGGAGCGCACACCCTTACGAAGAGCCGGTGATAGACATATACAAACTCGAACCCCACCCAGCTAGCCCATAAATTGGTTGACTTACTCTCTCTAACTGATACTATATATGTGTGAGTATTATGAATTTACACTATATGTCTTATGTCTAAATATGTTGATGGATTTGT
>CAZAUL010000039.1:0-3976 GCA_964488545.1 uncultured Gammaproteobacteria bacterium
ACTTTTCTCAAGCAACATGACGCGACGTTTGACCTGAATGATAGGCGTTATACTTCAAGTATTAATGTAGGCTCGCATCCACCGCTTTACTATCTAATAGAACTCATACCCTATAGGTTTGCATATATGTTTCCCCCTTCTGTAACCCTCTTGTTACTTCGTATACCCAATATTGCTATAGGAGCACTCATTTTGTACTTACTATATCTCTTTACCCGCACCTTACTAAGCAATATAAACATTGCACTTCTCACAACATTTCTTGTTTCAATACAACCCATGTTTTCGTTTATAACGGCAATTGTAAACAGTGATGCGCTTGTTATGTTGTGTTATCTGTCTGTATCGTTTCTCGGTTGGCGCATTCTCTATGAAAAAAAGTCAATAAAAAAAAGCCTAATTTCTTTTCTCATAATTGCGGCACTTTCACCTTTATCTAAACCACATCTCGCCATAGCGTTTGTAATTGTGGCTTATGTGACATGGATAGTGTCACGTTCGATTGTAAAAACCATTAGTACAGTTGTACTCACAGCCATACCCTTTTGTATGTGGTTAATGTACAACATCAGTATGCATGGAAATAAATTTTGGGGATATGTCGTAATGAATCAAAAACCGGAACAGGGGAGTATATTTATGTATCCAATTGAATTTATTGCAACAAAACAGCCAGTAGGGATATGGATGAGTTTTTGGGGGCTGTTTGGATGGTTAAATGTGCCGATGCCCAAATGGATATATGTTCTGTACTTTATTCTAATTATTTTTGGTTTTTGGGGATATGGAAATTTGAAAAAAAGCAGTGTTAGAATTCCAAACTACATATTGTTTGTAGCTGCTCTATATATAGCAAGCATTGTAGCCTATGACGTGCAGTATTATATTCTTTCTCAAACACTTGCAATCCAGGGAAGATATATTGCAGTAATTCTTCCAATATTAATGTGGTTTACCGTGCGAGGTATTTTGAATTATTCAAGATCTGTAAGAAAAATGGCAGTTCTTTTTCTCATTGGTGTATTTATTGTTGGACAACTACTCATGTTTACCACACTTATTGAATCATACAAAAGCTACTTCCTCTGAAAAACAATGGCATTGGGAAGGTTTCGCCCGGGACCCGCCTTATATCCTCCATTCCAAAGAGCAGTTGAACCACCGCTATCGAGGTTGAGTGCATTTTGAATACCTAGTGTTTTCATGACATATGCAACCTCAGCCACAGTAGCGTTATGTACAACTCCAATGTATACCATGCTACCTGTACCACCAACAAAACTACGCGATCCTTTTGACCCTCGTTTAGGTTCACCATCGCCTGTAAATGCAATGTTGCCGTCAGACATAAGTAGCGGTTGATTGGCAAGGACGCCATCAACATCAGTGCTTCGACCCCAGTCAAGCGACCGTCCAACAAAGCGAGTTGAACCATTTTGGAAGATAACAGCGGGCACTGTACTGTAGACATTATTATCGCTATTGATATATTTTTTATTTTTATTCATGGCAAGCGTATCAAATGAATTTTTTTTATCAGCACATGAGGGATAGTCGGCAGGACAAAAATATGAACCATTTATACCTGCAAAACCTCCATTACGAGACACATACTCAGCAAGGGGAAGTACCGGGCAGTCATTTTTACAGTCTCCGTCGGTTGCCGTATCAACGATAACACGTGTTGAGTTAAGGTCCGCCGCAATAATGTCTACCATGTATTCGCCAATTTCGGTTCGCACAAGTTGTCGGCTGTATCCTGAACCTGGGGGAGAGTTACTCTCTGCAATATTTGCAGGGATTTGAAACGAAGTGATTGCCTTTTGCCGTTCATCTTGAATGAGGGTTCTCAATTTAATTAACTCAGCAGAACCTGAAGCATAGTTTCGATCTGCTAGGTAGGCAAGAATTTGTGCAAATTTTTTATCTACCTCGTCTGTCTTTTTAGTAAGTGTTTTTAGAGCAAGTAGATTTTCATATTCTTTTACCGATTCCACATATGTGTCCTCAATGAGTTTAATTGTATTTTGAAGTTCTTTATTTTTTACGTATTGATCTTCATTTTTTACGTCACGCAGTTCTTTTTGGACAGCGGCAAGCGAAGCACTGAGGGAGGCTGATTTCTGTTGAGATGAGGACAGGGTATTCGACAACTTTTGAATATAGCTATATGTTGCTTGAATTCCATACAAACATAATCCAACCAATACAATACCTACACTTATTTGTATCCCTACTTTTTTAGAAAGACAAACCATTATTACAGTTTACTGTATAAAACGGATGGAAATAGAAGTTCCCCTTCCTTTTGTGCTTTGAATGTCAACGTGCGCATTGTGTGTGTTTATTATTCGCTTGGCAATAGATAAACCTAATCCATAACCACCCTCAGAGTTATGAGTACGTGCTTCATCTGCACGATAAAACCGGTCAAATATATGAGGAAGATCTTTCGTATCCATACCTATTCCCCGATCACTGACCGTCACAATTTTGTTGTTATTTTGTATCATACTTTCTAAATAGATTTCGCCTTTATCGTGACTATATTTAATCGCATTTTCAAGCAGGATAATAAACAAATGAGTAAGAGCTTCAGTATTACCATACACCAAGGTATCTTGATATTTTGTGTGAATAGTAATTTTTTTTGCTTTGGCGAGAGGGGTGATGGTTCGAACTGCATTTTTTAACACCGTAGAAAGATCTATCTTTTCCAAATTAAATGATCCTAAAGGTTTTTCATACTGTGCAAGTTCCAAAAGTTGATCAGACAATGTCTGAAGTCTGTTTACATCATGAAGCGCATCTGTGATAACTTGCCGTGCTGAGTTAATATCCAGATGAGTATCTCGCAAATTCACTTCAAGAGAGGTTTTAAGCGCGGTAAGGGGAGTACGTAGTTCGTGGGAAGCGTCACCAATAAATCGCCGCTGTTCATCAACCATAACCTGGATAGGCTGTAATGTTTTTCCTGCAAGAAAATATCCAAGCACTCCTGTCATAGCAGCAATTCCGGTATTAATCAAAACGAGATATACCACAAACCTTCTTCTCGTTTCGTCAATAAGGTCAAGGTCAGATGTTGAGGGAGGAGGAAACTGTTCACGAAGAGAATAAGGAATTTGTCGTATAAATTCGAGCTGTCGCTCGATTCGGTAGCGCTGGACATTTTCAAATCGGTCAAGCTCCATCATAACGCTCTTGTAAATGACCGCACTAAACGAAAGGCTTATCAGCATGATAATAATGAGATACCAAAGGGTAAGTTTAATGCGCGCACTCTGAAACATATGAGTTACTCCAGTTTATACCCAAATCCTCTTACCGTGTAGATAAAGGGTTTTTCTGAGGGAAACTGATGATCTATTTTAAGTCGCAAGTTACGAATATACACCTCTACCGTATTAGGAAGGATATCTGCATCGTAGTTCCAAACATGTGCAATAATCTGGTCTTTCGTTACAATCTTTCCAGAATTTCGCATCAAGTACTCCAGGAGGGCAAACTCTTTTTGAGAAAGCTGAATAGGTGTATTTTTTCTCAAAACTGTAAACTCCGTCGTAGAAAGCGTGATGTCTCTTACTGTGAGTACCGTTGGGAGCGCCTGTTGAGGTCTACGGGAAAGTGCTCGAATACGTGCAAGTAGCTCTTCAAAGGCAAATGGTTTTGGCAAATAATCGTCTGCGCCAGCATTGAGTCCAAGTACTTTATCTTCAACTTGTCCTTTTGCTGTAAGCATGAGAATAGGTGTATGAATGTTTTCCTTGCGAAGTGTTTTACATAGCGTAATTCCATCCATTCCGGGAAGCATGAGATCAAGGACAATAACATCATATTCCTCAGTTGAGGCAAGGTCGTATCCTTCTGTGCCAGTATATACCACATCAACCGCATACGACTCAATTTCAAGTCCTTTTTTTATTGCATGGGCAATGCGGTGCTCGTCTTCAACAAGGAGTATCCTCATACTGAT
>CAZAUL010000039.1:4076-6635 GCA_964488545.1 uncultured Gammaproteobacteria bacterium
ACTAATAAATAAGGGAAACTTTCTAGGTATGATCGGATCCCAAACCCTCCATAACCAGGATACAAAAGTTCGCTATTAATAGAATTCCAGTACAAAATACTACCCATTAAAAAAATAAGAACAAGCAGAAGTAGTATAAGTCCACTACCAATTCCCAACTTTTCTGCCCAAATAGAAACTGATGACCTCATTGAGAGGGTACCGCTTTGTATCTGTTTGCGTATTGTATTAGCGATATTTTTTTTCATGACATATTTTTTTAATTAATAGTTTTCCTCTGTGTATTAATACTCCAACTGCACGAACTGGTATTCGTAGAATATCACTTATTTCTTCATACGTCTTCTCCTCGTAATAAAAAAGTATTATCGGGTCACGATATTTAATATCGAGTGAGTGTACGCATAATTTAAGTTCATGTTTCATTTCTTCATTAATCAAACGCTCTTCTGTTTTATCAGTTTTACCGACTCCAAAAATAAGATCTAAAGAAACAATTTTTTGAATAAATCCACTCGACATAGTATTTATTGTTTCATTATGGGCAATGCGATAAATCCAGCTGGAAAACGAAAGAGTTGTTTGAAAGGTGGGGAGATTTTTGTATGCTTTGATAAATACATTTTGTACAATATCATCCACTTCGGCAGGCCGGTTAATGAGCCTACTCACATAGCGTTTAAGCTTTTGTTCATATCGATTGACCAGTTCACAATACTGCTCTCGATTTCCAGCTATGATTTCATGTACCAATTGTTCATCTGTCGTGCCATTCTTCATACTGGTGTTATTGTACTTGATTCATGTATGGGCAATTCATGTGGCGCATTCCACCGCCAGTTTGTCCTCGATACATTTTTCTTTGTTTATTGTTTCTTTCCTGCATCTGAAATCGTTCATTTTTCATTCCATAGGCATAGGAGTTACGATTTGATACTTTGAAACTAATATAACCTACTCCAATAAGAATAAGAACTGAGATTGCTAGTAAAATATTTATTTTTGTTGATTCGTTCATATTTTGTATCACCTCCTTTCAGTTGTTCCACTTATTAATACAGTTAAATAATAAATTTATTTCACGCTTTTCATATAATGGGATATATGTATTATGTATATTTACTTAAGTGCTCGGACGGGACACTGTATTGTGGGACTACTAATAATCTCGACAAACGACTCAAGGAGCATAACGAAGGCAAGGGGAGAGGTGCAAAATATACAGCAGGAAGAAGGCCGGTTCGTCTTGTATATACTGAAAAAAAGAGAACAAAATCATCCGCTTTAAAACGTGAATACGTCATAAAACAGATGAAACGTTACGAAAAAATAAACTTGTATGAATACAAAACAAAACCATAAATTTTCCAAATACCACCCATCAACACATCTCTATCAAATTTTGAGTTTAGCTTTTGTAACTATTGGTGTTGCCTCATTAATTTTTTTTGTGTATTGGGTGTCAATTTCAAAAACTGCAACCAATGTAATTATTAATCCCACAAAAGAAGTTGTTGCGTATATTTACAATGTTTTTCCTAAAGAGATGATTATAGAAGTGTGGGAGCAACAGCTGGTTATCTGGTCACTCTTCATAAAAGGGTTTCAAGAATTAGTTCGCTCTTTTAGTTTATTTTAGTTTCCCTTTACATTTTGATCAAAAAACTCTATTGATCTATTCATTGCGGTACTAAAATACGTCGCCAAGTTGTGATCGTCTTGCGGATAAATATGAAGGTCTGATATTTTATTAACGGCTTTTAATTCTTCATCCAATTGCTCTGAGAATATAACAGGTACTGAGTCATCAGCTGTACCATGATGGAGTTGTATGGGTCCTGAAATATCAGCAAGATACGTGTTAGATGAAAGAAGTTTCCAAAATTCTGGATTTTCCTCAGGTGTGCCAAATTCCATCGATAGTCTATCTCGCCATCTAGTAACACCAGTGGGAAGGCCAGGTGGAGGTACAAATGTTCGCCGTCGCCAGTTGTTGATAAGATCGGGGTACGATGCTACTACACCAGCCCATATTACGCCTGCCTTGATGTTTTTATCGATAACCATTGATCGAAGAGTAATAAACCCACCCATAGAGTGTCCCCACATTCCGATACGGTTTACATCCACATCGGGATGTTTGCGAAGTGATGCGAGAGCGTTTAATACATCAATTGTGTAGGCGTTTGATCCATATCCTCCGGCGGCTTCGCCCTCAGATCTGTCGTGACCCCGATAGTCAGGTCGAATAAGAACATATCCGTTACGGGAGAACCCATCGGTATATGCGACATAGCGTTCGGTAGTTTTATATTCACGTGGAGGAATATATCCATGATTAAACACAATTGCCGGCCAGCCTGAGGTAGGTTTTTCGCCATTAGGAATGGTGAGCAGGGCATACTGTTTAAGTCCTTCCGACATGTAAGAAACATAGTACCGACTATAGTTAGATCCAGGTGAAAGCGTTTCCTCAATTACAAGTTCACTCCCGGGAAATTCCATATCGCGAAGACTTTGCACGGAGAGTGGGTGAGGGGTTGGGGTAGGGGAGGGTTG
>CAZAUL010000040.1:0-6583 GCA_964488545.1 uncultured Gammaproteobacteria bacterium
CACGCTTAATTGCGTTTTGCACAATAGGCAATACAAACTCTGACTTTCGGAATATATCGACTACATCGATAGTAATTGTGTTGGGTACGTCTGCAAGTGATGGATATGAAGGGATTTCTTTCCACTTAGCAAAGTTTGGATTTATGGGAATAATAGTAAAACCTTTGCTTTGCAGATATTCTGCAACTTGGTAGCTGGGGCGGTCTTGTTTATCAGATATACCCACAACCGCAATAGTCTTGATGGTTGAAAATAGGCTAGTTTCCATGCGTTCAGTATACCGAATCGCCATTTTTTTGGTAAAATATCAATTGCAGTTCTCTATTTGCAGTTCTTTGACATATCGTGCGCAGTTTAGTACACTGATAGCGTGAATAGTAAACAAAAAGGCTCGATAGCAGTGGCCCAATGCATAGCAAAGCTTTACAGTTTAGGTTATGAAGTACTGCTTCCTGTAGGAGATAGGAATCCATACGATCTCGTTTTTGATGATGGTAAAAAGTTGTACAAAGTACAAGTTAAATTTGCAGGTAAAAGAAAACGCGGAACCTATCGTGCAGGACTTCGAGTTGCTGGGGGGAATAGAAGTCGTAATTATGTAAGAAAATACGAAGATAATGCATTCGACTACCTTTTTGTGTATTCAGAAGATGGAAAATCATATTTAATTAAGTGGAGCGAGATAGATGTCAGAAATGAGATAACTGTGAGCGATATTAGATATAATAAGCACATTGTTTAATATAAACCAGGGGTGGCGGAGTGGCCAATCGCACTAGACTGTAAATCTAGCGGATTTTTCCTGCGGGGGTTCGAATCCCTCCCCCTGGACTCGGAAAAAAAGATGCCCTCAGCGGCATCTTTTTTTATGGATTAGGAGGGATGAGAAGTGCCGCTTCGGAGTGAAACGAAGAAGCTAATCCCCTTGGGGGAAATCCCTCCCCCTGGACACGCTTTTTAGAACCTTCTGACAATCTACTTTTTTTATCTTAAAACGGACGTTAGAACCCTTATTGATTTATTCAATGATTCCAGGTAATATATGAATATGCATTCATATAACTGTTGTACGACAAATAAGTATGAATTTAATCAAGTTGGTTCTCTTACTTCCCTCCTTAAGCTCATTAGTGTTGAGAGCAGATTAAAAATACTCTGTATTCTAAAACAGGGTAGTCATTGTGTATGCGAGATTGAGAAGCATATAAATGAGTCTCAAAGTCTTATATCTCACCATCTCAAAGATCTAAAAAATGCTGGACTTATCCAAGATGAAAAAAAAGGACAGTTCGTACATTATGAATTAACAGAAAGCGGTAAACATATTATCAATTCATTATTCAAGTTATGAAAATACAAGTATTGGGAAGCGGATGCGCTACCTGTAAAAAGCTACATGAGATTGCTCAAAAGGCAGCTTCAGAGATGAGAATAAAAGAAAAGGTTGAATATCTAACAGGATCAGAAGGAACTCAAGCAATAATAGAGATGGGTGTTATGCAATCTCCTGTTTTAGCAGTAAACGGTAAACCCGTTATGGCAGGATTTACCCCTGATATTGAAAAAATTAAGAAAGCAATTTCTACAGGGATGCAAACTAAAGAAAAACCATCAGGATGTAGTTGTGGAGGTGGCTGTTGCTAAACACTTATGGACATCTTTAAGCCGATTCAACTATTAGCTGATTTTGTGACTTATCAGTTATTTCATATTGTTCCTCATAGTTATTGGGGAGATACTATCAGTTTTTTTATCTACGATGTCATAAAGATCGGGCTCCTTCTTATCGTAATCAACTACTTCATGGCTTTTGTCCGTTTTTACTTTCCGATGGAGAAGATACGTGATATCCTGACCAAAAGGCGGTGGTTCAGCTTGGATTATCTATTTGCGGCGCTTCTCGGAGTTGTCACACCCTTTTGTTCCTGCTCATCCATTCCTCTGTTTATCGGGTTTATCGGTGCGGGAATACCACTTGGAGTAACGTTTACATTTCTTATCAGCTCTCCTTTGATAAATGAATCGTCTCTCTACTTGTTTCCAGCTATGTTTGGGATGAAAATAACCATTATCTATAATGTCTTGGGTATTGTTATTTCAATGCTAGGTGGATTTATTATTCAGAAGTTCGGGATGGAGAAATATATTAAACCTGATCTTTTGAAATTCAAAACAAAAAAACAAGTTATACAGGAAAATGGAGGAAGTCCTTTACCTTTGAAGGAACTTCTTGTCTATATCTGGAATGATGGAATGAATATTACAAAGAGTGTATTTCCCTATGTTATTTTGGGAGTTGGAATTGGCGCACTTATTCATGGATTTGTTCCGGCAAATCTTGTTGAAAAGTATTTAGCAGTAAAGGCGTGGTGGACAATCCCACTAGCCACACTTCTTGGTACCCCTTTATATGCAAACTCTGTAAGCGTTATTCCTATTATGGAGGCATTAGTAAAGAAAGGAATACCTATGGGAACAGCTCTTTCTTTTATGACAGCCATTGTTACTGTGTCTATTCCTGAATCAATGATTTTAAAGAAAGTGATGAAATGGCAATTGCTTGCTGCATTCTTTGCAATAACTCTAATCGGCATCATGGTAATGGGTTATATCTTCAATGCGTTACTTTAGTAATTTACTATGCTAAATTTGTGCATAAAAGGTTCTGACTTCCTTCATCAGTCTGGACTTGATTGATTTAGAGCGTCAGGACAATCTATATTGACATAAACTACTTCAGCATTTAAGCCTCTTATTCAGTTTGCTCGGTTTGATATACTTAATTTATGAATAAATCATCAACATTTCATTTTTCCCTCGATCAACATATAAGCTATCAAGAAGGATCCATTGTTAGTAAAGAAATCTTAAAAAATAATTCAGGGACCATTACTCTGTTTGCATTTGCTCAAGGACAGGGATTAAGTGAACATAAGACTCCATATGATGCTTTAGTATACATAGTTGATGGCGAAGCAGAAATAACAATCTCTGGAATTTGCAATAAAGTTAAAACAGGAGAAATTATTCATATGCCAGCAGGTGAACCTCACGCCCTTAAAGCAAATAAACAATTTAAGATGTTATTATCGATGATGAAAGCTTGACACCTATTTTAAATTGAAATCTCAACAACCTATTTTTTGTCGGAAATTATCTTTCCATCGCTAATTTCAATTATCCGGTCTGCTAATTTTGCATACTCGGGTTCATGAGTAACCATGATGATGGTTTGTCCCTCATTATTCAGCTTAAGAAAAATATCTAGTACGACCTTTGAAGATTCAGTATCAAGGTTAGCTGTTGGCTCGTCAGCAAAGATAATACTAGGATTGTGTGCAATTGCCCGAGCAATACCTACTCGCTGCTGTTCACCTCCTGATAGTTGAGAAGGTAGATTATCGATCTGCCTCTCTAAGCCAACTTTTCCTAATGCCTCTTTTGCCCTTTGTTCAATGCTATTTTTAGCATCATCTCCCATCATCATAGGTAGAATGACATTTTCCTTAGCAGTAAGCGTTGGAAGGATTGCATAATCCTGGAAAATATATCCGAGATTTTTTCGACGAAATTCAATTCGTTTTGAACCATACAGGTTTGTTACCACCTCATCATTGATAGTGATTGAGCCTTCAGTCGGGTGATCTAGAAGTCCCAATTGATAGAGAAGTGTACTTTTCCCAGATCCTGATCTCCCAGTAATTGCAAGAAACTGTCCTTTAGGCACAGTAAAGTTTATTCCTTTTAATACGATACTCTCAACCGTACCGATCTTAAATTTTTTCACTATATTGTTTACAATAATCATAGTTATCTTCCTAAAATTGCATCTAAAGTATTTTGCTTCGTAACAAGCCAAGCTGGAACTAGTCCAGAAATAAAGGCGGTAATCAACAAAATAATTGCCCGAGTCAAAACATCATTTAGGGTAATCGCAAGTGATCCCGTTCCCACAGGATAATGTATAGGATGCAGAATAAAATAGGGAGTGAGAAATCCCAAGAGGAGAATACTTGCAATAATAATTCCAAAAATTGCATAGAAAAGAGCCTGAAATATGTAGGAAATTTCTATTGCACTACTTGGAACTCCAACTGCTTTAAGAATCCCAATAAATTTACGTCGAGTTATTGCATTGACATAGATCACTATAAATATAGTGATCGCTCCAACAAACAGAGCAATTGCAGCTACCATAACTCCAAGGAGGGTAAAGGTTTTAATCATTTGACTAATTCCACTCGGGATTGCTTCTTTTGATGTTTGAATTAACACATTACTTGCGTCATTCAAATTATTTTTAATATAGGATTTTGCAGCAGCATCAGACGAATTGTCTGTTAGTGTAATTGCTATTTCGTTTACGTTAAGCCCTTTCCTATCAAATAACTGTCTTGCCGCCGTTTCTGTCATATATATGCGACTATCAACAGTCGAATTATTAGTACTTACAACTCCCTTAATCACAACGTCTTTTTGAATATTGTTCACAGTCAATCTAAGTTTTGAACCAACATCTGCGGTTTTTAATATCTTACTCCCATCAGACTCCGAAGATCCTCTGGCTGTTGTATATTTTGAAATTAAATCAGATCCAAGAACTACCGCATCCATATCAGTTGGTTCAAGATACTGTCCTGCAACAATCATTTGAGACAGGTGGGTTACTTTATTTTCTTTCTCTGGATTTATCCCTACTAGTAATGAATTCACGCTTTCTGCACTATCAGATTCCTTAAGTTTTGTTTGATACCCGTATTCAAGAGTTGCCTGACCGGTATACCGAGCAGTAACATTTTTTACTGTTGGCAAACTGTCAATAACCGCTAAAATCATATTTGTATCTTCTATGCTCTTTTTGTTTAATGAGGGGGTAATGAGCACATCAGATGCATAGTATAGTTTGAACGTTCCCGTCATTCCTTGAGCAAGTCCAATCAATATCCCATTCAGGAGAATCATATTAAAAAACGTAAGCATCATTACAAAAATAATCAAGCCGGTAGTCCAGGGATTGCTCCGTTTAATATCGGAAACAGCAAGAAAAAACCCAACCTCAAAAGATTTATTTGTCTTGAATAACCTATTAATCATTTGGGTTTGCAACAATCACATCCTTTTCACCCAGTCCTTTTATAATTTCAGTTTTGACTAAACCTTTTACCCCCGTGCTTACCTCTACTTCATTTTTCTTTTGTTTTACTATCTGTTCAACATAGCTTTTATTGTTTTTGGCAATAATGGCACTATTTGGAACTGAAAGAATACTGTTTTTACGGAGCGTCTCTATCGTAATAAGCGCAGTCATATTTGCCCGTACCCCGGATGGAATTGTATCCAGTGAAACCTTTATTTCATATGTGACAACTCCTCCTTTCACTGCTCCTATGGTATCAATACTTTTAACAAGTCCCGTCACTGTTTGATTATTAAATGCGTCAAAGATTATTTTTGTTTTTTGACCGATAGATATTCGTGGCAAATACATTTCATTGATGTCTGCTGATATAACGGGCTCATTGAGAAATGTATCTTCATAGGCAATCTGTGTAGCTGCAACCTGAGCATTTGCCGCTTCGATAGCAATGTCTGCTTCTTTATATTTTGTTTCCGATGCTAAAAAATCTTTTTGTGCCTGAGTTAGCGTACCATCGATGCTATATTTCTCCAAATCTGTATAGTCTTTTTTCGTTATAGTATTGGTAGTGTTATTATTCTTATAATCAACGCCATTTTGCGCATCTAGTAAAGCCTTCTGTTTTGTCCACATAGCCGCATCTGCAGCAAGTTTGTTTTGTTGACTTGTTTTAACAGCACTTATTGCATTTTGGTAATTAAGATATGCAAGAGCCTTTTCCTCATCAGATGCAGTTTTATTAAATGTACCGCTTACCTGTACAGTTTCTACCAAGTCCTCTTTTATTATCGTGTACAGTATCTCTGTGCTGGGTTTTTTGAGAATTATCATTCTTATCACAAATAATCCCACAATTAAAAGAAATATTATTATTACTATTTTTTTCATTCTATTTCTGTTTCTCTATTTTTTTGAGAAAATTGGTAAAAATACGAACGACTTCCTTTAAATCCTCCTCAGGCATCTGTGAAAAAACATTCCCAACTTTCTCTGCTAACATACTGTGAGCTACCTCCGTTTGGTCATGGCCTTTTTTTGTAAGTGAGAGGTGGGTAATTCGACGATCATCTTCATCTAGCGTCTTCTTTATTGCATCTAAATTTATTAATCTTTCGATTAGCTGAGCTGCGGAGGAAGATGAAAGTCCTAATTTTGCCGAAAGCTCACCTACCGTACAACCTGGATGATCTTTCAAGTGGAGAAGAGCTTGATTTTGAAGTAACGTAACACTTCCATCTTTTATGGGAACAATGAATGACTGTTCAGCAATACGGCGAATCCTCATCAAGGATTGCATAAATTGATTCAACATCATTTGTTTTGAGGTATTCATACTATTATCTTATGAGATAAGATAATGAATGTCAAGAAGATATTGAAACTGGATCTTATTTACTATACTAAATCTGAGCATAAAAGGTTCTAACGCCCTCAATTGCTCTGGAC
>CAZAUL010000041.1:0-6364 GCA_964488545.1 uncultured Gammaproteobacteria bacterium
ACAACCAATGTGGTAGAGTGGACTGATAATGCAACTACCGAGGCAGGCTACGCCATTCAACGCAACGTTAATAATGGAGGATGGACTAACCTAAACATGGCGCTTGGTGCGAGTACAGTTTCATATAATGACTCACCGGTGGCAAATAATACAATATATCAGTATCGTGTTGCGCCCTATATTGCAGGCCCGCAGTATACAAATTGGTGTGAAACGACAACTCAAAACATAAGTGTTGGCACACTTAAGTTTGAAGGCAACTTTAACTTCTCTGGAATAGAAGTTGAGTAAGATACTTCAAAATGACAAATCACAAATCGCACAAATCCTCAATTGAATTACAAATAAGAAATTCAAATAGCAATACAGTTTTATAATTGTTAATTTGCCATTTGAATTTGAATTGTGTGATTTGAGGATTTGGTATTTATGATTAAACTACGTGTTACTTAAGGTAGTTCTGTGGATTTTGAAGCGCGCCGTTTAATCGAACTTCAAAATGAAGATGAGGACCAGTAGAGCGCCCTGTTGAACCCATAAAACCAAGCTGTGCGCCTTGACTCACCGCCTGTCCTGCGCCAACCGATAACGACGACATGTGCCCATATAATGTTTGGAATCCGTTACCGTGGTCAACCATGACATGACAGCCATATCCCCAGTTAATACAACCAGCATAGGTAACTGTGCCTGTATCAGCCGCAAGTATGGGTGGCCCTCCGTTGCTCGCAATATCAAATGCCATGTGGTACCAGGTTGGATACTGGGTAATCACACCAGTTGTTGGCCAGATAAAACTTGATGAACCGCGAAGTCCTGCAATTGCATTTGCATACTGGGGGGCCTGTGCAATATATTTTGGCTGTTCAGGCTCAATTACTCCGTCGGGGACATATAATATTTGTCCTGCACGAAGCGCAAACGTGTCAAGATCGGCAAAGTCGTTAAAAATGAAATTTACGATGTTCTGTGCAGTTGTGTTGTATTTTTTTGCAATCGAATAGACCGTTTCACCCGAAACCACTGTGTGCACCACTCCGGTTACTGGTGGAATTTTCAGCGTTTCTTCAGGCTTAATGGTGTCCGACTTCAAGTTATTTGCCCACTTAATTGAGTCGACCGATATACCAAATTTTTCTGCAATAGACGCAAGCGTATCTCCTGAACGAACACGATAGTTTTCTACCTTATCTCTTGGTTTTGCCGAAATAACTGTAGACAGTGTTGTTTCGTAAGGATTGTAGGAGACTATCGTGGATTCATTTGATTGGTCATACCGTTGTGCAATGAGAGGAACGAACGGATTGTTTTCGGCAATAATGGGGCCGGCAACTATTGCAATCGCAGTGAGAACAACTAGTGAGCTATTGAGAAATGATGACGAGTATTTACCGCGTTTCGCTATAAGAAATGAAACGATTACATCTTTAACAGCTTCAAACTGCGTACTAAATGCTACTGTTTTTGCAATTATGTATCCTCGGAAAAAGAGGAGAAACTCGCCAAATTCGTGCATACACAATTATACCACTCCTCCTCACCAATCACCCAAAACTATGGCGCCGTTGCAGACGGCGACGCTGAATCCGGAAGATTTATTTTTTCATCTACTGGTGCGGGCTCCGGCGGCAAAGTTAGGGTGCTCGATTGATTTTCAGATGTTGGTTCGGTAGGTGGCTGTGTACCTTCAGGAAGCTTTTGTTTAAACTCCTCAAGATCGGCCTGTGCTTTTTTATAGTCTGCTTCATTTAGCTTAGGATCAATGAGCGACACAGTGCTTTGCATAGCTAGTGCGGCGCGCTGATAGTCACCCTTCTGGTATGCGGCCCATGCATAGTTATATTGTGCGTTTGGCCAGTCATTTTTTAACATTGCCGCTTGTTCAAACGAACGCATTGCCTCGTCATACTGCTTGAGCTGGTAATACACCCCACCGAGTGCGAGTCGATAAGTAGGATTTTGTGGATCAAGAACTATTGCTCGCTGATAAGCCGAAAGTGCCCATGCATCTGCCCCTTGTGCAAGTGGAAGAATATTTTTATATACCGTTGCAAGCACATCCCAGTTGGCAGCCTTGCGTGGATTTAAGCTTACCACTGCTTTTGCCTCCTCGATTGCGGCTTGAATTGCTTGAGAGATAGTTTGCTTATCCTGCTCGCTCAATGCGCTTGCCCCGTCTGTTGTTTGCGCTTTTTCAGCTATGGTATTGGCAACCAACATATGCACCCCAACATATCCCGTACGAATGCGCTCATCGTAAGGATTTTGAAATACTGCTAATCGCATCGTGTCATATGCGGATTTAAGATTGGTCGTTGATAGTGCTTGTTTATAAAGGTATTCAGCCATATATATCCTACTCAGCCCCATTACCGCCCCACCTACCGCAAGCATTGCGACGATAATTATCGCTATATGCATTACTGGTATTTCGGTGACGTTTGCAACAATATGCTTTCTATCACTCTTTTGAGCGCTATACCCTGCCCATACAAAAAATAGTATAAAAAACATAAAGGTGGGTGGAGCTACGATAGAGGCAGCAACAAAAAACAAGGCAATTACTCTGTCCATATGACCACGCTCTGTTGTGAATACACGCTTTACAAATGATCCCACCATGAGTATAAATGCGGCGAGACCTAGTAAGCCAAGTTCAGTGGTAATATGAAAAATAAGTGATCTACTAAATGTAAATGACGACAACTGCCAGTATGAACCTGCGAGAAACTCTGCATCTTTAACACGGGGAAATACCACGGTAAAATTACCAATACCTGCACCAAAAAATGCACTTAACGGTGCTTTAAACACTTCAAGAACTGCATACCATGAATGGGTAAACGAGGGGAGCACGAGAACGGTCCGATTTGTAACTATTGAGAGTCCCACCACAACGAGCGCAATTGAAACCACTGCTAAACCTCCAACGGTCACGATAAGCATTTTCCAGTTGGATCTGATCTCAACCACCGATCCCAAAAGTAAAAACCACATAAATCCCAGAAGAACCATTGTTTCGGCAGGGTTGCCTGCTGGAGTGTTAAATGCAAGCATGCCTGCAACGCTACTTTGGAGTAGCCCCGTAAGTGCAGGTATATAAGACACAAATGTTGCAACAGCAAATAAAATACCTACCGTATAAAAAAGCAGAAATAGGATTTTTCGGGGTATATGTAATCGAGAAATATAAAAATATAAAAGACCCAAAATTACGAACGTAACTAATCCAAATTGAACCGACACTAAGGCCTGAACTTTATTGACAGACCCGATAATAAGTGAAACTGCAACCGCTATAACAAAGAGTAAAATTGACGAGTCGAACTCTTCAGTTTCCCAACGTATTTTTTTTGAAAATACAAACTCAATAATAGATAGTCCAATTAATACAAGCACTACTACTGAGGTAAATAACCACTTCGGAACCATAAATACATCCTGGGTAAGAGGAAAAAATATAAACGGAATAAGAAGAATATATACGTACAATACAAATCGTTTCAGTTGAGCAAAGATCATACCTAAAGACACAAACTGATAATACAGTTACAGTGTACAGCGATCACTCCAAAATAGCAACGACCTCTATTTGTTGTGGAGTATTCGTTTCAGCGCTGTTTGAAAAGCGGCGTCTTTTAGGCTTGTTCTTTTTTTTACAAAGGTATCCCAAATTTCTTCAAATGATGTGATCATCATCTGTTTTAGCCTGTCATTAACTTTTTTTTCCGTCCAGGTCTGCCCTTTCATGTTCTGATACCACTCAAGGTAAGAAACAGTCACACCTCCACTATTAGCCAGAACATCAGGAACAATAATTACACCTTTTTTAGTTAAATATTCGTACGCCTCCTGCGATACTGGGCCATTTGCCATTTCAATGATGATCTTTGCCTTGATCTTGTGCATATTTGCTTTTGTAATTACGTTTTCAAGTGCCGCGGGCACCAAAATATCAACGGGAAGTTCAAGCAGTTCGCTGTTTTCAATTACTTTACCCTTTTTTATGTCACATACTCCGCCCACACAATAACAACCGGCAAGAGTACCCTTATTTTTTTTACAGTCTAAGATTGTCTGAGGGTCAAGCGACTCTGAATACGAGTTTTCTACAATACCACCCTTTGAGTCCGAAACAGCAACTACAGAAAAACCTTGTTCTTTGGCTATTTGTGCAAAATAGTACCCCACATTTCCAAATCCCTGCACCGCTATGCTCATACCTTTTTTGTCCTTTTTAAGCTTTTTAAGAAGTGCCTCAAGAATGATTACCCCACCGCGTCCGGTAGCCTCTGTTCTCCCAAGCGTACCTCCGTTTTTTACCGGTTTACCCGTAAAGGTTGCTTGTAGTTGTGATTTTGTGTATTTTTGATTTTTAATCTTTACTTTTTGATATGAAATATATTCGTCCATCATCCACTTCATGATGAGTGGATTGGTGTTTACGTCGGGAGCGGGAACATCAACCTCCGGTCCAATTATACTAGCAATTGCACGAGCGTATGTTTTTGAAATAGTTTCAAGCTCAGCTTCTGAAAGTTCTTTTGGGTTTACAATAACCCCTCCCTTCCCACCGCCGTATGGTAATCCAGCAACTGCACATTTAATTGACATCAGTGTTGCAAGTGCCTGGACCTCCTCACGCGACACTCCAGGATGGAAACGAATTCCCCCCTTATAGGGGCCAAGTGCATTATTGTGCTGAATTCTGTAGGCTTTAAGTATGGTTTTCTTTCCTTTTACCATTACTGGCAAATTGTACTCATGTACTGAGTCTGGTGTAATAAGTTCTTGTATCACCTCGTTACTTAGTCCCATTGCCTGTCCTACCTTTTGAATAGTGTTTTGTGCTGTCTCCAGCATTTTTTGTCCTTGGTTTTCCATAAGAATAGTTATGTTTGAGACTCAAGCCACCGTTCAACGTCTAATGATGCCTGCACACCGAGTCCGGCGGCAGTGGAGGCTTGTTTATACACGTGATCCACGCAGTCACCCGCGCCAAAAACACCCCGAACTGAGGTCATGGTTTGATAGCGTACATCAAATTGATCTTTTGTATAAATAGGTGTTTGGAAATTGATAAGTGCCGCAATTGCGGTAGTAACCAAATAGCCTTTTTGATCAAGTTCTACCTTTCCCTTAACTAAGTCTGTGTCTGGTCTGTGTCCAATCGCCACAAACACACCATCAACTTGTATCGTCTTTGAGTCCTGTCCAATTTTTAACGTTAATCCTTCAACTTTAAGCTTGCCCACTACTTCTTCTACCTGTGCATTCCAAATTACTTCTATCTTTTCATGTTCAAGTACGCGTTTTTGCATTATTTTTGAAGCTTTAAATGTATCTCTTCTGTGTACCACGTATACTTTTGAGGCAAATTTGGTAAGGGTGAGCGCCTCTTCAAGTGCGCTGTCTCCTCCTCCAATAACTGCAACGTTCTTGTTTCGGAAGAAAAATGCATCACAGGTGGCACATGCAGAAACGCCTTTACCTCGCAAACGCTGTTCTGAATCGAGACCAAGCCATAATGCACGTGCTCCGGTAGCAACGATAATCGATTGAGACATATATGTCTTCCCTCCGCCTGTAGTAACAGTAAACGGCCTATTTTTTAATTCAACAGACGTAATATTTTCGTCAATAATGGTGGTTCCAAACTTTTTTGCTTGGTTGCGTAAGTTTTCAATGAGCTGAGGTCCAAGCACGCTATCGGTGCCGGGGAAGTTCTCAACTTCGGTTGTAAGCATTAGTTGACCACCAGGAGGAGAGCCGGCAAATACAAGTGGTGCTAGTCCAGCCCTTGCAAGATAAACCGCAGCAGAAAGTCCTGCCGCACCACCACCTATAATAACTACATTCTGAGCACTCATATTATGGATATTTAAATTTTGAATTTGTAATTTACAAATTTATAGCCCGCTCAATCATACGACTCACCTTGTCCACATCTCTATGGGGGAGATACTCACAAATATTAGATACAACAATCTCCTTTGACAGGCTGTCTATCGCCTTTTTAACAGCCGAAATTTGTTGAAGAATATCTCCACATTCACGCTTTTCATCAACCATTTTCTGAATACCCTTTAGCTGACCTACTATTCGACTTATTCGTTGTGATAACTCCATTGTTATATTTTGATATTTATAATTTGTAATTTGTGATTTTGTACATGTACTCCCTACCAGTATGCAGTATACGAAGAAGAAAAAGAAAAAGTCAAGCTTATTTTATTATTTATCCATTATTCCATTGATACATTTTAAAATTCAAAAATGGAATATTGATGAAATGACGTAATAATTTACACGTCGTATATTGGTTATTTCCCGCAAACCCAAGTTATCCACAATTAGTTCACAC
>CAZAUL010000042.1:0-5845 GCA_964488545.1 uncultured Gammaproteobacteria bacterium
CTGAATCCAATATTACCGTTCCACTCCTATTTTTGCCATCAATCAAATTGAGGTCCTCGTAGTGTGTTACATTAAACAAATCTCTTGCGATTAACTGCTTAAGTGCTACATCTTTGTCAAAGTGATATGCGAGATGAGTGACATCTTTTTTAATTTGATCCTTATTTATAGACTTCGATCGGGTCGTGGCGTTATACATAATCCAATTTCTACTCATTGCTTTTTTGAGTTCTAGTATTTTTTGCTTGAGATTTTCATCCTTGACTTTCTGCTGTTGTTCAGTCAGTCTCCCCATTCTTTCTTCCATTGCATCATACCGCTCTTCAAGAACATCGGCAATGCTCTGACCCAGAATCCCGTCCATTTCACCTAAAAGATCTTCTTCTTGAAGATTTCGCACATCGCGTGATTTTTCTATCTCTAATTGGGTTGCAGGTCTCGCAGCGAGTTGAGCGGTAATTGAGTCAATGTTTAAAGCCTTCTTTTTAGCTTCAGAACAAACCCCAGCTAATGATCCATCAATAAACAATCCTTTTATACTTGAAGAGTTAAAAGCGATAAGGTCAGCATTTTTTGGTCCTCCGGTTCCGTACTGCGCATTGAGCGCGGTATATTCAGAATTTAATGTATTGAGCATGAGCACATCGCTTTCATTTGCATGAGCAGGATCAGCAATATATGCAGCTAAAGATACCGCACCTCGTTTTGCATTTATGGTTGACTCTAATTTTGCTTGGCTATTAGGAATATCTACTGCCAATCTACGCAGGTTTGACATCGTCTCTAAACTTACCCCAAGCACTTGGGATGCAACTGCATCCCCTGCTGATTCAGGTGTAAATGCAACTGTATTTAACCATGTCTTGACGTCTGAATCAGTAATTGCAGCCCCGCTCGGATGAGTGAGACCTCTGCTAACAAGTAGACCTGCTATTTTCTTTGCGTTTTGATCCAACCCCGCCTCATCAACTTTTTTTTGTTGTTCAAGTTCTGACTTTTTTTCGTCTGTCAATACTGGTTCAAGATTTACTGCTTTTTTATAAACCTCTTGCAGTCGTGTTCCAAATCTACTCGCAAATCGGGCGTCGTCTGAAGGAAATAGCGTTGACTCAACAAATTCTTTTTTTTGTGACTCTGACAAACCATTCGTATCCAACTCAGGAAACAAACTTTTTATCGCATCACTTCTTATTATAATATTTAGCGCCTCATTTCTTACTGCGCTATATGTGTTTAATCCTGCACCGATTTCAGCGGTCATTCCTGGGTCAGTAAGTGCTTTTATACGCTCTGCATTTGACAAGGACTTCAGTTCTAAAAATAACGCAATAGTTTTGTTTTCACGTATAGACTGTTCAGCTTTCTTATATGATGCAACTTCAGATGGCGACGAAGGAGGTGTGACACCCTTTAATCCCGCACCGAACCGTTCTTTAAAATCGGTTGCCTTACGCACATTAAATCGTGTTTCACCTTCTTTAACTGCTAAAGCAGCGCGTATTGCCTCCTTACCTCCGGCAGAGCTTATTTTACGAAGATCACGAGCTAACTCTACAGAACGGTGGTCTCTAAACGACGCAAATTGACTGTCAATTGCTGCATTAACCTCACCACCCGTTCGCAACAATGTGAGTCTGTCTAGTTGTGCTGGTTCAGCCATTTGGTTTTTTTATAAACTGTGATAACCGACCCTGTATCTCCTTAATTTTTTGCTCATCAACATATAGTTGTTTTTTTCCTTCGAATTTAGTGAGTTCAACTGCATACGATTTCCACTTTGAACTAAGTGAACGCAAAAACTCGATAAGTTGATCTTCATTTTGAATTGAGTCTAAAGTGCCTAGTATATAAGCTGCCGATTTCTTCATCTCGCCAATACTTAATTCTTCTCTTTCTAAGGCTCCAATCATAAGCTCAGCTAAATCGTCGTAAATACTTTTTCTAACATCTTCTGATATTGCAATAGATTGGGCACTCATACTATGACTCTACACAAAATTATTACGTTCGTCAATACATAGGTTACTCTCAAGATTCGTCCTTTTTAAAACCGCTAAACATCATGATAACCATTAAAAGAAGGGGTATAAGCCCTTTCCTCCCCATATCTGTTATATCTGGATATCCCATATTTGCTAGTTTTTCTAAAATCTTGTCTGCATCCTTTCCTTTTTGTATTCCATCTACCAAAACATCTCCCATCTTTGTATAAAGTGAGGTAATTTCATCCCTTTGAAGATTGAGTGACCGTAAGTTTCCCAAAATTTTAAATCCTTCCTTTAATGAGTGTGGATGACGCGCTTGCTCTAAATCCATAATTAGTCTTGTAGCATATGGAGTACCTTGCTCCTGATCGATTTTAGTAAGCACATCTCGACTCTCTTGGGGTAGTTGTTCATACGGAACGTTCTTCCATGAGCCCTGTACTTCTGTTGGTGTGTATGAGCCATCAGGTTGTCTTTGTTGAACGGTAATAGTGTAAGGTGTGCCATCGGCATTTACTAATGTTCCATCCGAATTCATGGTTAAAGGCTTCCCATCTACCCCATTCATACGAATAATCGCACCCTCACCACCCATCATAAGATCCCGAAGTATAAGTCGCTTTCTTCCTTCAGTTCCTTCTTGTACTAGATAACGCACATCCTTTCCAATTTGCTCATAATTTACCGTGCGAGTGCCCTTCTCTTTGTCCATTCCAATCCAGTTGTTGTTTTGTTGCTCCGCTAGTCGTCCAAGTGACTTGTCCATTAGATTTTTTTCAGCCTCAGATTTTTCAGCAGACTCAGCAAGCATTTTACGCTCTATAATTGCCCTGGATTCTTCTATTTGCTCGTAAAGCGTATCTTCAACTTTGGCTGAAAGAGCATTCTGCATTCGATCTTCTAGGTTTGTACGCAAAACCTCTCCTTGTTTCTGTAGGGCTTCCTGTTCAGGACTAAGTGAAGCATTTACTACCTGAGATTGCTCTTGCTGTAAGGACACATGTATTGCGGTTAAATCAGAATCGACCCCTCCAACGCGTGTACCACCTGCACGTACATCTACCGTACCATATACTGCTCTGTTCACCTCGTTAATAACTAGCTCCTGTTCGGGTGTAATGGTTATCCTGCTAAGTGCATCTTTATTTGACTGAAGTGTTTGAGATATAGTTTCTCTTTGTTTCTGTAAAGTGGCAACATCACCCAGTTTAGCTTTAATTTGAGCATCGAGCCTGCGTAGTTGGGAGTCAAGTTGTCCTATATCCGACTGCAGTTGATCTCGTTGGCGAACTGCCGCTGAGCTTATGTTATTTTGATCAAGTAGTTTGTCAAATAACTGCATTCGAACTTCGGCTACATCTCTAGCGCCTGCAAACATTTCTTCAACTTGTTCATTGGTAAGCGACTTTCCCTTTTCTCCTAGTCGCGCACGCAACCTATCGATTAATTGGTTCCTTTTTACAACACGTTCGCTTTGAGTAGCGGATTGCTCTGCGCTATTCTTTGCATTTTGATCATCAGGTAGTCCAGTAGCTTCTCGACTTATAGATCTCATTTCTTGGATATATAAAGCGCGCACGCGCGGATTGGTTGCAAAGTTCTCCTCTACAAACTGCCGTTGTGCTTCGGGTTTCATCTCTGAAAACCCAGGGATCTGTTGAAACACATCAAATTGCACCATTCGATCAATAACTGCAGATCGAGCATCATCAAAATTTTGAACACCTCTTGCTTGTGCGATTTCAGCTGGTGGTTTTCCCAATTTTTGTGCTTCAGTCATGACTTCACTATATGAACCAAACTGTCGGGCTTCTTCTGCAAGATTTGGATTTACACGATTAAGTTGGATATATTCTGTTTCGGTGAGTGGCTTGATACTTTTGTTTCGAGCTTCTTGAATTGCTTCAGCAGGATCTTTGTGCTCTCTATCAAATTTTCGTAAATCCTCTGCGTGTTTTTTGCCTTGTTGTATGTTTTCAGGTATGGGTTTACTATTCCCTCCACGTTTTACTGCAGTTTCAGGTGTTACCACCTTTGATTGTTGCAACTGAGCAGCTGCCTCCATGGATACTTCACGCATCTGAGGAGGTGCAGGAACGTTAACGGGCATGAGTATTGGTTGGAAACTGCGTAAACGAACGAAGCTTTGACTGTATTTCTTCTAATTTAATCTTGTCCTTATCTTCAAGGGAAGCTTGCTTAACTATAATTACCGAGGATAGGAAAATAGGGTATGCACGTGCAAGATCTTGTGTGAACAGAAGAAGTTCACCGCGTGAAGTAATTTGCGACATATTCTTCTCAATCTTATATCCCAGCTTATCACAATCTTCTATCATAAGATCACCCGACTCTAATCCTGAAATAATTGATTCTTTAAGGGAGTTATATACACTATTTATTAACGCGTGTAGATTTGGTGACATAGTATAATTAATATTTCATGCTAATCTAAACATAAATACTATTCAAGTGTAATAAACTCCAATATAGTCTATCTTATAGTATTGATATAAAGAGCATAATGAATTATAATTAGCGCCATATGGCAGCGGAAAAACCACTTTCTGGGGGAGAAAAAGTTTGGAAGGGCGTATGGGCAGGCGCAGCACTTTTTACCGGCATCGAACTTGCGGCGTACCTTATTAACCCTGTATTTGCGGCTGGCCTTATCTTCTGGGGAGCAATTGGCGGCGCTGTGGCGGGGTCTATACACCTCATCAATAGAATCGTAACTGGTGGGAAAGCATAAGTAGTCTGAAAGCCCTTTTAAATGACCAATGAACCAATACTACCAATGACCATGGGAATTTCAAATGTCAAATCACAAATCCACAATTCAATAACAAATCACAAATTTCAAATAACAAATGAATTACTAATAATCAATCACAAATGTCAAAACTGTTTTGTGATTAGAGCTTTGTAATTTGTAATTGATTAGTGATTAGTCATTTGTCATTTGTGATTTATACTGGGTGTAGATCCTGAAATAAATTCAGGATGACACCAGAAGTACCGGATGACAAAGAAAGGTAGACTTTTGACTTTTAGACTTTAAAGACTTACTCGAGGTGTACTTCGGTGACTGGAGTTGAGGTCTGAGAAAATTGCAAGGAGTAAAATGCATCTCGTGCTTTGTCAAATCCACGTACTGTTCCTACGTGTACAGTTTTAGGTTCTGACGAAATCACATATCTGCCTGTCTCGGTTTTTGACTCATCATAAAAAATAATAGTCGCTGTTTCCGATACTTCTGTTTTAAAACTGACGGACAACAAGGGTCCCGCTACCGAAAGGTATACCTTCCCTACTACCTTTTCTGCACGAGCATTCGAAGAAGTATAGTTTGAAATTGTCGGAATATTTAAGAGTACGGCAAGTGACAACGCCGCAAAGGATGCAAGCATAAAAAGCGACTTAGGTGCCGGAAGCAGTTTAAACGCCTGCGATGTCAGCGGTTTTGGGTCTTTTATCCCCTTGTACTTTAATAGATCATCCGGATACGTAAAAATTCCTTGACATGATGGACATTCAAGAAGAACAGTATTTTTAGGAATAGTGGCATCGATTTTTTCAAGTAGGACGCTTTTGTCTTTAGGACACAATTTTTGATTACCTAATACATACTGACCTTGCGCATCCTCCGATAACATGTGCGCTGATGAACTTGATATTTTTTGAATAGTATTTTTGTCAAAAAAACTGGATCCACAAGTTCCGCAGTGAAGCACTATTTCATTGTCCACATTGCGCACATTCATCTGTTGATTGCAGTTTGGACAAAGCATATGACTACAAGATAACACATACAAAATCAAATTCCAAATTCAAATTTAAAATTCAATTAAATAGATACA
>CAZAUL010000043.1:0-5603 GCA_964488545.1 uncultured Gammaproteobacteria bacterium
CTTAAGCGTTTCCCATTGTTGCACTTCGTGCAATTGATTGGAAGCCCTCGGTGACTTTTTTCACCGGGCCTTGTTCATCAAGGATTTAGCTTTCTCACTCCCATTTCTTTCTCTTCCCTAAATTGTTTACGTTCGTGTAAAAAATTGAGGAAAGAGGACAAATAATCAAAGAGCAAATACCACCAATGACCTGAGATAAATCACAAATGTCAAATTACAAATCCACAATTCAATTACAAATCACTAATCACAAAATTATTTGTACATTGATTATTGGTCATTAAACATTTGTAATTCATTTGTGCTATTTGTTATTTGGAATTTGGAATTTGAATTTGAAATATGGTTCAATTGATACATGGGCTTACCAACTTATAGAGTTCGCATTGTACTTGTCTGTTTACTCTCCTTTCTGATCGTGCATTATGGCACCTCCCGCTACTACCAAGACCCTGCGTTTTTTGACACTGTACGCCTTACTGGCGACCTTCAAACTATTGGGAGCAGTATTGCATCAATTAAGCTTCCTGCGGTTGCATTTCCGGTGTTTACCGCGCAGAATTCTGAACCAACTCCAACACCAGATCCTATAGCTTACGAAGTTGAATGGAACACTATTGAGTCAAGAGTTGAGATTCAAGAGTCCGAAGTCAACACAGTACCTCCAACCTCTCCTCCATCAGTTGTCATCCCCACCACACCCCTGCTTCCAACCACACCACCTCGCCTATCACCAACTACTATACCTCTCCCCTCTCCCACACAGCCACCTCAACCTACCAAGACTCCTAAACCCACAAAAAGCCCTGACCTATTTCCCATAGATCCATCAAAACGAAGACCCGGTGAAACTGTTGACGAAATAATCGCCCTTGCCGCCCAAAAGGCATGCGCCCCCAAAGAAGTGCTACGTACCCTTGCCTCAATAGAAAGCGGTGGGTTTTTTGATACAGTTATCCCCAAATATTTACTTCTCTATAACTCAGAAGGGTGGTGGAGCAGTGAGTTTATAACCGATAACGATGAGGGCCGAAAGCGGGTCTGTAGTGGATATAGCTATGATAGCAATACCGGACTTATTTTTGGTGATGCAAAACATGCAGGTGCACGATGTCGGGATGGATCAAATAGTGGACTCACTACAGCGGGAGTCATGCATCTTTCCACATACCTCAATAATCACTACAAAGATAAGGCGGCAAAGCTTATTGGGTCCAAAAATGTTGACAGACGTATTATTTTTGATGCATTAGTAATGGCAGGGCTCAATATAAAAGAAAATACTAAGGCAACCACCTGTACTAACTGGGATGCCCGGACAGTGGTAAAAGCCGCATGTAGTTATTACGGGAGCTGTGGCACCAAAGACGGCACATACTACTGCGCTACATTTTGCCGTAACTATCAAAAATACGGCGGCAAAGATTGTTCAGGGGCGATAAAAGAGTTTACCGAAACGTGCTGGAAATAAGTTACTTTTTCGGTGCGAGTTTTTTCCATTCTTTGGCAAGCTCTTCTTTGAGTTTGTCCATTTCTTTTCCTTCCCGTTTTACTTCTTTTTTCAGAATCTCAACCGTTTCATGAGCAACCTCGGTTACTTTTTCCTTATCAAGGTTTTCTATGGTTTTTTTGGTCTCAGCAAGCGACTTGATAAAGTTTTTCTTTGCTTTTAAGTAGACTGCCTTTGCATCCTCAGTAGTTTCTCCAAAGATTTTCTTAAGTTTTTCATCAAGATTTTTGTCTTTGAGGAGTTTTTCAAGTTCCTTCACTTTTTTTGCAACCATTTCGCGGTTTTCCGGACCCGATTTTGGGGAGAGAAAAAACGCAGCGAGACCGCCAGCCAATGCACCAAATAACAACCCTAATCCAAATTTTGAAGTCTTTGATGAGTCGGACATATTTATAAGTTAAAAGTCTTAAAGTCGTACAGTCTGAAAAGTTGCAAAGCTAAGCCACAGACTCTATACGATTCAAGACAATTGGTAACTGTATTTAGTGTACCACCATTGAGGAGAGAATTACAAATGACAAATACCATATCACAAATCCACAATTCAATTACAAATCATAAATTTCAAATAACAAATCAATTACTAATCACCAATCACAAATGTCAAAACTGTTTTTGTGAT
This sequence comes from uncultured Gammaproteobacteria bacterium, assembly GCA_964488545.1. Classification (GTDB taxonomy): domain Bacteria; phylum Patescibacteriota; class Microgenomatia; order UBA1406; family GWC2-37-13; genus JAKBEU01. The sequence goes on from CAZAUL010000043.1 coordinate 2,133, forward strand.
TCAAATTTTGTAATTTGTGATTCCTACGAGGTGTAGATCCTGAAACAAGTTCAGGATGACAAAGAGAAGTAGACCTTCGACTTTTGACTTTTAGACGTTAAGACTTTATAGACTGTTATGGCGTCGGTGACGGAGTTGGAGTACGTGTTGGTGTTGGAGTCTGAGTACCGGTTGGGGTTACCGTTGGTGTTGGAGTAACTGTTGGACTTGGAGTTACCGTTGGGGCTACAGCACACGACCCAAGTACATATTTACCTACACACCCTGACTTAAGCCAGTCCTGTGTACTACAGGTGTAACCAATTTTCTGACAGATCTTTTGACAATCAGTTTCTCCACACACATATGCCGGGAGAGTGGGCACAAGATACACTGTGGGAGTTGGTGATACAAATGGTATCGGAGTTGGTGTTGATTTGATACGAAGCGATGAAGTGGGTAGCGGACCAAGCGACAATACGGTTGAAGGAACACCGCTTAAAGGTGGAGTTACCGATGGAGCTCCTGGTGTTATGGTGCCAGATGGCGTGGCGGTTGGCTCAACGTCGCCTAAGGCTCGTGTTGCAAATGTCCATGGAACTCCCCCATTATCGTACTTTGAGTCACCAATACGAATCTGGAAATAATAGGAAGTAGAAGGCGACAAAAGGGTTAACTCAACGGTGTGCGAAGTACTTTTTTGATTTTCAGGTGCAAAAAGATTCAGCGTGGTTGGAGATGAACCATACTCTACCACTGCCTGTGTTTCCTGATCTGTGGTCCATGATATTTTGGCACCGTTTGGAGTAATACCATTTATTACTAAGTCACGAGGAGCGGAATCTGAAGCTTTGGTAAAAACATTTTGTACCAGGAGAAACCCTCCCACAATAACAACAGCTGCAGCCAGGACACTTGCTGCAATTTTTGCTATCCCGATACTTTTTATTGAGGGCAGGGTCATAATATAAATTACAAATCACCAATTACCAATGACAAATCAATTACAAATTACAAAATTCCAATTACTAAACTGTTTTGACATTTGTGATTGGTTATTAGAATTTAATTTGTTATTAGTCATTTGTGTTTGGTGATTCATAAAATAAGCAGTACTCTAAGTGCTATCCCTACCATTACCAATATTCCTCCCATGGCGAGCAACTTTGGCATCTCATCCATAAATCCAGATTGGGGAAGCGCGGTTGGATATGTTTGATTTTGAGCATACGTAACCATAGGAGCTTGGGTTGGTGCACTAGTCCCCCCACTTCCAGTTCCAATGGTTACAATTGACGTACCATTTGACGCACATACAATTACATTGGTCGTATCAACAGAGTTCTTGATAATTTTAGAAGAATTGCTCACGTCTGTTCTACAATCGTACGAAATAGTGGCAGTTCCATTTTTAAGTGCTTTAAAGGTTATATTCGCTACAATTCCTGAGCCGGTCTTATATGCTCCTGGATCGGTAATAAGTCCAGCAACATATACTTTACCACTTGTAATATTATTGGTCACTGCTGGAAAAAACGATGACGGTGATGCGGCCTGAGCTTCAAGGAGTGCAGGGTCATACAGTATCCACATGTCGGTTGATGTTATTTGATCACCGCCAGCATCCACCATTGCACCAACGGTAAATGTTTCACCAGCATTAACAGTCACGGTACCTTTATCAAATTTTAGACTGCCCGCATGCGCCGAAGGCACTACAAATAAGCATGCAAAAATAACAAATGACAGATAGATAAATGGAGAAATATACTTCATTACCCTTTATTATTCATTATTCCCTATTTAATTTCAAGGCTTATATCGGAAAGGTCGGGATAGGTCACGTTTGCTTCATCATCTACCATTTTTGAGCTCTCAGCACCAACCGGTTTGAGCGATAGTGTAAAGTTTCCTGCTTTTTTTGCAACAAATGTAAACCGAAGAAGTGGTGAGTCGGCAAAAGTAATAGGCGCAGAAACCTGGATGTTTTTCGTTGCAGAAATAGAAGTTCTGTCGGCTGTTCTGTCGTAGGTGTAAATACGGAATGTTTCTGCTAGATTTTGCACCGACTGGCGATCAAGCGCCGATTTATCATAGCTCAGCACTACGTCGTATCCTGCAACTGGCATTTTGCCCGATGTGGCAATAAGGTCAATTGAAAAAGTTTCACCTACTCGCATTGACTGTGCCGAGGGCTTAAGCGTAAATACTCCATTTTTTGGATACGGTATCAGTGTTGGGGTAATGGTGGGACTCATGTCCTGACGTGTAAAACCCGATGCAGTTTTTTTATTCTGCATGTTTTGCGAAATAATATAACCCGTTACGCTCGCACCAAATAAAATAATTGCCAATATGAAGAGCATGAACTTTGTATGTGGTGTATGTGTATCTGTTGGTTCCATAGTGGTATTACTCCTCGTCGTATTTAATGGATAATGATTGCAAGACTATTGAGTAGTCTTGAGAGTCAATGATGCCGTCGTAATTGAGGTCGCCAATGTTTGTTTTGCCTGCATCACTCGACCCTAAGTTTTGACGAATAAATGTAGTGTCATATGCGTCGATTATGCCATTTTGTTTTCCATCTGCCTGGGGCAGGTCGCCTGCAAGCTGAATTATTTTGCTGAAATCAAGTGTATTATCGCCGGCAGCTAGTACTATTTTGCCATCGGAACAGCGGTATGTGCCGGCAGTTGACTCGGTGGGCGCATTATCACAAATCTTTTTTTGGATGTGCTTTGGACCCTTTACATATACGCGGTAACCACCGCCTGTTGGTACGTCTTTAAATGCCACGCTTCCCGACCAGACACCTGTATCATCAACTGTCAATTTGGCTTTTTGATACCCAGTTACCTTATCAAGTCCGCCACCACCCAATTTGACCTGTATGGTGATTTCGTTTGTTTTTGCTGGTTTTTTGGCAACGCCTTGTAATTTAACTTTCAGTTTCAAATTCATATCGGCCGGCTTACCCGGTGTTGGAGTTGGTCCTGATGGAGGAGTAGAACCACCTCCTCCTCCACCCCCTCCCCCTGGCGCCGTATTAGTGCTTTGTGCAAGTACTGAGCCATAATAATATCCAACTCTGTTATCGCCATCTCCCCATGCTGTTGGTTGCGATGTGGTCACCGATCCTCGCGCATGCTCGGCAAAGTCGCCGTTTGCGATTAATTCGCGCCCTTTTGAGTTTTTCATCGAAACAAAGTCAAAGTACGCTTCAGAACCTTTGTCAACGCTTATCCGAAACATATAATGCCTGTCGTCGCCAGTTCCTTTGAGTGAAATCGTTTGTTTTTTTTCTACATAACCATTTGATTCTGGAAAAGCGAGTGAGAAAAGTTCGGCATTTTTCTTAGTATTATTTGCACAGGTGTCAGAGTTACAGATAAGAGTTACCCGTGCACCCTTGCCTTTGGAGATTGATGTGTGTACTCGTGCAGTAAATGAGTAGGTGTCAAAAGGAAGAACTAAATTTTGCACATAGTG
>CAZAUL010000044.1:0-2964 GCA_964488545.1 uncultured Gammaproteobacteria bacterium
GAGTGGGAATCGGACCCACACTCTAGCCCTTACCAAGGGCTTGTTTTACCACTAAACTATCAGGGCTGAGTTACTAATCACAAATGACAAATTACAAATAACAATTCAATTACAAATTACAAAATTTAAACTCGAAGATATTTTGTTATTTGTTATTGGTGATTGGAATTTGATTAGAAATTAGACATTTGTGATTTGTAATTATACAACGCCCCCGCCTCCAAATGAAGGGATAAACAATGGAACTACAAACTGAATAATAGGGCGCATGATCATACTTACCATTGACTGTGAACCAATGGGAATAATCAGAAGGAGTAGAAATATCATGCCATATCTTCGTAGTTGCGACCAATCTGCCGCTTGATCACGAGGTAAAAATCCTTCAACTATTGAGAAGCCATCGAGTGGGTGGACGGGAAGCAGGTTGAAAATAGCAAGTGTAAGGTTGAGCATGATAAGAGGAGGAAAAACAATTTGACTTATAATACTTAAAATAGAAAAATCAATTAAGTTGAACAAATATATAAGAAAAGAAAGTAAAGACGCCAATAAAATATTTGATACTGGACCGGCTAATGCAATGTATGCACTGTCTCGACGAGGGTCTTTGAGGTTGTAGGGATCATACTGCACAGGTCGACCCCATCCAAAGCCAAAGAACAGAAGGACAACAAGCCCCCAAGGGTCAATATGCGCTTTGGGATTAAGCGTCACTCTCCCATCAAGTCGCGGTGTGGGGTCGCCAAGCTTGTCTGCCATCCAAGCATGTGCAAACTCGTGTACAGTGATAGCAATAAAAAGTCCGGCAAGATAAAAAACAAAAGAGATTGGATTAGAAAAGAGTGAAAACAACATTCGTGTATCGTATAACGTATAACGCGAAACACAAAACAGTATTGTATTTGTGCAACACCTATGATATCATAATTTCTCAGTCTTATGAAAAACGAATGTTATCACTGCGGAAAGGGAAAACTGCTAGGTCGACAGCACACACACCACAGAGGTGTGGCCGGAGGTCGGTGGAAAAAGAGAGCTCCAAAAACTCTGAAAGTCTTTTCACCAAACTTGCAAAAAGTTCAGATTATGATTGGTAGCGTCGCAAAACAAGTAAAGCTCTGCACAAAATGTTTGAAGCGTGTCAAAAAAGACATGAAAGACGGCATAACTCCATTTGTAAAACTAGCTATACAGTCAAAGGGTTAAGAGATTCAAAGTGTTTTCCTTCGTACTTTTATCTATTCGTATGATCTGCGGATGTCGCTACCACGCTTAGTCCTCGACATACTCATAGACAAAAGTACTTGCTAATCTTATAAATGAAGACTTTCAATCTATTTACTGTATAGCTTCTAGTTCTCCATTTTTTTCTTCGTAGAGTTTATTTTTTTGTTCCAACACCCGCTCGGTAAAGAGTATGCCGTTCAAGTGATCAGTTTCGTGCTGAATAATTACTGCCTTAAAGCCGGTAAACCACTGTGAATGCTTTTCGCCTGTTAGATCTTGATATTCAAGGAGTACTTTGGCACTACGGGTGACAGGACCCCATATTTTAGGTATTGAAAGACAGCCCTCAAGCTTTATATCTTGCTCTGTCTCTGTCTTTTTCTGACTCTTGACACTTGACTCTTTAGTTTCGACTATCTCAAGTATTTTAGGATTTATAAAGACCTCAGTATCGGCACTCAGAGTTGGCTTGATTATAAAGATAGCAAGATCAACGCCAACTTGGGGTGCGGCAAGACCCACTCCTTGAGGATCAACTTGAGCCACAAGGGTCTCCTCCATATCATAAACAAGCTGTTTAATTTTTTTATCGATTTTAGCAACAGGACGCACTCCTTTAGTAAGCACATCTGCTGGCGCATGCACAATTTTAAGCATGGAAGTATTATATAATAATTTAGTCGAAAGTCTAAAAGTCTTAAAGTCAAAAGTATTTTTAGATAATCGACTTTAGGACTTTATAAACTTTGGACGTTATGACTCAAATTTCCCTCGCTCTTGCAACCTACAATGAGGCAGAAAACATAAGAGACTGTATTGTGTCGTGTAACGGATTGGTATCGGAGGTAGTTGTCGTTGACGGATCTTCAACAGATACAACTGCCGAGCTTGCAACTCAAGAGGGAGCTCGTGTAATTGTGACTGATAATCCACACATGTTTCATATTAATAAGCAGAAGGCAATTGACGCGTGTACAGGAGAATGGATACTTCAACTTGATGCCGACGAACGAGTAACCCCCAAGCTCGCACAAGAAATACGAAACGTGCTCGCTATGTCAAATCTACAAATAGACAAATATCAAAATGAACTGAAGGAAAAAAAACTATTTGATCGACATCAAAAGTTAGTTCAGTCAGAGTCCTCACATATGATGGTACTGAGCGACGCCGGCGCGCATCTGATTTCCGAAACTCACCCTCAACATATAACAGCGCGAGGTCCGCGTCAGCACCATATTGTTTCGGACTCTGGTTATAATGCCTTTTTTATTCCCCGCCTTAACTACTTCCTTGGAGGATATTTACGCTCCGGGGGGGTTTATCCAGATGGAGTTATTCGACTTATCCGTAAAGGCAAAGCATACCTACCCTGCAAAGATGTACATGAGTTAATGGCGGTAACGGGTAAAACTGGCTGGCTTGCAAATCCCTTAATTCACATGGATTCACCTACCTTCAAACGATATCTCGAGAGAAATAGCAGATACATTGATCATCTTGTTGCAGAACTACGAACACGCAACAAGAAATTTCAAATTTCAAATTTTAAATTTCAAATTGAACTTGTTAATTGGGTTATTGTTAAGCCAATTATTACTTTCTTTTCCATGTTGATTCGGCACAAAGGGATACTTGATGGATGGAGGGGAGTGGTATTCGCTTTTTTTTCAGCAATCAGATTTGCACGGGCATATACGAGATATGTGTGTAAGTCTGAAAGTCTGAAAGTCT
>CAZAUL010000044.1:3064-5380 GCA_964488545.1 uncultured Gammaproteobacteria bacterium
AAAATCTTCGTGTTATTCCTTTTTATGCTCCAATTTTGAATTCGACTATATCGCCATCTTTCATAATATAGTCACGGCCAGCGCTCACGACTTTGCCTTTTTCACGAGCGCCAACCCAGCCTGAACTGCTTACAAAGTCGTTAAACGAACAGACATCTGCCTTAATGAATTTTTTTTCAAAATCGGTATGAATTGCGGCAGCGGCTTGAGGAGCGTAGGTATTAATAGGTATAGTCCATGCACGAGCTTCGAGAGTGCCGCCGGTAAGAAATGACATGAGTCCTAGTATTTCGTATGACTTTTTAATGAGTCGGTTTAATCCTGTATCTTCAAGTTTAAACTGTTCTAAGTATTCCTTTTGCTCTTCGGGAGAAAAAGCAAGAACATCATTTTCGAGCTTGGCATTAAAATAAATCCAACTTGATCCCACTCCCAATTCATTAATTTTTTTAGTTATTTCCGCCTGATTCTCAAGTTGTGCCTCAGATACATTGAACGCGTATATCATGGGTTTCATGGTAAGCAGATTGAGTTGTTTGATAAGAGCTCTTTCCTCGTCATCCAGTGGAAAGTTGCGGGCGGACATACCCTTATTGAGCTCAACTTTCATTCGCTGCACGATTTCGTATGTGCGCACCTCATCTTTACTTGCGTTCATTTTTGGTTCACGCTGTTTATTGAGTGTTTCTAAATCGGCCAATATGAGTTCAGCCTCAATTGTGTCTATATCGCTTTTTGGATCTACTTTGTTGGCGACATGGATAACGTTTGAGTCCTCAAACAAGCGGACTACATGCACTATTGCGGCAACTTCACGAATATGAGAAAGGAATTTGTTTCCAAGACCTTCGCCTTCAGATGCCCCTTTCACAATACCTGCAATATCGTAAAACTCCACCACTGCAGGCACAATTTTATCTGTCTTAACTATTTTTGCGATGACTGGCAGACGCTCATCTGGCACCTCTACAATGCCCACATTTGGCTCAATGGTACAAAACGGATAGTTTGCTGCATCGGCAACCTGTTTTTTCAGGAGGGCGTTAAAAAGAGTGCTTTTTCCTACGTTTGGAAGACCTACAATACCGATTGAGAGTTTCATAGCATTCAATTATAACAACAGAGCGCTTATTGTGATAGCGAGCGTACCATACCTAGTTGTGCAACGCCAATAAGACCCATGGCTTGTATGGCATGAAGATCGCTTTCTGGGTTAAGCTGTTTAATCGTTTTATCCGCGGTATCTTTTACTGTGTATCCATTCCAATATACTGCCCCCTCCACGTTTACAGATGCACTACCACCGGTATATCCTGACGTTTCAGCGACAGCAGAAATCATAACGCCAATAAGTTGTCCTGCCTGAGTAAGTGCTGTTTGAGCTACCAATCGAAGAACCTCATACATGTTCTTACTTATAAGTCCGTGGGTATTGAGGACGTTATTGAGATCTGTGCGACTGATCGTGCCTGAAGCAATCTTACTTATCATCGCTCCATCATTGTTCTGAAGGAGGGCACGAATGATAAACTGTGAAATAAAGAAGTTAATTTCACCATGTTTTTGCAATAACCCAAGCCCGGCGATTGCTCGGTATTTAATAAAATCACCTCCCATACGATACTCCATAATATTTCGTTGTTCGCCATGAGGAATTAGATTTCTCCTTTTCATTTCATTGAAAATCATATCTTCACCATCCACTAATCCATAGCCCGCTTCAAGATTTCTATCCTCAAGTGATGCATTATCGCCAGTGCCAAATACAAATCCAAGAGGTAATTTTTTCCGATCGGACTTAGTAGTGTGATGCGAAACTGCATTGGTATCATTTTGGAATACTATTCGGTTAATATGTAAAAGTCCGCGCTCATGGAGTTCCTTTAGAAGAGATTTTCCCAGAAGATCATCTTTATGCTCGCTAAAGTCTGTTATTTTCCAAAACTTTCCCGGTTCCTCGCCCAGGAGTTTCGCATCTATTGAGCCCTGAGCAGTAAGTATATTCTCATGTTGAAATCCGAGCGAAATAGCAACAGTATAAACATCCTTACTGAGTCGTGTGTGAGTCGCCTCAATATGATCGGCCATGCGACCGATAAATTGACCATACGTTAAAACACGTTCTGAAACAGGGATCGACTTTTTAATTTGTTCTTCAAAGACAGCTTCATCACGACGTTTTGTTACACTACCTGCTACCCAATTTGTACCTGCAAATGCGCAGCTAATTACTTGCTCGCCCTCTTTTACTTTACTCCATTCTTCTTGCGTGACAGGGTGGGTGAGGGTTGGTATAGCCGCAAGGCCACCATCATG
>CAZAUL010000045.1:0-5358 GCA_964488545.1 uncultured Gammaproteobacteria bacterium
ACAATAAAGAGAATTCCTGCCTTGCTCAAGGCTGATGTAAATACTGCAGTGAGTACACCTCTTTTTTTTCTTACATAATCATACAGGCTCACCATTACGTAGTTTCCAATCCAAATAAACGGAATAAAATAGAAAAGAAATTGTGAGAAAATTCCAAATACTACTCCATGAAGTACTGCTGCAATACTTGGCAATACAAGAAGCGGAATGGTTCTTTTCAAACCAAAAAATCTCACCGAAAGGTACAAGACCATATTAACCACGATCCCAACCAATATCTGTGGTCCAGAAATAAAAAACGGTATGAGAAATGAGGATGCAAAAAGAGCCAGAGAAAATAGTTTTGAGTCGCTCAGTGAAATAGATTCAGTATGAGTTTCCTCCATGTACTCAGTATATCACTTTGCGTAGCGAGCTTTTTTTCGGGCTTCAGTTTCTAGTCTTCGCTCGTGTTGTTTGCGCATTTCTTTATTGGTTGCCTCTTGGCATACTGCATCTGGACAGGCGGTCTGCGTATTTTCTACCATTGACCCCCCCTCTCGTTCCTTCCAAACTCTCACAACTACACGTTCGCGTCCACATCGTGGACAGTTATTTTTGTACTGTATCATCTGTTTTTTCTATATAACTTGCGTAATGAACCTCGCATTCTTTTTTTTAACAGAGACTTAAGCTTTTTTCCTCCGCCCATTTTCATTTTAGGCATAAACAAGTGAATGCGTTAGTAATGACTAACAATACCAGGTTAGAGCGATATAATCAATCGGAGTATATTCTTCGTAATGATTGTTGAGACTTTAACTCAGTAGTGAGTAATGTGTTCGAAAGGATTATTAGTTGGTTTTCTGCTGGGGATACTTTTTTCACAGTTGTATTTTGTTTGCTAATGAGGTTTAAGGACATATATGCGTGAACGTCTGGGTTGAGTGAGGATGTTAAATTTAATCCAATATTGTCACCTTTGGTGGTTAAATCGCCTCGAATACATTCTAAAGTTGTGTGAGACGCTTCGTCTTCAAGTTGAATAAAAAAATGTGGCACTTCAATAGTTTTGGACGCATGTTCAAGTATTGAATGTGCTATTTCTGAACCTCTGTGATTTGATCTTCTTCTTTGATGCAATATCTGTTTTGCCTCACCATGGGTCGCACCGGCAAGATCGGCATGTTTTTTGTAGTGGGAATAAAGAACCGGCATAGTGCCAATACGTAATATTTTTTTTGCCTTTTGATCGCGTATTGATAAACTCACAGTTGCCGGAACCATATAGTCGTATTTTTCAGGGGGTTTAATTTCGGTATTGTGCTTTTCCGGTATGTCGGGTAGGTATAGACGAACACTCCGATCAAGAGCATATCTGGCAACATTTTCGCCTGGGTTTTCGTTTGGATCGAGAAATAACACTCTATGTAAAAAGGAATTGAGTTCTCCAAGTCTGTTAATCTGCGCCTGATTTGTTATGAGTTGATCTGTGCTTGCCGTAAAGAATAGTCCTTTTTCAAGTGCGAGTAATCCTGACTGTAATCCCTTCATGAATTTTGGAAGATTGCCGTTTTTCCCTTCAAGTATTCCACAAGGGTCTTTTGTGGCTCCAATATCCATTTCGATCCCCGACGTAGCACGTAACCGGGCCATCACTCCATATTGATTTGGTAAAACTCGCTCATTGGACATAATCTATGCAGATTACAAGTTTACCATGTATTTTGTGTGAAACTTTTATCAAGTGTAAAGGGTATATTTTGTATTCATGAATTAAAAGTTATTGTATGCATGTATGATCAATGCAAAATTCATCTTGTCCCTGCTTTCTATGATTGTTATTTTTGCTGAAAGCATTATTGGTATGAGGGTGTTTCTCAAACTACTGGGGGCACTTGAACAAGCACCTTTTGTGCGATGGGTATACAATACAAGTGACTCTCTCCTCTATCCATTTCAGGGTATGTTTCCCTCTACAACAATACCCAACGCACCTTTTACTGTCGAGTTTTCTGCAATTTTTGCCATGTTCTTTTATGTGTTTATAAGTTACCTACTTCAAGAAGTAATAACTCTTGTCCATATAAAAAAACATTCAAAAATAGAATAGAATCATTAACGCATGAACAACGACATGACGTTTAACTTCATTATTGTTCCAGTACTAATAGTATTAAATGGTTTTTTTGTAGCTGCAGAATACTCGCTTCTTTCCCTACGAAAAACACGAATTGATGAATACATAAAGCAAAATATATTTGGGTACAAATGGGTACGCAAAGCATTGGATCATATGTTCTCCATTATTTCTGTTACACAACTCGGAAGTACATTGTGTAGTATCTTGATCGGTTTATACGGCGAGCCGCTTATCGAATTAACCCTCATACCACTTCTAGTTTTTTTACCCTTTCCCATTAGTGAAACATTTATTCAATCGACATCAATATTTGTTACGATAATTCTCTTATCTTTCCTCCAGATGATTTTTGGCGAAATGATGCCAAAAGCAGTTGCTCTTCAAAAGTCAGAGTCTGTATCTCGACTCCTAATTTTACCCCTCCACGTTTTTATATTTATATTTAGTCCGTTTATATTAATAACAAACGGTGTCGCAAGCTTTTTTCTTCGCCTAATGCATCTTCAGCCGGAATCAAAAGAAAATATAGACTATAGTGAAGAGGAGTTGAAACTAATAGTTAAAGAATCGCGTCGAAGTAGAACTCTCCCTCCCCATCTGGCGCATTTGTTGACAAACATTCTCATATTGCAGGCCATGCCGCTTACCAAACTAATGATACCCATAGAGCGACTTGTGTCTTTTAAGCACGATGAAACACTTGAAAGTGTGAAAAAAAGGATAGCTGAAAGTAGGCACTCATTCAATCGCTATCCTGTATATTTTTCAAAGGATCTCATTATTGGATATATCCATATTTCAGATATCATCAGATTTTCAGAAAATGGAAACGCTCAAAAAAAATTAAATGAAACAAAATTAATTCGGGACATACTCCATGTTTCTGATTCATACCCCGCTGACAAACTGCTAGTACAAATGCGCTCTAAAGGGATTCACGTAGCCGCAGTCAAATCCAATGATCAAGGTCTGCTGGGTGTTGTAACACTTGCTGATCTTATTCAGTATGTTGTAAATCACAGATAGACATTATTCTGTTGTTTGTCCATCAAAATCTTCTTCATTTTGCATTGCTTCTTCACGAGTTTTCCTAACTATTCCATCTTTGTGATGTGACGGACTGTATATGGTATATAGCTTAAGCAATTCAGTTGCCGACAAATTAATTACATTATGACGAGCACCTGCAGGTACAATTACAGCGTCACCATCTTCTACTAGATACTCGGTTTCATCAATTATCACCTTACCCGTTCCCGACTCAAACCGGAAGAATTGATCATTAGTGGTATGAGTTTCCATTCCTATTTCCTCATTTGGTTTAAGTGACATGAGTACGAGTTGAGAATGTTTACCTGTATATAAAACATGGCGGAAATTGGTATTCTCAACAGTGAGTTTTTCTATTGAACCCTTATATCCTTTCATAAATTATGTAGTAATGAGTAATAGTTTCAGTATACACGTGAGAGGCTTACTCTATGACTGCAAATGCGCGCACTGGTGATCCATCAGCTTCGCTAATATTGAGAGGCATACCGTAAAACATAAAAGTATCGGGGAGCTTATCAGTGTTGGTAAGATTTTCAAATGAGATGATGTTGTGCTCAAGTAGTAACTTTTCAAGTACTATGTCAAACTCAAATTGCTCTGATAGCCCTATAAACTTGGGTGGGGTTTTTATTAATATGTTTGTAATAGATTGATCGATGTTGCTCGCGCTAAAAATAATTCCTTTTTCTGAACTAATAGCCATGCCTTGTTTATATAGTTCTGCTACTCCGCAAAAAGCATCAAGCTGAAAATCGGTAAGTCGTCTTCCCTTCTCCACCATGTGGTACGGAACATTTACATGAGTGCCTATGTGCGTAGTAAAGGTAAGGTTTCGCAAATTCCAACCCTCTTTGTCTAGGGTGTGTATTTCTTCAATAGTTACCTCAGGGTCACCCGGATATACCGGCATGTTATGATAAAGTTTTTGCGACAAGTCGATAATGTTCATATCTGATTATTCGAATAATTAGATATTATATTTTCTCACATGAAACGGTAGTTAATTAGGCTGCAATTGATACATCTGAATGCGTTTTGACTTTTAGTACGGCAATAAAAAGTAAAACCGATAAAATAAAATATCCGCTATAAATTGCTCCAATGTATTTTGGTTCAGTAAGATATGCAAAGCCGAGTACTAATATGGTGTATGGTATTTGCGAAAAAAGCGCGAGGGTTGATAGTGTAGTGGCGCGGTGTTTTGAATCGATGCGACTATTGATAATAACCGAGGTTAGTGGTTGAGCAAATTTTTCTATTGTATTAAGAAGAAAAAAAAGCCCAACACCTCCTATAGGATTTTTGAAAATAAAAGGTATGCAAAATGCAAGAATAAATGTCACCATAACTCCCTTCAGCAACCCCTTTTCTCCCCACCTTTTTCGGAATATATCAAATGAAAATGAAAACCATATAGCAGGTATAGTTATTACACCGAGTACATATCCAAATGTTTCTCCTGTAAATCCAAAATCAGCCGCTGTCGCCTGACGTACCATACCTTGATTGAGTTTTACTACTATTGCAAGCCCCATAATTACTACAATATATTTTTTTAGTTGGGTGCTAAATAATGTGTGCACTCCTTCCTTAAGATGGAGTAAATAGGAGTGTGTGCTAAAGGTAATCGTATCCACTTGGGGTTCTTTTGCAAATAACAGAACAATGACCGATATACATAAAAATAGTATCCACGCAACAAATGGTAATCCTGGATTCAGTCCATATAAATACCCCCCAATAAATGTGGATATAATCGATGCCCCAATCGCAAGCGAAGTACTTCGCGCGGCAACTACATCGTATGAATCTGCCTTTTTATGTTCAACAAGTGAGTCATAGGCAAACGCCTCTGTGGCACCAGAGTGAAATGAAAATCCAATAAACATAAGTACATTACCAATAAGAAAATCCAGAAACTCTGTTGCCTGAAGTAAAAGAAAACATGAGGTAATTATGACTATACTCCCAAATAAAATAGTCCTTTTTTTACCCAACAAATCACTAAGGGCTCCCGATGGGACCTCCATAAGGAGTCCGACGAGCACTGCAACTCCCTCAACGATACCTATTTCAACTAGGCTGATATGCTGGGAAAAATAAAATACCCAGTTGGGCAAAATAAACCATCCGTTTAAGAAAATAGAGAGTAAATAATAGAGACGAATATTGGAAACACCAAA
>CAZAUL010000046.1:0-5120 GCA_964488545.1 uncultured Gammaproteobacteria bacterium
TTCCACACCACATCATCATTTTCAACTGTCCAATACGACTGCGACTGTTGAGCCGCAAATAACATTGTTAATAGTAGAAGAACCACAACCCATAACCTTTTCATTACGTTATAATCATATCTCAGAATTCAGTTCAACACAATGTATATCGATACCCACTGCCATCTTAACTTTAGCCGCTTTAAAAAGAGCCTTACAGATGAAATAGAACTAGCACACAAAAGTGGAGTGTCACAAATAGTAATTCCCGGCACCGATATACCCTCATCTCACCGTGCAGTTGAAATTGCAAAACAATTCTCTGGTATGTTCGCCGCTGTTGGTATACATCCGCACCACGCCTATTCCATACCACCGCACGAATCTGAACGCACAATATCTCAATTACTTGCCGAGCTTACAATTCTCATTCAGGACACCACTGTTGTTGCTGTTGGCGAAGTGGGTCTTGATAAGCATGTATATAAAAACACCAAGTACGAGGCATATGCAATTACTCCTGAGTTTATGGAAGTTCAAATCAATCTGCTCACCGCCCAATTGCATCTGGCAAAAACGTACAACAAAACACTTATTCTGCACAATCGGGAAACAAAAAAGGAAATTATTAACCTCCTTGAAGCAAATTGGAACCCATTGTTTGAAAATAGATCTGTTTTTCACTGCTGTGAGGCTGACTTGGAGCTTCTCGACTTTGCAAAATCACACAAGATGTATATTGGTATCGACGGCGATATTACGTACGACAAAGCGAAGGCTGAATTTATCACCCATGTACCACTTGAAATGCTTGTACTTGAAACCGACTCACCGTTTCTCCTACCAGAACCACTCAAATCACAAAAACAATACCCAAATGGCCCGCGAACTATTCCACTTATTGCAGAAAAAGTTGCACAAGTTAAAGGATTATCTATTCAAGAAGTTATGACAACAACAACATCCAATGCCCGCCGTTTGTTTTCCCTTACTTAACTTTGTGACCCTACGGTAACTTCGATTTCTATCGTTTTACCTTCTCGCCAAACCGATAGTCTAACTTTTTGTCCTATGGACTTTTCCGAAAGTATCTCTGCGAGATCCTTGCTTGACGACGATAAGCGCACATTATCAACACCGGTGATAATGTCTTCTACTTCTACACCTGCTGCTTCTGCGGGAGAATCGGGTACTACTCGTTCGATGTATGCTCCCTCAGGGAGCTCATTAAGTATTGCCGTGCGTCTGTCGATAGTTTGATACTGTATACCGATATAGGGGCGTTCAAACGTGCTTCCTCTTGACTCAAACTGTTTTATTAGTTTTTCGACTACTTTTACTGGAATCGCAAACCCAATATTTTGCCCTTCCTGTGCGATTGCTGAATTTACTCCAATTACCTGTCCTTTCGAGTTAAGTAGCGGTCCTCCAGAGTTACCCGGATTAATTGCGGCATCGGTTTGGATTACTCCATCAAGCTTTTCTACAAATCCTTCAAAGGGAGATCCTGCGGTTATTCCGCGCCCCAGTCCAGACACAATTCCGACAGTTACGGTGTTGGTAAACTCTCCAAGTGGTGTGCCAATTGCAATTGCCATCTGTCCAAGTTTAAGTGCGTCTGAGTCGCCTAAAGGAAGTGGTTTTAATCCTTGCGCCTGAATTTTGAGTATTGCAAGATCGTTGCTTGGATCACGGTAAATTTTTTGAACATCATACTTCACGCCATCGTTGGTTAGAACCTTATACGATGATTCAGAATCAGAAACAACGTGTTTATTGGTAATAATGAGCCCATCTTCAGAGATGATAAATCCGCTTCCGATATTTCGGTCAACTTTCTCTGTGGGTCCTCGGTTTCTGCGGAAATTAAAAAAAGGGTTAAACGGATCAAACTCAAACAATCCCCCCATTTGCTGAGTTGTAACAACTCCAATCGTTACTACTGAAGGCAGACTTTTTTCAACCACCGATGTAACTACCGATTCTTCATATACAACTCGGGTTGATTCACTCGCGGTCTGTTTTTGTGTGTTTATGCTAGGTAGGTTGGGAAGTTTTAAGGCCGGCAAGCGGTAGGAGCGAAAAACTGCAATTATAACTATGGTTAGAACACCAGCTACAATAAGTTTTTTCATAGGAGTAATACTATTTTAGTTCAGAAAACTTAAAAAAAACTGAATACTATTTTACTACTTCCTCAATAGCTCGGTCAAGTTGTGCATCATCTTCTCGAGTTAGTGTGTTGCCCTCTTTTGGGGTGTTTTCGATCTTAATTGTGGGCTCTATGCCCTTTCCGTTAATCCACTCTCCGCCTGGGAGCACCCATTTTGCAACAGTTACATGAAGACCTGCTCCCTCACCCAAGTCTATTGCTTCTTGAACCGAACCCTTTCCAAACGTTTTTTCACCAATGAGAACCGCTCTGTCATGGTCGGCAAGTGCACCCGCCAATATTTCAGATGCTGATGCTGAGCCCTTGTTTACCAGTACCACCATGGGTATATCGAGCAGTTTACCTTGGCGGTTTACTGTATAGCTTTTCGATTCATATACAACTGACTCCTGTTTTACTACTATTTTACCTGCTGGAAGAAACTCACCTGCAAGATATACCGAACTTTCAAGATAACCTCCTGGATTGTCACGAAGGTCTAAAACAAGTCCTCGTATTTCTCGCTTCTCCCATTTCTCCTTAATTTCTCTTACTTTGGTTTCCCACTCATCTACTGTTTTGTCGCCAAACTGATTGAGTTTGAGATGTGCAATGTTTTTGTCATAAACTAGCTCCACTGACTCAACCTGAATAACGTCACGAACAACTGAGAACTCCATCTGTTTACCTGAACGTACAACCGACAACACCACCTTGGTGCCCCGATCTCCGCGAACGAGCGATACAACCTTAGTAAGTGGCATGTCCTTGGTTTCTGTACCATCTACCTTATAAATAATGTCGCCCGCCAATAACCCTGCCCTTTCAGCGGGAGAGTTTTTAAGTGGCGCTATGACAACAATCAGGTTGTCTTTAAGCCCCAATTGTGCTCCTATTCCTTCAAATTTACCTCCCAAGTCATCTTTTGATTGTTGATTTTCGTCTGTATTGAGAAAAAAGGTGTAAGGATCTTCAATTGCCGCAACCATGCCCTTGATTGCTCCTAAATACATTTTTTTATGGTCGAGCTTACTTTGATCTACATATTTTTTAGATACAGTATCCCAAACGCTCCAAAATAAAGTAAAGTCGATATTCCGCTGTGAAAATAATTTTTTTTGCTCCTGTGCTGACTGATATTTACCAAAACTGTACCCTCCCCCAAACAACAAAACAGCAACAGATGCAACAAGAAGAATGTGAGTAATGTTCTTTACCGGTTTGTGATGAATCATACTGAGTAAAATATGATTGTACTACGGTGAGCCTGTGTTACACAATAGGAAAGTTTTTTTGCTCGTACCTCATTTAAAAGCGCGCCATCCTTTATTTTGGCTACGGGAAAGGATATGTCACCCTCATAGTGCGTTGCAATGATGAGTCCCCTTACCCCCATTGCTTCCATTTTTGCCTTCTCATAGGAGTTTAAACGTTCACAACAAGCAACAGGAAATGCCGGTAGCTCACTGAGTTCATCTTGAGGAAACCATAGCTCACCTCCAAATTGGTCACTTATATGTTCTGCAGGTATTGAATGATGTTTTCCTACTTTAAGCGATATATGCCCTTTAGCTATGGATATAATCTCACCAGCAAACCAACAGGTCTCGCTTGCGTGTTCTGCTTCATTTGCTTCAATAAGCACAACTCCGTCGATATGGTCAATTTCGGTCAGAATTCCTGCATGTTCTGCAGTAATTGTTTTTGTGTGAAAAAAACTCTTTTTTTGAGCAATTATTTCACCCTTCTGTATGTAGTCCCCCGTGTTTTTTGTAATATAAGTAAATATTTCCTTTGGATGCACTGAAAGCGCTTGTGTAATCTCAACACGATAGGATGACTGCTGTTCGCTTGTCTTATAAAGAGGAGTAGAAAAATCTACTTTCATACCCGACCTGACTGCAAGCTCGCGTCCACCATCAACAGCTATCTCAATTGTCATGTTCTCATGATACCATTTTTTACTTCATTCCTTGGTATGAGACATAGGGAAGCAGGGCAAGAAATCGAGCGTATTTTACCTGCTTTGTCAGTGTGCGCTGATGTTTTGCACATATCTGTGATCGTTCACGGTTGACGATCTTGCGACGCACTGTAAGGAATTTTTCAAGATTTTCAATACTCTTAAATGATGGTTCTGACTTAAATTGGCAAAAAAAACAATTATTTTTCATAGAAATTAAAATAGTAAATTAAAATGGTATATCATCAGGGTTGACTGTCTCACTTGATTCATTTAATTGGGTTTGGTGTGTTTCGGTTGGCATCTCATGTTCAACATCAGTTGTTTCTTTTTGATCAGGAGCTGATTGTTCACTTGCTACACCTGGTTTTTTTCCAGAATCAAACACGATAAAGTCATCAAGCACGATCTCTGTAATGGACCGCTGTTGGCCATCCTTTCCGGTAAAGCTTCTGTAGGTCAGGCGTCCCTCCATATAAATTTTTCTTCCTTTTGTAAGTAGCTTTCCACAAAGCTCTGCGAGTTTCTGCCACGCGACCACTCTGTGATACTGAACATCTTCTTTTACCTGCCCATCATGGGTTGTCCAGCTTCTGTTTGTAGCAACTCCAAATGTGCAGACAGCCGTACCGTTTGGTGTATATTTAAGCTCAGGATCACGGGTAAGATTACCTATCAAGATAACTTTGTTCATTGATCGGCTTGCCATAGTTATATTAGGAAACTGCTAAGAGTAAATAACGAATAAGCTTTTCGTTATAGTTCAGCTTTTTTCTCAGCTCTAAAACCTGCTTCGTGGGAACGGAAAGCTTCCAGTGATAGTAGTGGGCTTTATAGGTGTTTTTTATTGGATATGCCAAGGTTTTTTCACCCCACTTTTCTTCTTTTGTAACCTCACCTTCAAGGCTGGTGATAAGCTCTTTGAGCACTTTCAGCTCGGCTTCTTCGTTCAGAAGAAACGTAAGTTCATACTGAGACATAAAAATGTGTACCAAAATTCAAAATAATAATTTGAAAACTCTTCGA
>CAZAUL010000047.1:0-2179 GCA_964488545.1 uncultured Gammaproteobacteria bacterium
CTCTGTCTGTTTGTTAGCTAACGGTTTCAGGTACTATTTCACACCCCTCCCGGGGTTCTTTTCACCTTTCCCTCACGGTACTAGTTCACTATCGGTCAGTTTAAGTATTTAGTCTTGGATCGTGACCGACCCAGCTTCCCACAAGGTTTGCCGTGCCTCGTGGTACTTGGAAGATCCACCAGAGTAAAGTTTCATTGTGCATACAGGTCTCTCACCTTCTGTGGCCCGCCGTTCCATGCGGTTCTGCTATAAATCTTTACATTCCTACTGTGGCTCCGCAACACCCTCCGAATCGGAGGGTTTAGACTGTTCCGGTTTCGCTCGCCGCTACTCACGGAATCTCATATGATTTCTTTTCCTCCTGGTACTTAGATGTTTCAGTTCCCAGGGTTCCCTTAATGTCTTGCGACAAAAAACTCCGATTTACATCGGAGTGGGTTGCCCCATTCGGAAACCAACGGATAATAACGCCTGTTGAAGGGCTTACCGTTGATATCGCGCTTATACACGCGTCCTTCGTCGGCTTAAACTGCCAAGGCATCCGCCATTAGCTTTAGTGTTTCCCATCTCTTTCGTTTGTCTAATTCTCTTGTTTTTCCTTTGCTGTATAAAAATACAAACCTACACTTTTTTTCTTGACATACAGACCCAAATTGTCAATGTTCTCTAAGTCAGTAATTAGCTGTCAGTTCTCAGTTGTCAGATACTCTGACGACTAAGAACTAATGACTGATTACTAACTTTTGTGGACCTAAGGGGATTTGAACCCCTAACCTTCGGAATGCAAATCCGACGCTCAAGCCAATTGAGCTATAGGCCCAAATCACCCCAGAGAAAAAAAGAGCAACACTTAAAATCTAAGCACACATTTCTTAATTTGTTTGATGAAGGCTGTTAGGAGAGCAAGTTGTGTGCTTCCAATGGTGCCTTTAGATTCGAATAAATATCATTCGTAACTAGAATGATATCACAGCACAAAAAGTGTGTCAATGGGTATTTTTACTATTTTACTCCTTGTAATCTGCGTTTCATTATATGTATATTGATAGTATATGAAAAACAAATATATTGTATGGTTTGAAGAGGTTAGCAAAGATGATATTGGTTTGGTTGGTGGTAAGGGGGCAAATCTAGGTGAGATGACTCGTGCACATCTACCTATTCCTTATGGATTTGTGGTATCGTCGCATGCATACTTTCATTTTATCAATGCATCAAAGCTTCAAAAGAAGATCCAGGATATAATCTCAATAGTCAATTTTGAAAGTCCACGCGAACTGTCACAGGCAGCAGAGCACGTTCGCAGTCTTATATTGAACGCTCCTGTTCCCGACTCTCTTACAAACGAAATCCTTCATTTTTACGATAATCTTGTGGAAAAAGAGGAGCGTTATTTTTCTGCAGACGGAAGTGTGGTTAAACACGCACTAAAACGGCTCAAATCACTGTACTCTCACCCGCTTGTCGCAGTACGTTCATCTGCTACCGCTGAAGATTTGCCTACGGCCTCTTTTGCCGGACAGCAAGATACCTATCTGAATGTAAAAGGCGATTCACAACTTCTGAAATATGTAAAAAAATGCTGGGCTTCGCTTTTTACTGAACGTGCAATGTATTATAGACACACCCAGGGATTTGATCATTTTAAAGTTGGCCTAGCAGCTGTCGTTCAGCGCATGGTCCAATCTGATAAGTCTGGAATTGCATTTAGTATTGACCCGGTAACCAACGACAAAACAAAGATCGTCATCGAGGCAATATATGGTTTAGGCGAATATATAGTACAGGGCAAAGTAACTCCAGATCACTATGAAGTCGATAAGCGATCTTTTGTCATCACTAACACACTCACCAATTATCAGAATCTTAAGTTCGTACGATCAAGTTCGGGTAATAAAGAGGTGAAGTTAAGTAAAAAAGAGGGATCAGAACAAAAGCTTACTCCAAATGAAATAACAAGCGTAGCGCTTCTTGTAAAAGACATTGAGAATCACTATTATTTTCCCCAAGATATCGAATGGGCAATAGAAGACGGAAGAGTATTTATTGTACAGTCACGTCCAATAACTACCATAAAGTCGGTGTCAACTAAGAAAACGGCCGATATTACCTCTACCTCAGAGGTATTGGTCACAGGCGCTCCTGCATCACCAGGAATTGGGATTGGTCCAGTAACGAT
>CAZAUL010000047.1:2279-5105 GCA_964488545.1 uncultured Gammaproteobacteria bacterium
ACAGGTGAAATATATAGAGGAAGTATACTTAGTTCAATTCATAAATACGAGTTAGCCCTTGATAAAAAGAAAAAAGAGGCTCCACGCTATAAAACAGTTACCAAGGTCTATACCAATTTAGCAGAACCGGAAAAAGCACTCGAAGTATCAAAGCTTGATACTGATGGAATTGGACTACTGAGAGCAGAGTTTATGATTGCCGAAATTGGAACACATCCCAAAGATTTTATAAAAAACAAAAAGGAACATATCTATGTAGAAAAGCTTACTAACAGTCTCCTCAAGTTTGTCAAACCCTTTTCTCCTCGTAAGGTAGTTTACAGAGCAACTGATTTCAAAACAAACGAGTATAGACACCTTAAGGGAGGTTCGCACTATGAGCCGCATGAGGAGAATCCAATGATAGGTTACCGCGGTGCTTCGCGCTATATTAATGATCCGTATGAATTTTATCTTGAACTGAAAGCTATTAAACGGATCTGGGAAATGGGTTACAAAAATTTACACCTTATGATTCCCTTTGTTCGTGTCCCTTGGGAACTAGTAAAGATTAAAGAACTTGTTCGAGCGTCAGGTCTTCTGGACTATCCTGAATTTAAGTTATGGATTATGGTTGAAGTTCCCTATTGCGCTCTTAATCTTGAAGAATTTTTAAAAGTGGGCATCGATGGAATTTCCATCGGTACAAATGATTTAACAATGATGTTGTTGGGTGTAGATCGTGATAATGAACATGTTGCAAATATTTATGATGAGCGTAATCCAATGGTTGTACAGGTTTTGGAATACATTGTAACAACCGCTGTCAAGTACGGGGTTACTGCCTCTATTTGTGGGCAAGCCGCTTCAGATTTCCCCGAAATAGTTGAGCGCATGGTAAAGGCAGGAATTACCAGTGTCTCGGTCAATCCAGATGCGGTTTCACGAACACGTGAGCTCATACATACTATAGAAAAAAAGCATTTTGAGAATCTAAAAAAATAACAGCCCTATGCGCAAGATCGAATCTATACACGCTTATGAGATCATTGACTCAAGAGGTTATCCCACAGTTGAGGCTGAGGCTTTGCTTGATAATGGTATAACAGTGACTACGTCCGTTCCCCAAACACGCGCTCAATTTAGCAATGAGCCAACCGATATCAGGGATGAGGACATAAACCGCTTTAACGGCAGAGGAGTACTCCATGCTGTTTCTTACATTAACGACCTTATTGCACCAAAATTAAAAGGAGTGTCACCCTCAAAAATTTTTGAGATCGATGATTGGTTAATTAAGGCCGATGGCACCAAGAATAAAAGTAGGCTTGGAGTAAATACGCTTCTTACCGTTTCACAGCTTGTTACTATGGCGGGAGCCATCGAAGCAGAACTTCCTCTATTTAAATACATCAACTCGCTATACACATCAAAATATAAGGAAGAGATTGTTATTGATAAAGTTCCCACCCCTATTTTTAACATGATAAACGGAGGTAGGCATGCTAATACTCCTATGAACTTTCAGGAGTTTCAGATTATTCCGTCGTCCTCTTTTACCTTTGGAACTTCGTATCAAAAGTCAATTGAGGTGTTTAACGAGCTTAAAAAAGTTCTTGAATATCGCAATGCTACTACTGCTGTTGGTGAGGAAGGTGGTTTTAGTCCTAACCTGACAACCAATCTCGATGCACTGGAGATACTAGTCGAGACAATTAATCAGCTTAAAATGAAGCCGGGTTTAGATATGTTTATCGGCATTGATCTCGCATCTTCCTATTTTTCTAAAAACGGATTGTATACAATCCGGGATAAAGCACACCCTCTGAAAAGCAATGAGTATATGGAGTTTATTAAGTCACTTCTCGTAAGTTACGCAATTCTTGCACTTGAGGATCCCTTTGACTCAGAGGACTGGCCAAGTTGGAAAAAGCTTACAGCGTCAACTGGGGCAACGGTATATACAGTCGGTGATGAGCTAACTCGCATGTCAAAGGATCGGCTCGATTATTCTATCCGTGAAGAAGCCTGCACAACAATACTCATAAAACCCAATCAAGCAGGTACATTAACCGAGGTTTTTGATATTGTTCATACAGCACGCGAGCATTCATTATCATACATAGTGGCCGGAAGAAGCTCGGAAACAAACTGCTCGTTTATTGCAGATTTGGCAGTTGGTCTCCAATCAGAATTTGTTAAGTTCGGCGCTCCTACACGAGGCGAAAGAGTTGCTAAATATAACCGACTTTGGAAAATAGAGAGAGATGAGCTTCACATATCATGATATACTGTTTCCATGATTGCATCTATAGCGGGAACTATTAGTTCTATTTCTGGCAACCTCATAGTAGTCGATACCGTAACTGGTCTTGGATATGAACTTTTTGCCACGCCTACATCCCTTCACCAAAAACAGATCGGAGATGATATTCGTCTACTAACGTATCTCCAGGTACGCGACGATGCACATGTGTTGTTTGGATTTGCCAATCAGGATGAGAAACAATTTTTTACCGTTCTCCTTTCTGTGCCAGGTGTTGGTCCAAAAACAGCTTTTACTATTGTGTCACAGCTTACATTTGCTGATGCAGTATCTGCGGTTCGGTCGCAAAATGTTGGTGCATTTTCTACAATTAGCGGAATCGGAAAAAAAACTGCAATGAAAATTATGCTTGAGTTATCACAAAAGTTTAAAGGGGATTTTTCATTTACACAATCTCAATCTCCAGAAAATCAAATGGCGCTCGATGCGTTAGTGGAGCTAGGATATAAGCGCCAGGATGCCGAGTCACTCCTCTCCAAAGTGTCAAGCACCCTCAGTATCGAAGAGAAAATACAAGCCGT
>CAZAUL010000048.1:0-4466 GCA_964488545.1 uncultured Gammaproteobacteria bacterium
AGTTTTTCCCATTGCAAAAATACAAATTTATAGCTTCTGCGCAATGTTTTTTGCTGTTTTACGACAAATGTATAAGGCATGGTTTGCTTCAGTGGAAAACTAAGCTGTGGCGACTCAAAATATTTGCCATTACGAGTGAAGGTTACTGTTTGAGTGCATGATGGGCACGCGAGTACACTGCCGTTGTATACTTCAATTTTAATATTAGAAAGTGTTGTCGTAGTTGCCGCAACATCTGGAAAATTGAGCTTAAAGATTATATCTGCCGAGTTTAATACCTGTCGCGGTGTAGGAGTGGGTGGAGGAGCTGTTGGAACAGGCTTGCATGAACAATGAATAGATGGTTCGGTTGTTGAAACTGAACCTACAGCATTATATGCAATAACCTTATATTGGTGGTTGCCAAAGTCACCACACCAGTTATATACATAGGTACTGGTATTTTTACCTAGTGTAGCAATGGGGGTTTGTCCGCCGTCCCGATACACTCTATATCCGTCTTCATTTGCTGAATCATTCCATTTGAGAATAATATTTTGACCAGGTGTTGAGTCACAAGTTAGACCCGTTGGCATGGCAGCACGAGGGTCTGGGGTTGGAGTTGGAGCATCGGCGCTTACACGTACCACATATTTAAACTCTGTTGGTTTCTGTACCGTATACTTACCACTCGGAGCCCCTGGGCCTGAAACCTGTACGTCCTTAACATGGGCAATATATGACACTGTTGCTCCTTGTTGTTCCTTTACAACTCTAAACTTGAGGGCGACCGAAAAAGTGGTGGGGAGTGAGGATGCTGGCTTAAGCGTGGTAAATGTGAGTCGTTTTAAAGACCTAACTGACATTGTTACATCTCCTCCTGTATATGTTTGTGCATTGGAAAGAACCATTTCGCTAAACCCACTTGGCACGATGAGTTTTTCCCTCAAAAAGTCAAGACCTGCACCCTCATCTGAAAATAAAATGTCTACCGATGAAATTCTTTCTGTCGCACTACCAGTCGTAATATTGAGTATAGTTTGAACTTCATCTCCCTTTTTTGCCTCTATTGAACTATTTGAAAATGATGCGGTTGCGATCCACTCTGAGGCTTTTGATTGGCGTGAATTTTGGTTAAGATAGTACCAAAGCCCCAAACCTGATCCAAATGCTACAACAAGTACAAGAAACAGTTTAAACAGCGCTCCCGCTGGGAGTGTGAACTTTTGTTTTACACTACTACCTGCCATCGTCATTGATGTGGGCTGCTGTACTGGTGTTGTATCAGTTATTTGTGTCGGGTTGCTCTCCATATTTCGAAATCAACGATGGTGACTGAACCATCCTTGTTAAAATCTGCAGAATGGGTATTTGCAGAATATCGTATTCCTTGAAAAGCAGATTTCCATATAGCGTAATCTGCATCGTTAACTGCTTGATCACAGTTTGCGTCACCCTTTGAGCGTAGTGTACATGTATCAGGCACACAGTACATACGAGGCATTATCTGTTTGCAAGCTAAACCAGGTCGACAGGTCGGCATTGGAGGCTGAACACACATATACCCGCTTGGGCATGACTGGTTTACACCACAATAAATTACTGGTGTTGGTGAGGGCTGAGTTAGATTGCATGCTCCATTTGTACACCCATATTGACATGCAAGCACAGAGTCCGAATAAATACCAGTAGCTACATTCACACATGTTTTTTCTCCTACATGTGTACCAATAGTCCCATTCATCCACCTACTCGTACTACTTCCATCGGCATTATTTGTTACTTGGAGAGTGAGACAGGTATCTTTTAATACCTGAGGAGGTGCGGGTGCTTTAATTGTTACTTCACCATATGTGTTAGGTATAGATCCACCATCTGAATCAATACATGCAATAACTGGTGTAGCTGTAGGACGAGGTGGTGGTGAGGTTGGCGCTGGGCGCTCATCCCTGTCCGCAGGTGGAGGAGCAGTCTCGGTACATTCGATACAAGTTCCTGGTTGACATCTGTTTCCTGGAGCAGGAATACAACCTGCATGGCCTGGACAACTCACATATCTACAAACCCTTGCAGCATATATTGTATCTGCACTCAAATACAACCCAAAAATGAACATTCCAACAATAAAAATGGAGATAAGTGTTGCCCTACGAGCCATATACCTCTCACTATAAAGAAATATATGCTATTTTGCAAGACGGACGTAGGAGTATTAAAGTCGTAAAGTCTCAAGTCGGAAAACCCTTATAAATGACCAATGAGCCAATACTACCAATGACCAGAGATAAATCACAAATGACAAAACTGTTTTGTGATTAGAGCTTTGTAATTTGTAATTGATTAGTGATTATTCATTTGTAATTTGTGATTTATGTTATGTGGAATCCTGAACCAGGTTTAGGATGACAATAAGAGGACTTTATAGGCTTTATGACTTGATAGACTTTCAGACTTTATAGACTGTTATATCACTTTCATCAGCCGGAAGAGTGCGAAGGAGATAAAGTAGAAGAGCACCAGCTGAAACATAGGGAGGTAAAGCGATAAAAATATGGTGACGATTGCGAGGATAAAGAATGCTTCATTGTGTATTGCAGGTAATAGTCCTTTGGTAACAAGCATGAGTACAATAAGAAGAAGTAGTTTGTCTGGTGCAAACCACTGTAATTCCCACCCAAAATACATTGCAAGCCCCACCAGTATTGCGGCTAATATTAGGAATATTTCTTTGGTGTCAAAATAAAACGGCCCGAGGTACATACTTTCAGAATAATGAACAATTTGTAATATTGCAACTTTTTTTATTGAGTGCCACCCGTAAAATCAATTATATTTACCACTGCCCCATCGCTCAGCGTTATTTGTCTTACTTTATACTCAGTACCTTGCTGAATGCTTAGCACAACTTCTCCTTTTTCACCTTCTAATTCTGCCGCAGATACCCCTTTTGTAATGGGTTTAAATGCTTCTGCGGGTATATTGGCAATATGTTCAGGAATCTTAGATTTCGAATCAAACCTCTTAAATAGTGCCATCAATTTATCGCCTGTTTGAGAAAAGTCACTCGTAATGTTTGCAATATACATTGAGTCGACCGCTGGACTATTGGTGGTGAATATTTTCGCAGACAAGTAACTACTTACGGTATATGCGATTACTAAAGACAATAAGACTTGTATATATGTTTTCATACTATTTTTTTGGACAACATTGAAAATTGGGTGTGCCTGAACTGGATGGCAACATCACAATATCTTCGTTTTGTGCGCAAATTGAAAAACTTGAACGACCAGTAGTAACATTATTAACAAAATTTAACACTTCTGTTTGGCTTAAGTTAGGAGTATAGCACTGAAGAATTGTGTTTGTACTAATCACAATGGGTGCTCCCGGGGTAATTTGAGTAAGAGGAGGTAATGTGAGTTGAAACGGTTGCTGAAAATTAATTGGTGGTATTGGAGAAGTAATAATGGTGTTGGGAAGAGGACCTTGTACTGGGGGCGGATCTTTACATACTTCAGCTTTGACCGATTCCTCCGATCTTCCATTCAAACTAATTGCGCTGCATGTATCTAGCGAGGAAAAATAAAGATATCTTGTCGCAAGTAGTGGCTTAACTCTTGCATATGTACCAATTTTCGGTTGAGCACACTTTACTTCTTCACATTTCACATTGGTTAGTCTTGGCATGGGGGTTGGTGTGTCTTCAGGTTCGTCGGGAGGTGGGGTTTCAAGCGGTGACTTATTTGGACAACATTGTTTGGTAGTTCTGTTGAAAGTATATTTCACTCCAGTAACTGCTGTTTCATCGTTACAGTCTGATTGGTTTAATCCAGCAAAACACTCGCCCGTTTGCGGAGGTGTATTACCTCCATCGGGGGGGTCAGATGGAGGAAATATTGGGGTTGGGGGAAGCGCACTTTCACAGCTTTCCTGATTGCTTTTATCTACGCCATACGGACACGCAACTAGGTGACCCAGCGCATTGGCTATTTTAGTATTTTGACATGGCTGACCAGTACATCCGTACCACCGATATCGTGCTTCGCCATCGGGACATCGTGAGTCCTGCACACAACATGCGAATTCAAGGTTTGGAGCCTCACAAACTGATTTGTTATATCCTGCAGCTGGATCACATGCAAATTTGTTCCCCGAACCAGCCTTACAGTTTGGATCTGTTGAACCAGCACCTCCACTGCCCCCTCCACCTGTAGGTGGCTCTGAAGGAATGGTTTGACCAGGCTTTGTAATAATGGAGCCTGGCGCTCCTGCTCCGTAACCAGCTTGAGTAGAACAAGCGGTAATCCCAGCAAGATTGATATCAGAGCAATATCTTCCACCACAACTATGGACAACTAAATCTCCATTTGACCGTTGAACACAACAGCGAAACTCAAGGTTTTTAGTTGGACAACTTACCGGATCATACCCTTTTGACGCTTCACACGCCCACTGGGCACCCGATCCACATCCCTTTCCATTGG
>CAZAUL010000049.1:0-4386 GCA_964488545.1 uncultured Gammaproteobacteria bacterium
TCTAGTTTTTGATACGTTGCCTTTTTATTGTTTTCAACAGTAACGCCAAATATTCCCTCTCCACGTAACCCTCCAAAGAAAAAAAGATTTGTAAATTGAGGATAGACTTTGCCCGAATAAAATGACCCTGATGCCGGAGCAACAGCGGGTGTAAACACAATTAGGGGGTCTTCCATTCCCTCAGTTGACTTTTCATGTGATACAACCGGCCAGCCATAATTTGTGCCCTGCTTGATAAGGTTTACCTCATCGCCTCCAGGCGGTCCATCAATCAGCGAGGGTCCGTGTTCGGAGGCGTACATTTTGCCGGTTATCGGATGCCAATCAAATCCCTGTACATTTCGGTGTCCATAACTAAATACATAAGAGTTGGGAAATGGATTGTCGCTTGGAATTGTACCATCTAAGTTGAGACGTAAAATCTTTCCAGCAAGCGAAGTAACATCCTGTGCAGAGTTTTTTTGCAAGGCATCACCCGTCGATACATATAGTTTGATGTCAGGACCAACACGGAGTCTGCATCCGGCGTGATACTGTGCCGCAGGTACACCATCGAGAATGGTTTGTACTTCCGCAATAGAGTTTTTTTTATCTTCTAACGTCTTTACCGCATTTACTAGCTTACCATTCTTAGAATATGCCAAACACACATACAACAAGTTGTTTGTTTTGTAATCAGGATCAAGTGCCATACCCATAAGCCCCTCCTCCCCTGTTTGAGATACTTCCTTAAATGAGATAAGAGTTTTTTGAGTACCCTCTTTTATTTCTGTAATTTTTCCAATGCGTTCCGTTACTAGCATCCGGTTTGCATCTGTGAATACAATTGCCCAGGGCACTGAAAGATTTTTGGCTACAGTCTGAACTGTATAGTGCACAGGGGAAAGTTTATTGGTGCGGGGTTGTGTTTTTTGTGCAACTTGAGGTTGGAATTGAGGGTACAGCCAAATTCCAGTAATTGCCAGCACTGCCAATAATAAAAATCCTAAACCAATACCGAATACCCTTCGCATATGTGTGTAAATAATTACTCTGTATACACGTACTGCTTTTCCGCTACACGCCCTTTAAAATGCATTTTACCTGCGCTGAATGATACGCTTTCAGCGTGAAATGAATTGTTATGTTTTTTAATTAAATCGTTTAGCACTTTTTCTGCACCGGTATTTGCCTGAGCAACAATATCTTGCGGCACAGGCACTGCACCAATTTTTACGGTCTTCGCGTTAACTATTACTGAATCATTGGCTACTGAACCTTTTCCAAGGATATAAATTGGAACTTCGAAAGGTGGAATAGAATATTTTTCCATTGCTGATTTAATATCAGTTTGAGAATAACCCAAACCTAATGCGTATGGCATCGCCTTTGATATTACAAGTATCGCTGAGCTTTCAATCGTGCCGTCATCATGAATTTTAATCTGAACATCTTTTAGAGGATAATATTTCCATGCTCGGTTATTTGATAACGCTGTAATTTCTTTGCTATCCATCGTAAATTCTGCATCCTTGGTGCCTTCAAGGGTAAAGTCATCCTTTTGTATATCTTTCGTTATTGCGATAACCTCAGTGCCTATTTTAGTTTGTGAAGCGATTGAGTCGTTTTTTGTAATCCGAATTCCTAGATCTTTTGGTGTAGCACCAATGATCGACGAGATTATTGGTAGTTTACCGAGTAAAGCAAAGGGTGTTGCAATGAAAATTACTAAGATACAGATGAGTATAAAAAGTAAGTGTTTCATATACCCTGCAGTATAGCATGTTCTTTATCTGGTTGAAAATTTTGAAGTGCGTTATACTAATAAGATGGCAATAAAGGCTGTAATTTCGGATATGGACGGGACACTTATACAGTATAACGCTTCCTATGATCCAGCTATAGTTCCGCTTATAGCGGATCTTAAAGAAAAAGGCATATATTTTTCTGTTGCTACCGGTAATGCCTGCTTGGGAGTTATTGAACGATATGTAAGAGAAATCAATACATCTCCATTAAACATATTTAATGGTGGAGGCATCATCCGAAATTACATAACCGGCGAAGTGCCATGGATACAAACAATTGGCAACAGCTCAGTAAGCTATATTGCACGTTTGTTTTATGAACGCGGCCTCGTATTTAGTATAGAAACAAAGGATGACGCATACATGACAACTCGTATCTCTACTCCTGCTTATGTCGAATATTCTCCCCAACTTTTTCATTTTGAAGATATGCCAAAGAATGTGGTAAAAATTCTTCTCCAATGCGGAGTAAATAAACTTACCGAAACCGTAGTTGATGAACTACGCATGGATATTGTTCGATTTTGCAAAGATGTTGAAGTAATGAAGTTTCACATAGACCGTTTTTGGGGGCTTGATATTACTTCGGAAAAATCAACCAAGCACACTGCGGCGCTTGAACTATCAAAAATGATTGGTGTATCAAGAGCGGAAATGGTTGGTATTGGAGACAGTTATAATGACTATCCGCTTTTTATGGCTTGCGGATATAAGATAGCCATGGGAAATGCCCCTAAAGAACTAAAGGATATTGCCGACTTTGTTACCCTGCCAACGGCAGAGGGAGGAATGAGGCAGGCCCTTGAACACATATTAGACCGAATCAAGTAGGTTAGTTTCCACACTCACTGGGTATTTTTTCAACTTCTTCAATTCTTTTTCTTGTTACAAAGTCAGATGTCTTTGGTACCATATCTTCGCCATACGAAAGCAATATACTCTCATATGGAGCTATATGCGCTTCAAAAATAGAACTACTTATTTTTACCCCGTTACGATATACAGTTACATTTTTTTCAACGGGAAGTGTGATGCCGGTGTTTTCAAACAATTCACCCCATGTTACCCCTTCAGCATGTATATGCGCAACATCTCCAATATTGTTGTGAAGATGAGCCCGGTCTTCCTTTTGCATGGTACGTGAGTCTTGTTTTTCTTCAATACTACACATATCAATGTGCATATACTGTGCTCCTGAATAGTCCTGCCTTACGCCATCAACATATACGACAAACCCCGCATGAAAATGAGGGTGGTTTACTTCTTTTTTATCTTGTTGTGTTAAATACAAAGACAGCCCCACAACAACACTACTCACAATTGCAACCAGCCAAATAATACGCTTCATAGTCTGATCCAGTATACCAAAATGATACAATAAAATACGTATGGCACCTTTTTTTTCTGTTGTTATACCAACCCGTAATGAAGAAGCTACCATTGGAGTGCTTCTTGATTCACTTGTGAATCAATCTTATCAAGACTTTGAGGTTATTGTGAGCGATAGCAACTCCAAGGATCAGACTGCACGCATTGTAGAAACCTATGTGAACAAGCTCCCCACTATTCGATTTATTGAAGGTAAATCAAGCAATGTTGCACAAGCGAGAAATACCGGGGCACGCCATGCAACAGGCTCATGGCTTATTTTTTTTGATGCAGATGTGTTTATTGAAAAGCACTATCTCAAAGTAATGCAGAAACATATCCAGATTGATAGACCAGATATGGCAACATCGTGGAACAGGCCAGCAGGTACAAGTAAACGAGGGGCATTTATTATGAGCATGATGAATGTGTCGATGTCGCTTGTGCAGACGATTAAACCTGGAGCAAGTGGTACATGTATTCTTATCAAAAGAACTTTATTTGAAAAGATAGGTGGATTTGATGAGTCAATTTTTTTTGGAGAGGATACCGAACTTACTTTTCGGGCATCGCGGAGTGAAAAGGCTGTATTACGCGTGTATCCTGAACCAAAATTGTATGTATCAACACGAAGATTTGATAAAGAAGGATTAGTAGTAAGTTTGTATAAATCGTTTTATGCACTATTTCACTTGTTATTTTTGGGACCGGTGAGAAAGGAAATTTTTCAGTATGAGATGGGTGGACAATACTACAAGAAAATTACAAATGACAAATCACAAATGACAAATGAAAAAAGTAATCTCCATGTGCGGGTAAAGAAGGAGATGTCTGCCGGCGGAATAGTGTTTAGAAAAAGTCTTAATCCTACTAGTCACAGCCCTCGTGAATGGCTGGTGTGCCAACATTCACAACATAAAGGCTGGGTGTTTCCAAAGGGGCTAATCGGTGATATTCATACTAGTGAAACTATGGAAGTTGCCGCCCTTCGTGAAGTTGAGGAAGAAGGTGGTGTTAAAACCCGCATTGTGCACCCTCAGCCGGTGAAGGTGGAGTATTCCTATACATGGAGCAACATGAAAATAAACAAGACAGTTTTTTATTTTTTAATGCAGTATATTTCAGGGGATCCAAAAAACCATGATTGGGAAATGATGGATGCGAAATTTATTTCTGAAGAAGAAGTTGTTAAGATACTTTCCTATCCGTCCGACCGCGAGGCATTTGCACT
>CAZAUL010000050.1:0-4131 GCA_964488545.1 uncultured Gammaproteobacteria bacterium
ATTGGTAGTATTGGTTCATTGGTCATTTAAAAGGGCTTTCTAACTTTGAACTTTACGACTTTAAGACTATATAGACTTTATGACTTTTAGACTTTATCCTCGCTCTGCGTAGTATTGACAATCTCAAAATGACTCATTATAATGCGTTCCATGTCATACAAAACCAAAGCGCTTCCAAAGGTATCACTCTCAGACTTACCCGATCTAATGACTATTCGCGAGGTTGCATCGCTTCTTCGCGTTTCTTCGCTCACCATTAAACGCTGGGGTAAAAAAGGAAAGCTTCCGGCAATTCGTATTAACTCGCGTGGCGATAGGCGCTACAAAAAAGCAGTAGTACTCAAACTACTCGGAGAAATACAGGAAGAGCTATAATTAGTCGTAAAGTCTTAAAGTCCTAAAGTCTTAAAGTCTCCTTTGTGTCGTCCAGAACTCCCGCTGTCATCCTGAATTTATTTCAGAACCCCCATCTCATAAATCACAAATGACAAATGACAAATCACACAAATGAAATACCAATGTCAAATGACCAATGAACAAGCAAATCTCAAATCCCAATGACCAATAACCAATCAAATTTCAAATCCCAATGTTCAATGTACAAATAAATTTCTGATTAGTGATTTGTGATTGAATTGTGGATTTGTGATTTGACATTTGAAATTCCCATGGTCATTGGTAGTATTGGTTCATTGGTCATTTACATTACGCACTCGCAGTCATTTTGGATGCCCGCCCTATGCCAAACATACGGCCAATACCAAGGAGAAGATCCTTAAGTTTATGAAATAGTGCGCCAATTAGTCCACGCTTTTCGGGAGGAGGTACATGGTGAGGTATAACTGGGCTTGGGTCTTTTTGTTCTGCCGCTTTTGCCGCTGCCGCCATTTGCTTTTGTATCTCTGCCATTGCCTTTGCCTCTTCCTGTTGTGCGCGCATGATTTCGTCGGGATTTTGCTCTGGAGCTTTGTACTCTTGTTGCGGTTGGCCCGCCTGTTCTGCACCCATTGCCCGAAGGGCGTTCATCATATCCTGCTCAGTCATCTGAGGCGGAGCACTCCCCATGGTTTCACCCGCTCCTGGTTGATCTGACATAGGTTATGGTCGAATAGAAGGAATTGGGCTTGATCCAGGTGTCCGCCCGTTTAGCACCGTATCAATACCCTCTAATGGTGCGTTAATTGCCCAATCTCCAGCACGAGAAACTGCCCCTGCTACCGCACCACCAGCCTTCAAGGTGTTATACATAGTCTCTCCAACTTTGCTTAATCCGACATATGTGCCACTTGCATCAAAAACAAGTCCACCACCTAATACATATCCCATTCCTAAGTAGCTCAAATATTTTCCAAGCTTCTTAACTCCCTCAGTCCAATTTTTTCCTGCAACTTTATCACGAATATCTTTCCACTGTAGCGAACCGTCCTTAATAAAATTTTTAAACTCGCCTCCCATAAGCTTTGCCGCCTGCTCGGCAAACTCTTGTTGACTATTTGTTGCATTTTCAAAAAACTTTTCATCATATGCACGAAGTAAAAATTCTGCTTGCCCCGGTTTAAATTGAAGTTTGTCAAAATAATATCCCCGTGCACGTGCATATCCTAAAATTTCCGGTATTTTACGTTCTGCCCACTCTTGATACTTGGCAGGATCAATTCCATTTAAAATATCCCGTGTTGTTTTGGGTGGATCACCCGACCCAACTCCCATTTCTTTTAACATTGCATCTATCTCTTTCCCATATGCCCTTGGTAATGTGCCCTTACTCCGAATTATATGATCAAGCACATCACGTGCAAGTTGTTTAGGACTTCTTGACAACATGTCTTTCTTAACAAATTTTTTAAGAAATGCATCATCCCATCCCTTTGCTTCACCATTTTCATACTTGAGCACTGAAAGATAGGTAAACCGCTGAAGTAGTTCGTCTGCTTTTGCAACGCGCTCATCTTTTTCCTTTTGAGCAGCAGCTTTTTCCTCTGCCTTTATAGACGCTTGAGCTTCGGCTGACTTACCTGCAGAAGTAAGGACAACATCGTTCCAGTAGCGTTTGACCTCTTCCCCTAACGTAACCTCCATTCGACGTTTATATTTATCAGAAAACATACCTCGCTCACTTTCAAGTGTAAGTAGCTTTGCCTCATCCTTAATAATCTTGTCAAGTTTTGGTTCATTTGTGGCCAATGCACCCCTTGCCTTCTCATAGTCAGCAAAATCTTTATACTTATCAGCAGAATCTTGTGTGGAAAATGTTGTCTTTAATGTGTTCAAATTCCCAATAGAAGTTGTTATTTCAGCATATTCTCTCCTTTGTTCTGCAAATTGATCTGTAACGTTAGCAGCAGGATTAGTTTTTACTGCTGGGTATTGACCTTCTATTTCTGTCTTCCTTGCACTCGCCTGGGTTAGCATATCTTGTACCGATTGCTGACCTAGGTCAATAGGTTTAAATGTTTCAGCAATCCCAGACAGTATTTTATTTGCTCGTTTGTATGCGGCTTCCATCTGAGCTCGATCTTGTTCACTTGGATATTTTTGTTCAATATCTGCTATTCTTTTTTTGCTTTTTGATATTTCATCCAATACTTTTTGTTTGTTTTTTGTTGAGTCAGATAAATCTGCAATTTCCTGAGCCTTTGCTGCGTCTTCTGCTGGTAGTGTAAGTTTGCTGAGCCCCTTAGATATTCTTGTTTTTAATCGATCATCATGCGCGATGGATGAGATCATTTCTTCTACTACTTTTTTCTCCGCAGTCGTCATTGCCACCCCTCCCCTTCCTTCAAGTACTTTGGCCATTTGCTCAGCTGTCAATCTTCCCCCTGTTGCCACGGACATTGCTTCAGCAAATCCTGGTAATCGTGCTAATGTAACTGTAAATTCGTTTCTTTCAGCTTCAGTAAACGTATTAAACGTTTCATTATTAAGTAGTTTGTCGTAAATATCATATTTTAGCTCTAACCGTTTATATCGTTTTTCAAGTACTTCTTTTCTCTTTTGATCAGTTTCTGATTGAGTTTTTTTACGCTCACCGTCTAGCACCCTTCTCATCTCATCGAAATTAACCATTAAATCTTCGTCATTCTCTACTATTTCTGCTTTGAACACTGATTCACCCGCATCTTTTTTGAATCGTTCACGGAGTGCAACCACTTCTTTGTTCAGTACAGGAGCACGTCCCTTATCCGGTGCCAAAGCGGCAGCGATGTCTTTTCCGGTAACATTTGCTTTTTCTGCTCCTTCTCCTGCTGACATATTCAAAATTGCTGAATTAATAAATAATTATTTAGATGCACGTATAAATTGTTGCAATCTGCCTATAACGTCCTGTTCATGCATTTTCCCAATTTCTGAATCAATTTTTATCTGAGCAATTCGAAATACTGGGTAGTTTTTCAGTAGTGATCGCACAAACAACGACACATCTTCAAATGTTTGTGCTTTTCCAACGCTTTCAAGAACTTTTTTGCTTATGACCTTCCGCTCAAATTTGCCAATATGACCTTTTTCTACTAACTCAAGATACGCCTCGGCTAGTGTGTTATAAATATTGCGTTTGTCTGTTTGGGTTAATGATTTCATATTTTCTTATAAATAGGCGCTGTATTATTAAATCGTATTTCCATTTACATCAGTTTGCTCTTTATTTAACATTACTTTTGTCGCAATTACTTCAGCAGCTGCGCCAACTCCTGCGCCTTCAAGTGCGGTTATACCTGGTGCAATCGCTCCTCCAACTCCCCCCGCAGCTCCACCAAATAGTACCGCCAATATATACCATAGCCATTTCATGTTTGTA
This sequence comes from uncultured Gammaproteobacteria bacterium, assembly GCA_964488545.1. GTDB lineage: Bacteria > Patescibacteriota > Microgenomatia > UBA1406 > GWC2-37-13 > JAKBEU01. Next base: position 3,797 of record CAZAUL010000050.1, read on the forward strand.
TCCATTTTTACGCCTTGTGCTTCAAGCGTTTTCATTGCTTGGTGTGCATCATGATTATTGTCCAGCGCCTTAGTTATCTCAGGTTCATATCTCTGCATCATATACTTCCATTCATCTCTTTTGAATCCTAATTTAGCCCAAGATGGTAAGGCTTCCATTCCAAATCCAAAATTTAAAGTTCGATCAAAAACACCTCTTGCCGCAAACATATCTGCAAATAATTTATCTCTATATTCACCGCCCGCCTCCTCAAATACTTTGCCAACCACTGCAAGCTGATCTGAATCCAATATTACCGTTCCACTCCTATTTTTGCCATCAATCAAATTGAGGTC
>CAZAUL010000051.1:0-3678 GCA_964488545.1 uncultured Gammaproteobacteria bacterium
CTAAAGGCTAACTTGTTACGGGGCCAGGAGTCGAACCATGGTCTAGGAGATTATGAGCCTCCTGTGCAGCCGTACACTACCCCGTAAGTAAATCTAACTGCAACACGCTAGATAAGTATACCACGAAATTACTCAAAAAATACGCCGATCCACTGTTGATACGGAGGGCGTTTTGGAGCAAGTACAGGCGTTGGAGTTGGGGAGGGGGATGGCACAATAATCATAGTTTCTCCCTCGCGAACGAGGTTTTCTTTATTGCGGAGATTCTTTTCTATTTCAAACGCCGAACCCGCGGTGGTTTTTTCAAGAAGAAGCTGTTTGTTTTTTTCGACCGCCGCTGTGAGATTGGTTTTTGTCTCCCGGTAATAAGTCAGGCTTTTGCGGTACTCAAGCGTGTTGCGAATAAGCGACACGATAAGGAAAAACAATATCAGAAAAAAAACTACTTTTCTCATACACGCTGTTGAGCGTTAATCGCCTGCATGATTCGACTGCCGTCTGCTTTACCGCGAAGCGCCTTCATACAAAGTCCAATAAGCGCCTTTGGGTTTTGCGATATGACAGCCTTGTTTGCTGACTCAATTTTGGCAATTTCTGCTTCCAGCTCTGCATCGGTCATCTCGGGAGGGAGATATGTAGCGACAATAGCCAGCTGAGCTTTTGCCTCTTCGAGCAAATCCTTCCGCCCACCTTTGGTAAACGAGTCAATACTCTCCATGCATTCTTTTTTTGTTTTTTGAAGTACCGCAACCACCTCTTCATCGGTGAGAGGCGATCCTTTGTCGATCTCTTTGTTTTTGATGGTTGCTATAATACCTCGTACCGTTTGCAGTTTGAGGGTGTCTTTTGATTTGAGTGCAGATAGTTGATCGGCTTGCAATTGTTGGTATATCATTGAATAATTATACTCTATGAAAAAAAAGGAACAGACAGCGGACATGGTCAAACTGTTCAGGGCGTTTAAGTCGGCTGTACTTGATAAACACCCCACCTATGAGCAGATGGTGCAGGACGTACGCATGATGAAGTTTAAGGTGAGACCGCTTAACGGCGACTTTTCCTATCTTAACTTTGGCAACCCGCGCTTTGTGGAAACCTTATGGAAACTGGGAAAAATGGATGATTTTATTGAAAAAAATGTAATGAAGATCAATAAAAAACAGGAGCGAGCCTTTTTTAATTATTTTGACGGTCTGTATCGCCATCTCCAGGACTCTCTCAACTCGGTTCATCTGTCCGAGCTTACTCCAAATCCGGCCCGCAATACAAAAAATGTTGTTGAGATGGAGATCTTTAAGGAGCGGGGTAGAGGGAGGACAAACTGAGTATGAAAAAATTTCCGGTCATTATCGACCTTGAAACAAAGCACACCTTTCGGGATTTTAACGAACATCAAAAACTTGGCGTTTCGGTTATGGCCGCCTATGACTACGGCACGCAAAAGGGCATGGTGTTTGAGGAAAAAGAGCTTACCAAAGCCTTTCCGCTTCTTGAGCATGCGTCCTATGTGATTGGCTACAACAGCAACGGGTTTGATCTTCCTGTCCTTCAAGCATATTACCCCGGTGACATAATGACCCTGTCGACTTTTGATATTCTTGAAGATATCCGCTCCAAAATTGGCAGACGTCTTGCGCTGAATGACGTTGCATTTGCAACGCTCGGGAAGAAAAAAAGCGGACACGGTCTGATGGCAATCGACTATTACAAAGAAGGAAAAATTGAAGAGCTTAAAAAATACTGCCTTGACGATGTGATGATCACCAAAGAGCTTTTTGATTTTGGTGTCAAGTATGGAGAAGTGCATTATATGAACGAGGCGGGCAGAAACATAATTCGCGTTGACTGGAAAAAATACATAGAGGAAAACGGTAAGGCACAGACAGAACTTACTCTTCCATTTTAAAAACAACCTCAACCCTCCTGTCGGTATCGGCACTTGGATCGTTAATCCATACCTTTGTGGGAGTTAGTTTGTAAAACCGATACTCTCTGCTGTCGAGTAATTTTTTAAGTCCATCCATAAACTCATTGTGTATGTTGCCGTACGGGTATTGTCGGGAAAAATACACTGTTTGCACTTGTTGAAACTCTTCCTGTGTAATTTCTACCACAACGCCTATACCCTGCAGGCCAGTCCCTTTGCCAAAGTCCTGATGCGAGTCAAAAATAGTAAATGAAACTGAAGGATTGTTTTTAATGTGCTGTGAGTGGTTTGCTGTAGGGAGAGATACAAAATAAAATGTGTATGACTCGTCAAACGCATAGGCCAAAATGCAGGTCCACGGTTTTCCGTTTTCATCAATTGTTGCGAGTGTTAGATATTCATTTTGGGTTACAATATCGCGCGCAAGGTGATTAAGGTTCATATAGGGTAAGTATAATAGGAGTTGGAGAAAATCAAATATGATTTAAAGAAACTCACACCCCTCCATGCTTATAAACACAAAAAACTATGTTGATATAAGATTAAAATATATAGATTCTCGAATGTTTGAGTATGTGTTGGGTTTCATGAATTTTACCCACAAATACGGTGATATAATTCAAATATGACAATGCAAGAACCGATTCCATTAAATGCAAGCAAATCTGAGGCTCCTAATATAAAGTCAACAATAAACAAGCTTCGATTGTTAGATCCAATTCGCATGAAAAGAATAGATGTCATTATGAAAACGAGAAAACACTTACTAGAGGGGTTGAGGCGTGACGACGCGGAGAGCACTTTGGGTGCAAACAGGATCTATTGGCTTTTAGACTTTAAAGGCACTGAAGGAAAATTGGTCAAAGAGGCTTCTGAGGGTTTAATGAGGGGAACAGACTTACCAGGCGTTGGAACTCGCTCATTATGGACAGAGGTGTTAACAACAATGTGTGGAGCCGTGGGAGAGGCTAGAAGAACACAAATATATATGGATTTATTGAAGGCGATAGGTGCGACACGTAGCTCTGGTCTAAAAGAAGCAATGCAACAAGTTATTAACAAACTCATAGAGGTTGATCCAGAAATAACTAACAGGGCAACGGATGATGCATATTTTCGCACGAGTATTCTTGAGACGCAAAAAAACTTTATTGATGACACACTAGACCGCCTATTTTAATGTAACTAAACTAAAACAAATATAATCTTGGCTTGGATTAAAGCTGTATTTTTTGTATAATTACGCTTGTTCTTTTACAGTATTTTTTCCCCTGTAGCTTTTATCTCCCTCAGGGAGACAACGGTATCTGCCCTAGGCAGACAAGGAGCAGGTCGTTATCATCAATAGCTATGTTGTATTTCGTTTATGCGATAAAAAGTCAGAAGGTTGAGAGAATATATGTGGGATTTAGTTCCGATATAAATAGAAGAATACTGGAACATAATTCTGGATATGTTTTTTCAACAAAAGCATATCGGCCATGGAAACTAATATATCTTGAGGATGCAAGTAGTCGAAAAGAGGCAAGAACAAGAGAGTTATTTTTAAAAAGCGGAGTTGGTAAAGCACTTTTAAAATCTATTTCCGAATAGCTTTTATCTCCCTCAGGGAGACAACGGTATCTGCCCTAGGCAGACAAGGAGCAGGTCGTTATTATCGACCACGTTTAAAATCTATTCCCCTGTAGCTCAACGGTAGAGCAGGTCGCTGTTAACGACAAGGTTTGTGGTTCGAATCCACACGGGGGAGC
>CAZAUL010000052.1:0-3662 GCA_964488545.1 uncultured Gammaproteobacteria bacterium
AATCAGATGAAACTTTCCTGTTGCACATCTGATACACGTAACGGTTTCGAACTAAAGCCAAAGCTGTTTATTTTTGGTTCTACTGGATACATATCCATATCTTTGTCGTTATAAGGTGTTAAAAGCTTTGTGAGTTTTTCGACGTTGGCTTCATCATGTTTGATCCACATATCCTCATCCTCTTCCTTTAATATAACCGGCAATCTATCATGAATCGTACTCATAAGTTTATTGGCGTGAGTGGTTATTAATGCGAATGACTTCAATTTTTTCTTTGTTTGTGGGTGTTCTGTTTCTGTATATATTCCGGCAAATGAATAGTATTTTTGGTTTTTAAGGAAGAAGTAATAGGGGTGCTTACCGAGGGTATCCCGTTTCCACTCATAAAAGCCTGTAGCTGGCACGAGACATCTTTGTGATTTTATGTACCTATGGGTCCAGGGTTTTGTTTCTATGGTATCTTGTCGAACATTAATGAGTGTTTTTGGCCTTTCGTTTTTCTCCTCCCAGAACGGAATCAGTCCCCACATCATGAATTCGAGAGTATTTGGGCTATGAGAGACAACGACGGGCACCAGCTGACCAGGAGCAACGTTGTAATTGGTCTCGACAACTGGTTTGCTTGACAGTTTATATCGTTTATAAAACCCCTCATCAAACTCGAGTGAATAGCGACCACACATATCTATATTCTAATATATCGTTTGATATGGTGTTTGCCAGTTGACATGGTGAACTATCGTTCATTAGACTATTTGGAGTAAGTAAACGATTGTTTACCAATGCTAATACTACCATGAGTGAAATTATTAATGAAAAAGTGAGTGTCGTAAGCTCATACAACCGTGAAAATGGTGCTGTGGCGCCACGGAAGATGCGTTGGCAAGGGAGAGACTACATTATCAAGCAAGTTTCGTATCACCATAAAATCCGAGAGGGCAGAAAACTTTTACATATTTTCCATGGGACTGATGGGATATCTGACTTTAAGTTAAAGCTGGATACAGATAGTCTCCAATGGACGCTTGAAGAGATATATGATGGAACTTCAGCTTAATCGCAACAAGCCACTTGTGATGCATATTGATTTGAACAGTTGTTTTGCTACGGTGACCCAGCAAGCATTTCCCCACCTACGTGGCAAGCCACTTGTCATTGCTGCATATAATTCGCCAAGAGGTTGTGTGTTAGCTCCATCTATTGAAGCGAAAAGGCTGGGGATAAAAACGGGTATGCGCGTCATGGAGGCAAAACTTATCTGCAAGGATGTAATAGTCCGAACCACGGATACACAGCTTGTGCGAGATGTTCACATGCGACTGAAACGAATTTGTTCTGATTATTCGGTTTCGATAACACCTAAATCAATAGATGAAATTGTAATTGATTTTAATCCAATGGCTCGGAATCTAAAGAGAGAGCTGGTTGATATCGGGAGGGATATTAAACAAAGGCTCAGGGTTGAAATTGGTGAATGGATAAAGGCATCGGTGGGAATTGCTACCAATCGATTTCTTGCAAAGACTGGTGCTTCGTTACATAAACCTGATGGGTTAGATGTAATTACCCATGAGAATATTCGATCCATATATTCCGGAATGAAACTTGTGGACCTGTGTGGCATCAACACCCGCTTTGAGGCGCGTCTAAATACATGTGGTATCTTTACCCCCCTGCAGTTCCTTGATGCTCCTGTCCACAAGCTCAAGAACGAAGTATTTAAAAGTATAGTTGGATTTTATTGGTATAAACGCCTCCGTGGATGGGAAGTTGATGATATTGATTTTGAACGAAAAAGTTATGGGCAGGACTACGCTCTGGGTAAACACACAAGCGATGCCCAGGAGCTGTCTAGAATATTGATGAAGCTGTGCGAAAAGATGGGGCGACGATTAAGAAAAAGCGGTAATTCGGCGAAAGGTATTCATGTTGCCCTGGTTTACAAAGACTATACGTTCTGGCATAGAGGAAGACTCATGAATGAGGAAATGTATGCAACACATGAACTGTATCGAGGCGCACAAATAATCTTTAACCAGCAACCAGAACGTAAGGTTGTAGCAAAAGTTTCTGTGAGTTGTTATGGGCTCACTCCTTCAAGCAAGTCTCAAATGTCGCTCTTTGAAGAGGACGACGGCAAGACGCGTAAAGTTTCTGACGCTCTTGATAGCATAAATAACAAGTATGGGGAATTTGTAATCACACCAGCCCTCATGCTTGGCATGGATAACACCGTAGTAGACAGAATTGCTTTTGGCGGAGTAAAAGAGTTAGAAGAAATATATAGCTAAAAAATCTCGGTGGAGTACTCGGGTCTAGAATAAATTGATCCTTATAGCGTTAATCTTTCAGTACTCTTTTTACTGTAACTATTCTATAGTATTTATTGAACTTAGCAAAATCCCACATACAAGTTTCTCCTGTGATCGCAGTTGCATGATATACAGTATTGCGATCAACAAATACTGCAGAATGTAAAGCAATTATCCATTTATCCTCAGTTTTAAAATATTTTCTTTCTTTATAGATGGATTTATTATTTTTATCTTTCAACCTTTCTGCATAGATAATATCTCCTGGTTTATACAACGAAATGTCAAAGACACCATTTTTAGTTATAAAAATTCCTGTAGATATGTATCCTTCTGGCAGTAATATCTGTTCAGGTTTTAAGAAAAGTCCATGAACTGTATATAGATAATCTTGAATAGCACGTCGGCAGTTACCTATTGTAAATGTTGCCTTAGACAGTTCTTCAAGAGATAATGGCCCTTCATTGTATTTATATTTAAAATAGTGGACCAGATTGTTTCTCATATCTCTATATAGTTTATTCTCCAGGGTGTGGAGAACCTGGAATAATTTTCGAATGTTTTTACATCCAGTTATTTAGTTCTCTCCTCGAGTGTTGAGTGTAACTGATCTCCGGTATAGTTTGGCTTTTCGGGGTTATAACCAAGGACTCTTTTTGCCTTTGAGATATCAATGTGATTTATTTCATCAACAATACTGAACGCTTCATACCATAACTCACCTTTGTAATCGAGGGCTAATTTGATTGCCTGAGCTGCGTTGTTCATGCTAACACTTGTCCCTAAGAACACTTTATTTATTGGTCCAAATCGCAGTGCCGCTGTTTGCACTTTCTTATTCAAACCATACCAGGCAACGAGTTGCTCTGCCATAACCTTACTTACATGATAAGACAAATCTATATCTCTACAGGACAATCTGTCTGCAGGTATGTATTGTGAAACAAAATGTTGATCTTCCTTTATGGGAGTTGCAAAAGGTATTCCTTTTTCAATTCCATATATAGTTGTTGAACTTGCGTAAATAACTCGCTTTACTCCCAGTTCTACTGCTGCCTTTAAGACATTGTGCGTTGCGAGTACGTTGTTATTTATGTAGTCATCAATCGACCTCCCCTCAACTGGTTTTGGAATTGCTGCTAAATGAACAACTTGATCGCAACCTAGTATTTTACGCTTCAAATTGTCGTAGTCTAAAAGTTCTTCCTTTCCGTTATTGCGATCATATTCAACAATATCGAGACCCTTTCCATATCTATCGATAAATCCTTGACCCAAAAAACCTTTACTACCAGTTAAGAGTATTTTCATAGTGCAATTATATCAAAATCAGAACTATGAAGATGTTGG
>CAZAUL010000053.1:0-3515 GCA_964488545.1 uncultured Gammaproteobacteria bacterium
CTATGCCACCTCCCCCGATGGGCTTACGTGGACGAAATATGACAATACTATTCCTATAGCCTCTGATTCAACGGGCACTAATGGACGTGTGCCGTTAGGTACTACTGGTAGCGCAGATGCCAATCATGCATATGAACCAACCGTAATCAAAGATGGATCTATATATAAAATGTGGTATAACGCACACCGAGGCACAGTGCAAATCGCATATGCAACATCTATAGATGGCCTCACGTGGACGAAATATGACAACACAATAGAACAAGCAACTAATTTGATAGGTACAAGAGGGAGGTTACCAAACGGAAGCTTGGGTGATCTCACACATTCTTATGGTCCGAGTGTTATTAAAGTAGGAAACTCCTATAAGATGTGGTACTCTGGCCTAAATACTAATTGGCGCATATATCATGCCACGCTTACCCCCCTCCCCGCTTCACAATCAACCGACAATATTATAAAAACTGAAGGTTCTGCAAGCACAAAAATTACTACACACTCTGTTGTCGATGCGGGTACAATAGGCCTGTGGAGACTTGATGAAACAAATGGCACCGGCGCCTATCTTAAGGATAGTGGGCCGTACGGTTTTCATGCTACTCCAAATAACGCAACCCTTGCACGAGGAATATCGTCACGGGCACGAAGTGTTAATGCGGGTAGTGCAGGCACTCAAACAGATTACATCGACACCGGAATAAATAATTCACCTACAAAATTTTCAGACGCGTTTTCAGTTGAGGCATGGATAAAGCCTACAGTGCTGGATGCAAGTCATAATACAATTGTTGGCCAGGAAACTGGTGTTTTATTTGCGTTTAACTCTGCTGGGCAAGTTGCGAATTATATTTATGCAGGAGGTGCATGGAGTGCTGCGGATGGATCGGCATGTACGGTATCACTCAATAAGTGGCAACACATGGCGCTAACTTATGATGGAGCATACGTTAAATCATACCTAAATGGACAACAATGTGGTGGGGGTACCGCTAAAACCGGCACTATGTCATCAGCTAGTAATATTTTTATCGGCATGCGGGCGCCTGGAGGTACAAAACAACCCATGCATGGTCTTATAGATGAAGTACATATCAGCAAGACCACGAGAACACCCGAAGAAATAGCAGAGAGTTACAAACTTGGTAAGAATCAGTATGTTAATTATCCAATTAATCCAGTCAATTTACAGAATAAATCTACAATTCCTTTTATGATTGCGGCCGATAAACCAGGAACATATCTTACAACCACGATCGGAGAAACCCTCTATGCCAATGGTCAACCTGATAAAAATACAGTTGGATTTTGGCATATGGACGATACTAAAGTCCTTCCTTGGACCGATACGTTTCCCGGTACGACAATTACTAAATGGGTGGAGATTGATCCCAATGCAAACAAAATTGCACAGAATAGTGGCCTCCAACTTTCTGCCGGTGCAGCTGCCGCATGGGACTCGGGAGTTATCTCCAGACAAGTATTCTCAAATAAGGCAGGTAACCAATTGTATGCGCGATTTACTACCAGTAGTTCAGTAGCGGCCCCGAACCATATGATGATAGGATGGGGTCAAAACCAAATAGCCAGTGCTAATTACAATACCATTAGTCATGCATTTTATTTTAATGCCGGCACCATATACGTGTACCAAGATGGAGCGCTTTTTGGTGGATCATATGGTGCATATTCTGCAAACACTACATATGAGATACTTTTGACCATTAACCCTGTCGGAAACTGTTCTTATCATATAAGGGGAGGCGCGTATTCAAATTGGACGTTGCTACTTGCAGCCGACAACGCCAAAGGAAACACTTCTTTTAGAGCTCAAGTCGCCAACTATCAACATGTTGGCACTTTTTCAAACATATCAGTTTTTACACCAAGTATTACAGATGCAACCGGTTACGGAAATAATGGAAACATTATTGGTCCTTATATAAACGGTGACTACAAACTTAACAGACCGGGCGTACATGGAGATGCTCTAGAGTTTAATGGGACATCTTATTCCGTTGAAGTCCCGGCAGGTCCCGGTACATCCCTTGATATAGATAGTGGTGTAGTTACCATTGAAGCCTGGGTTAAGCCAAACGATATCGCCTCTGCTACACAAATAATAGCAGCAAGAGGTCAATATTCCGCATATGGATATGGACTTAGACAAAATGCTAATGTATTTAATCTTGGCTCCCACGGAGGCGGTAATTTCAACGGACTTACCACGTTAACCGCAGGTAAATGGTATCACGTTGCTGGAGTAGTTGCAGGAACAAATTCAAAATTATATGTTAATGGTGTACTTGACCAAACTGGCACGGTGAGTATTATTGCGAGTGATCAGAATTTTCACATTGGTTCAAGTTTCGACGGCACAAATCCAAGCAACTTCTATAACGGAGTAATTGATGAGGTGCGAGTAAGTAATATCGAACGTTCTCCTGAAGAAATACGTCAAACATACGAACGTGGAATTCGAAGTCGCAATATTACTATCGACTTTGGAGCAAAGCTAGATAGTGGCAATCTTATCGCAGATTCAAATGACCTTACATTTACTATTGACGCAACTGTACATGGAATTCATCAAAAGGGTGATAAGGTATATTCTGGGGATAAAATTATCGTTCGTGAAAATTACAACGGTACACCATATATTGCACAAGGCACAGTCACCTCGGTAGTTCCAAGTACGGGCGCAATAACTATTGCCTCATGGGACTCAGGGAGCACATATCCTCCGGGTGGTTTCACCGCAGAGGCTGATGTGTTTAAGTGGCAAAAAGAATACTGGAATATTTCACAACCGTTTAACTCCATTATGGAGTCTTCTTCACTACTTACTCTTCAAATTACCAATGGAGGTGAGGGGCGCACCATATGGCTTGATGACTTACGAGCGGGTGATGAGTACCTAACCAATCCGCTCGGTTCAACTATTCTTTCTTCCACAGGAAACAGATATTTTCAGTACAGAACAATATTTCATAGTGCAGATGAGGCAGTATCGGCAAACGTGAGTGCGATTTCGATGCAGTATACCGTTAACACCGCCCCCAACACACCTGCACTTAACTCCCCTGCCAATGCTGCAACTAGTGTTTCTCGTACACCTACGTTTTATACAACCGCAACAGATGCAAATAGCGACCACCTCCAGTACAAAATTACGCTTTGTACCGACAGTAATATGACACAAAACTGTGAGACGTTTGATCAAACACAGTCACAAACTGGCTGGAGCGGTCAAAATGCCGACTCAAGTACCGCCTACAACTCGGGTACTCAAGGGATTTATACCCTTAGCACTCCTCTGAATTATTGGTCAACTTATTACTGGAAGTCGAGTGCAATTGATCCAGACGGAATAAATACATGGTCTGGAACCCAAGTAACCCCTTACTCTTTTACCACTACACCCATTGAACCGGCAACAAACTGTAAAGTTACACGAGTTGGAACAACCAATGTGGTAGAGTGGACTGATAATGCAACTACCGAGGCAGGCTACGCCA
>CAZAUL010000054.1:0-3496 GCA_964488545.1 uncultured Gammaproteobacteria bacterium
AGTTGTAACTGGGCTCGTAACTCGGGTGTGAGTAGCGGAGAAAAACGTACATGGCCAACAGGTCTATCTCCGTGCTCTGTATCAATGATTACAGTTGACATACCAGCGGCATAACTATTTCGTAGAGCATCGGGCGTAACGGGAAGCATTGCCGCCGATTCACGATTAACTGCGCTGGCAATGTGTGAAAAATTAACCCCCGTAACGGGGTGGGTAAGCGACGATACTGGTACAAACCTACCTCCTTCTGCCATATATGAGTTTCAATTATATGCATATGATGCGTATTTACAAATTTTTAAATAAACTAGACAAAATAGTTATAAAATGTTAAAATATTAACTTAATGATCACAATTCCAGAGGTTGTACAACAAATAGTTACTCGAGAACCACTTGTGGAGGAAGGTCTTCAAAAGGGGATAATTAACCTTTCTGCTTATGCACGTACCATTCGCCCGCAGATTGAAAATATTCTCATGAAACGAGTTCAAACTGGAGCTATTATTATGGCCTTACGACGAATGCAAACAGTGCCACATAACGGAACAGTTCTGACTTCTTTTTTCCACATTAAACCCAACATTATGATTAGATCTAATTTGACGGAACTTACTCTTGAAAACTCAAAACGAGCACTAATTGCAGTTGCAGAACTTATTAAGCAAAACGCTGACGATCATAGAAATATTATCGCGGTTACCCAAGGTGTTTATGAAACAGCATTAATAGTGAATACAGATTGGAAAGATGAAGTTCAAAAGACCATACCTCAATCAGCAATAAACGATACAGTGCATAATTTATCTGCTATTACCATTTCGCTTCCTCCATCAAATGTAGAGATTCCTGGTGTGTATTACACAATTCTCAAGTCGCTGGCATGGAAGGGTATCAACGTTTTTGACGTAGTTTCAACAAAAAATGAGTTCACCATAATCTTTGAAGATAAAGATGTGGATTTTGCGTTTAGTGTTATTAAGTCTCTCTTTGTGAAGTAAAAATTAAAGAGAAATAACTTTATAGATTTTTGTTCCAACAGGAAGTTGAACGGAGACACTCATTCCAACTTTTGTACCAAGAAGCGCACTACCTATTGGCGATGTTGCAGAAAGTTTTCCGTTTAGGGGATCTGACTCAAATTCGCCAACTATTGAAAATGTTTTTGTCTGACCGTCAACCTCCACAGTTAGTGTGCTTCCAAGCTCAACCACGCCATGATTTTTTTTCTCCACAACTTCTGCATTTTTAAGTATGTGTTGAATTTCAAGAATACGACCGTCAAGATCACCCAGCTCTTCGCGAGCAGATTGATATGCGTTATTTTCTTTAAGGTCACCCATCGATCGCGCTTTTTGGAGTTTTTCTACCACAGAAGGGCGTGTAGAACTTTGGAGAGTTTCAAGTTCTTTCTCTAGACCAATTTTTCCATCCAGTGTTAACTGAATTTTTCCCATAATTAGAGTATACGTAATTGTACTAAATCAGATTTTAATTTTTCTGTATTGGTAAAAAGGATACTTTTTATACCCAATTTCTCTGCGGCATCAACATTCCGTTTTGTGTCGTCTATAAAGAGACATTCCTCTGGTTTTGCATTTATTCGTTTGAGAAGCTTTGTATAAAAGCGGATGTCAGGTTTGGCTACTCGTAATATATATGAAGGGACAATTTTCGTTAAATAAGGAACTATGCCTGATCCTTCAACTTTGTATTTCATGTTTATATTTCCCTCATTAGTAGCAAGTGCTAGTTTGTATTTTTTTGATAAAATGCCACACAGCTCTAACATACCCTCCATTGGACGCTGATCGTTTTTAAAGAGTTCATTAAACTCTTCAACCGTTAAATCAAGATGCTTTTTTTTAATATATCGCTCAGTAACTTGCTCATGAGATAACATGCCACACATATAACTCTTATATTCTTCTCCGTAAAAAATTCTCTCAAGTTCTTCAGAACGGAAAAAACGTGATTTATACTCATACCCTTCGGGTTTCATAAATGTGAAGGGGACAATAACCCCTGACAAGTCAAACAAAATCCACTTAATATTCTTATGATCAAATTGAGCCATGATTGAATTGTACTAGATAATACTTTTTCTTCATCTGATTATTCGAATAATCAGATATTAGGAGGTGAAGATGTTTCGTTTTTCAAGCTCGCGTATGAAGGTGTCTTTTCCGGTAAAGTGAATACCATCAATCCCGAGTGATATCGCTGCATTTACATATTCAACAACATCATCAACATATATACACTCATGGGGTTGCAGTTGTAATGAGTTAAGTGTTGCTTGATATATTTTAGGTGATGGTTTCATTATCTTTATTTCGTAAGACTTACTTTTTGCATGAAATGACTCAAGAAAAGGCATAAGTTTGCTTGCGTATTCATAATCCCACTCGCTTGTATTGGTAAGGAGACCGATTCTATATGATTTTTGGAGGCGTTCTACAATTTCGGGCATCCCGCTTATAATGGACAGTTTATCTTTACTGTATATCTGTTTCATCTCGTCTAGTGATGCTGAAAATTCACATAAGGCCATTAACTGTTTATGAAACTCCTGAGATGAAATGTTGCCCAATTCGTACTCAGTTGGCAGTCTCGACTCTTTGTAGATGATATTGAAAATCTGTTCAGAATTTTTTCCTGACTTTTGAGCGATTCTGTCCACTAAAAATTGATTATTGACAGCACAAAGTACATTGCCCAAATCAAAAATTATTCCCTTTATCATTCTGAAAGTATAGCAAACATGGTTTGGTAGATTACGCGTTCCCATTTGGTGTAACCATTTCGACTTGGATGTAGTCCATCGGCAATAAAGTCAGCAGGCGTAGTCATGGTTTGACTTACGGGAAATAAATCTACCACAGGCATTTCACGCCTTTGTCCTTCATTTTTAATAACATTGTTATATTCCTCAATTAGTTTACTTCCGGCAGTATCACCAAAAGACTGACCTGCGGGTGACCGTGTGTGGTCGGGGAGAGTAATAAGCACAATATGACGAGGGTTAGGTATTATTTTTTGCAGTCGGTTGAGGAGTATTCGATACGAGTGTGTAAACTGGGTAACCGGCACCTGTCTAAAATTATCATTTGCTCCGATAAGCACGGTAACAATATCAGGTTTAAATTTATCTACTTCAGGAAGTTCGTACGTGATTGCATCATCAACGGTAAATCCAGATACAGCAGGATTTAATATGAGGTGTAATGGTATGTTTTGTTTGTTAATATTTTCAACAAGCATGTTTGGCCAGCGCTCTTGCTCGGCAACACCAAGTCCAATCGTATATGAATCTCCGATAGGTATGTACGTAATAGTGTTCGAATTCTTTACAACTGAATTCATAGATAGTTTATTCTTTTGAATTAGAAAAATGAAAAAAACTCCTAATATTGTGGTAAATACCAAAAACCCCAGTCGCATAAGGAAATTGTACTTAAATTTGTGTAATTTAAACATATTATCCTGTAAGATTA
>CAZAUL010000055.1:0-3426 GCA_964488545.1 uncultured Gammaproteobacteria bacterium
GATTTGAAAATGAATGCGATATTTTGTATACTGTAATTCCAGTATGTCTGTTTTTTTAATACTGGAAATTACTAAGTCGTGACGAGCATTCCGCCTATCGGCGGATTTTTTTTTGGACTATGAAACCATTTATAGTAGGAATTGCAGGAGGAACAGGATCGGGAAAGACTACTATAGCCAATAAACTGTCAAACTACTTTGGAAAACGTGCAGTATGTATCGCACATGATAGTTATTACCGTGATCAGTCAAAACTCTCTCTAGAAGATCGAATGAAGATAAACTACGATCATCCTGCGTCTCTTGAAACCACACTTCTTATACGTCACTTGAAGGCACTGATACAAGGCAAAACTATTAAGATGCCCGTGTACGATTTTACCCAGCACAATAGGTCAAAGGAAGTGCTTACCATTGTCCCAAAGCCAGTGATAATTATCGAAGGTATACACGCCTTCACAGATGAACAATTACGAAGCTTCATGGACCTTAAAGTATTTGTTGACACCGATGCAGATATACGGCTTGGACGGCGCATAGTTCGCGACATACACGAAAGGGGGAGAACATTGGAGTTCTCGCTTAACCAGTACCTTACCATGTCAAAACCCATGCACGAAGCATTTGTTGAGCCGTCAAAAAAGTACGCAGACATTATTATTCCCGAGGGGGGAAATAATATGACAGGAATATCTATTTTGACGCAGTTTATTACGCAACATAGCAGGAGGGAAGAATGAAAGGTGAACAGAAGTCTATCATAGTAGAACCAAACATACCACGTCATCTCAATCCATACCGGCCAGATTGGCTTGGAAGGAGACCCAAATTTATTACAAATGGGTCGATAGGAAAGGCGCCTCATCTCCATGCAATCGGCATAGAGTTATTTGCATCAAATGAAGAGCTTAAACGCGCTACCGATATCGCAGAGGATACGTATCATAAAAAATATGGTGATGAAATGTTTGGTCCGTACATGAGTGAAAAAGGAGTGCCGTATCCAGTTGTTTTGGCATCTGAAAAAATGAAAGCCGCAATTGAAGTTATGCAAAAAGATGGAGTCAACGAATCATTTTTTACTCATGATGCATGTTATATGGTACGGTTTCGTGGTCAAGAAGGAAAAGAAATCACAATACATAAACCCAAAACTCCCCAGGACGTTGAGCGAGTTGCACGATTTTTGTATTGGGCCTCAAATACAAACAACGCACACTTATTCAGTATAAGTGGGGTGGCACGATATGACGAACTATCAAGAACGACAGAATTGTATTCAACAGAAGCCGACTTAGGCATAATTCAGCCGTTCGACATGACACTCCTATTAGATAACATGAGGCTCAATCCTACGATCGCATTAGGAACATTTACATATAATGTCCCGAAACTCCTTGTAAAAGAGAAAAAAACCATTCCAGTTACTGTTACCAAGTACGGAAATGGATTAAATGGAGATAGTACGGTGCCCATTTTTGACGATGGGTGGAATGCGATACCCCAAGAAACCGTTTCAACTGAGTTTGCGGCTGACACACCTCAAAACGTTCAACTTGCTGGACTTGGACTTATACAATGGTAAAAAGTTCATTCACTTTTCCAATTTTTTGCATATCCTTGTATAGTTCTTAAACTTGACATAAATAGGAGTAATTTATTCCTATTAAACACCTGCAGATCTTCGGTACTTCTACTACCTGCATCCTCTAAGTAAGGAAACCCCATCATTGAAATCGACCACCTATTTTCAGGAGTGACTACCAGATCAAACATTGACTCATCTCCGTTAAGCAGTAGTCGACCAGAAGTTGCTCTATCTGCAATTTCATATGCACTTTTTGCCACTAGGCTCATATCAATTGTCTGTATTTGTCTAATTTGTTCTGAAGAGTAATAATTTTCAATATGATATTGTTCGAGTAAGCTGAATGCTTCATAGTGGCCTAGTAGTGTATTTGTTCCAAATTGTGTTGGATCACTGAAGGCTAAGGTTGTGTCGTTTACTTGGTATGAATTAATTGGAACAGGTAAGCCTGCCTCATTAGCTATTTGCCATTTGAGCCCCATAGTATAACTAACCGGTAGTGGCCTTATTCCAAACAACGCTTGAGCATCACTATTGTTCATTATTTTTTGGCCGGTAACCAACTCAACCAATCCATCTACAAGAAAAGTATGTGATTTATAGTCGATTACCTGCAAATAGGGGTCGGTAGGAAGATTGGTTTTCCAAAGTTTTTTTGCTTCAAATCCTCGATACAATGGCTTTGTAGCGAGTACTTGTGCGGAACATTCGGCATTTCCGGGAGTTTTCAGATAGATATAGGGAGACTCTAGCATATTTTGATGTTATAGTATATAATACTATAAGATATATTTCAACAACATCTATGAAGATACTTGGATTGGTGGGAATGCCTAAATCGGGAAAAGGGGAGGCCTCCAAAATTCTGCAAGCTGACGGATGGACACACATAAGCATGTCGGGCGTACTTCGCGATTTAATTGTTACGCACACCGGCAAGAGAGCAGAGGAGCTTACTCGCGCCGACATGTTTCAAGGTGGAGCATATTTTCGTAAAAGGTACGGAGTGGGGTATCTCGCACAAAAAAGCATAGAACGTATAGATGCGCTCCCAAAACAACTACAAGAAAAAGTAATTATTGATGGTATTCGTCACCCAGGTGAAATTCAATATATTGAAAAGTATAAAGCAAAGCATGGCGACATAAAGACTTGGTTTATTGGTGTTATTGCCGATAAAGATAAAAAAAGAGATTATGAAATTCGACTGCAGAGACTACTGAACGATCCTCAACTACGTGGTGAACACTTTGAAAATGCAAATACGTTTGAATGGACAAACTATATTGAAACCGATATGCCACCTTATGGATTAATGGTTGAGAAATGTTTACAGATTGTTTCATCTACAAAAAACGGCAGAATACTGGTAAATGGAGAGGGTTTACCGAAGGAAAGCTGGCATGCAAAGGTAAGAGACAATGTAAATGACTATTGGCCAGACGAGTCAGATTTTTCAGCAAGAAGAAAGTAAAAAAATGTCTTGACTTACACTCGAGTTCTTGGTTTAATTGCAGATAACATTTTCTATGAATTTGACACGACACAAGATTACAAATTACTAACAGGACATCCGCCCACCGGGGCGGTTTTTTTTTACCTATGTTTCTTAAAAACAAGTTATTTTTTGGAACGTCATTTATTTCAATCGATGGATTGAAGCCTGCCTCAATTAGCACCATCTTCGATAGGGCAGATAAACTCCGAAAGATGAGCTTTCAAAAAACAAGGAAATTATTGGAAGGGAAGCTAGTCACCCTTCTTTTTTTTGAACCATCCTCACGCACATTTAGTTCATTTTCTGCAGCAGTAAAAAAACTGGGGGGAATGACCCTTGA
>CAZAUL010000056.1:0-3191 GCA_964488545.1 uncultured Gammaproteobacteria bacterium
TTCAGGATCTCAATGTTTTTAAACTGAGGATTTCTTAGTTTTATAAGATTTATCTTCCATGATCTATGCCAGTTTTTAAGTTGTTTTTCTCTTTGAATACAGTCTTTTACGTGAATATATTCTTCGTAATACACAAGCTTTGATACGTTGTACTGTGAAGTAAAACCCGGAATGAGTTTGTGCACATGCTCATATATTCTTCTTTCAAGACTATTTGTAATCCCTATGTAGAACGTCGTATTGTATTTATTGGTGAGGATATAGAGGTAATACATAGTAGTTGTTTGAGATCCCGAAACGAGTTCGGGATGACAGGGTTTGATTTTAGGATGACAATTACTATTGTCGACTAACTCCTAGTATATTGTGGGTTTTAATGTATTAATTGAATAAAAATTATAAATTTTAAATTACAAATTAGAATAGAATGGTCTTGGTAATTTGTCAGTAGTTTATATACAACAAAAGTAGTAATTTAGAGCGGTACAACAGCTATATAAATGAAACATAGGGTTAATTTCAAATTGAAGATTTACGAATTGATTAAAAATTTTAAACTTCAAATTTAAAATTTGAAAACGATGTGTGGTACAATGGTGTGTCTTCTATGAATATCTATATTTCAGGATCCATCGGATACGACGAAATAATGGATTTTCCTGGACATTTTAAAGATTACTTTCACCCCGAAAAACTACACCAGATTAATGTATCGTTTGCGGTTGCCCGCCTGAACAAACATGTGGGTGGAATTGCAACGAATATAGCGTATGCGATAGCGCAGCTGAATGACAAATCACAAATCACAAATAACAAATCAATTTTAAATTTCAAATCTCAAATTTCAAATTCAAAAAACACCATTTATCCAGTGGGGGCAGTTGGTAAAGACGGTCAGGATGTCTTAGATTTTTTTAAGAAAAACAAAATATCGAGAGACTATATTCAAACTATATCCGAACTGTATACCACAACAGGTAAGGTGATAACCGACATGAATGATAACCAGATATGGGGATACTATTATGGCGCATCTTCAAAGTATGCGCCAAATTTTAAATTACAAATTTCAAATTTGAAATCAAGTTCAAATAACAAATTACAAAATAACACAACCAATGACTTTTGGGTACTTTCGGCAACACATGAGAAGCCGTTTAGTGCAATACTTAGACATTGTATAGCCAACAAACTCCCCTATCTATTTGATCCAGGTATGACCCTTACCTGGATACGTGACGATCTCTTAAAAAAGGGAGTTCTCAATGCAACATATCTTGTTGGCAACGACTACGAGATGGCGATGATAGAAAAACGACTTAATATGAAGGTGGAGGAGATGGTCAAAAAGGGAGTGAATGTGATAACGACGTTGGGGGAAAAAGGGGTTGTATATCAGGGTAAAGATAAATTAAATCGCTTAGACGGGCTCTCCGGAACTCGAATCCAAAGTATCAACACCGTTCAAAAATTACTGGTGACTCCATTTAAAGTAAAAAAAGTGGTGGACCCAACAGGGGCAGGCGATGCATGGCGAGGAGGATTTGTGGCAGGACTTGCACAAGGACTACCAATAGAGACATGTTTAAAGCTTGGCAATGTTATGGGGAGCATGGCGGTTGAGAAAGTTGGTACAGTTGCGTATACTGCAACGGAGGAAGAAATTGAAAAGAGACTGAAGAAAATTAAGGTTATTACAAAATGACAAATAACAAATCTACAAATCACACAAATGAAATTTAAATCACAAAATTAAAAACTGTTGCTAGCTATTATTTGTAATTTGTGATTCATTTGTGTGATTTGATATTTGTGAATTTGTGCGATTAATATAAACGACATCCCGTGCTCCGACACGGGATCCAGAATTATAAAGTTGAAAATTATATAGATTCCGGATCGGGGTCCGGAATGACATTCTAAATATGACCTCAGATGTAAAAGATCTCAAACTTGCAGGGCTTGGTACACAGTTAATTGAGTGGGCCGATAAACAGATGCCGGTGTTGCGACTTATCCGCGACCGGTTTACCAAAGATAAACCACTTAAGGGAGTTACCCTTGCTGCATGCTTACATGTAACAAGTGAAACTGCAAATCTCATGCGTACCCTTAAGGCTGGAGGAGCCAAAGTACTGCTTACCGCAAGTAATCCCCTTTCTACAAACGACGCAGTTGCGGCATCACTGGTTAAGGAATACGGTATTCCTACTTTTGCCATAAAAGGCGAAGACAATAAAACATACTACAAACATCTCAATGCAGTGCTTGATGCGAAACCAAATCTTACTATGGATGATGGTGCTGACCTCGTGGGACTTTTGCACAGTAAACGAGTATCACAACTTAAAGACTTAGTAGGGTCTACCGAGGAAACCACAACAGGCGTTATTCGCCTTCGCGCAATGGAAAAAGACAATGCGCTTAAAATACCGGTACTTGCAGTAAATGACAATCTTACCAAACACATGTTTGACAACAGGTATGGCACCGGGCAGTCTACAGTGGATGGTATTATTCGGGCAACCAACATCCTGCTTGCGGGCAAAACATTTGTTGTGGTTGGTTACGGCTGGTGTGGACGGGGCTTAGCAAGCCGTGCTCATGGTATGGGTGCACATGTAATAGTGTGTGAGATAGATCCCGTTAAGGCGCTTGAGGCAACTATGGATGGATACCAGGTTATGCCGCTTCTTAAGGCAGTTGCTATTGCAGATATACTTGTTACGGTTACCGGAAACAAGCATGTTATTGATGCGGCACATTTACTCAAAGCAAAAGATGGACTTATTCTTGCTAACTCTGGCCACTTTGATGTGGAGATTAATAAAGAGGCAATGAAGAAAATGGCAAAAAGCATCAAGGTGGTTCGGCCATTTGTTGAAGAGTATGAATTAAAAGTCGAAAGTAGAACAAAAAAGGTGTATTTGCTGGCAGAAG
Organism: uncultured Gammaproteobacteria bacterium; assembly: GCA_964488545.1. Lineage (GTDB taxonomy): Bacteria > Patescibacteriota > Microgenomatia > UBA1406 > GWC2-37-13 > JAKBEU01. Next base: position 2,941 of record CAZAUL010000056.1, read on the forward strand.
GGCGACTGGTTAACCTTGGCGCGGCTGAAGGGCATCCAGCAGTTGTTATGGATATGAGCTTTGCAGGACAGGCACTTTCGGCCGAGTATATGTGGGTAAACCGAGGTAAGCTTGAGGCAAAAGTGTATCACCTGCCTGAGGCACTAGATATGCAAATTGCCGAAATTAAGTTACGAGCAGAAGGCGTTGCAATAGACCGGCTTACTGCAGAACAAAAAGAATATCTGGCGAGCTGGAAAGAAGGAACTTAA
>CAZAUL010000057.1:0-2866 GCA_964488545.1 uncultured Gammaproteobacteria bacterium
CCATAGAGAACCGACACAATCATCATTGCTTGATATACTGCAGTAACCTTACTCGTAGAACCTAGCCGTATCGCACTCACCGCAAGTGACATCGCAATTACATTAAATAGCACGCCGATAAGAATGTTTCGTACAAATGCTCCATTCATATGTTGTAGGCGGTCTTTAAATTGTTTCATAAGAAAGGGAAACAGCAAAACCGATGGAAGCGACATCATGAAGAGAATAAAAGGAGTAGATGCATCGCCAGCTGCCGCTTTTGTAAATACCGCATTAAGTGAAATAAAGATTGATGATACGAAAGTAATTACTACACCCTTATCTGCTTTCATTTTAGGCGAATAGACACCAATAAATATTCCAATAAGAATTACACTTATTCCTAGATAATCACCCTTATTGAGTCGTTCCTGAATAATAAAGTATGCCAAAAGAGGGGTCCATATAAGCTGTAGTTTGATAAGAAAAGTAGATAACGACAGCTTAGTGTGTCGATGTGATTTCATGAAAAAGTATACAGATGCTGCCTCATTTATTCCCAATAACATAAGCCAGCCATACGTTGCAGATTGTGTAGGAAAAACTGGATTTACCGCAAACGCTATGAAAAAAATAACTAGGCGCACAACTTCAAAAAGCCATGAATAGAGAGTCGAGTCGCCCCGTTCCTTGAGAGTGGTTCTATTGATAACATTAAAGACGTTTGATGCTGTTCCGGCAAGCAGGGCAAGTATTAGCCAACTCATAAGCATCAATTATACCGGTTGCTTTTGCTACAATGGTGCTATGGATATATCAGAAGACATATCGTTTCGTATGGTTCGTCGTGACGATACAGAGATATTGCTTGACTACATCAATACCCTCTCAAAAGAGCGAACATACATTATGTATCAAGGAAGACAATTAACTTATGAAGTTGAAGATAGATACATTGAGAATTTTATGAAGGATGTAGAGATGGGCAATGCAGTAAAGATTCTTGCCTTTCACGCTGACACCTTAGTTGGTGTTGCCGATGCTGTTCGTTCGACGTATGAAACTGAGCCACATGTCTGTACATTTGGAATCATGTTGAAAAAAGAATGGAGGGGAAAAGGTATAGGCTCAGTACTCATGGATAAAACGCTTGAAGCTATTTCAACACACATGGCTGGAATATCAATCATACGACTCGGCGTGTTTGGTAATAACCCCATCGCCGAACGCATGTACCGCAAAAAAGGATTTGTACAATATGGACTACTTCCACAAGGACTAAGACATAAAGAGGAATATGTTGACCACATTTTCATGTACAAACGACTTGAAAGCTGACAACTGATTACTAATTACTGATAACTAACTCATGGCTCAAGATAAATATTCAGCGTTATGGATCTCCCACTCGCGCATCCGTGACTTCGAGTCGTGTCCACGCTCCTATTTTCTCAAATATATATACCGCGATCCGAAAACACGGCATAAAATCAAACTCATGACAGCACCCTTAGCGCTTGGGCAGGTAGTGCATGATGTTATTGAATCAATTCAAGCAATTCCCACCAAAGAACGATTTTCTATCTCCCTTATCGAGCGACTGCATGATTCGTGGAAAAAAGTAGAAGGTAAATTGGGCGGGTTCGTTGATAGTTCTATTGAGTCTCGCTACAAAGCTCGCGCTGAGGCTATGTTGCTTCGTGTTATGAAAGACCCCGGTCCACTTGCACGACTTGCGGTGAAGTTGCAAAGCGACTATCCATCATATTGGATCTCAGATGAAAAAAATATCATATTGACTGGGAAAATAGACTGGATGGAATATCTACCCGATACCGACTCAATACATATTATTGACTTTAAAACTGGCAGAAATGAGGAAGATGACGATTCGTTGCAGCTCCCCATTTACTATCTGCTTGCAAAAAAATGCCAAAAAAGATATGTATCCAAAATGAGTTACTGGTATCTGGAACGTGAACAAAATGCCATCGTTGAAAAAGAAATTCCTCAAGCAGAAGATATCGAGAGCTTAATACTTGATAAAGCGCTTGCTATCGAACTTGCAGTGAAACTGAATCGATTCAAGTGCAAACAATCGGGGGGGTGTTCATCATGTAAACCGTATGAAACAGTTATCCAGGGAAATGCAGAGTTTGTTGGTGTAAATAGCTACAAGGAAGATGTATACCTTATTGAAAAGTCCGCAACAGCAACTTCTGATGAAAGTGAAATACTATGACAACACATAAAAACCCAACAGAACAACCGAGCTATCCCCTCATTGGGGCTTTTGTGATGTTTGTGATTTTTATATTCGTATTTTTTTCAAAAACTGCATTTCGGGCACCGAACGACACAACCAGTAAAAGACAGTCCGCCCCAACAATCACTCCGCTTAGTAATAAAAGAAACATCAACTTTGATAGGCCACTATTGTGCAACTTTACCGCAGAAGGCGCTTCGTATTCGGCACACATGGACGGTAGTGCATTAGCAGCTGTGATCACTGAACAAAAGATTACTAGAAATATAGTGGTGAATGGAGACTGTCTGTATCAGTGGACTACGGGCGAAACAACAGGGTCAAAGAGATGTGGTGTTTCTTCGATGGTTTCGATGGGAAAACAACTAATCAATACTGGCCTTGTCAATTTTGACTCCTTCATACCCGGGTTATCCAATCCACTTGAACAATGTAATAATGTAAACAGTATTGATAAAAAAACATTTGGCATTCCACCATCTGTGCGTTTTATTGAATCTAAGCAGGCAGAATAAGTTCTCAAACCAAAAAAAATGCCCTGGCTACGACCTACTTTCCCTTTCATTTGGAACAAAAAGTATCATAGGCGCTGATCTGTTTCACGACCTTGTTCGGGATGGG
>CAZAUL010000058.1:0-2853 GCA_964488545.1 uncultured Gammaproteobacteria bacterium
AATGTAACTGTTGGATTGCCACCGCCATATTCCGCTCATCAGGATGCATGGGGTACGGCAACCCCCACCCAAGGTTATCAAAACGGGTGTAGAGTAATGTGATTGCGAAGAAAACAAAAACCATTTTACGAAACATACACATATTATAAAGAACGTAGATTGAATGGGAAGTATTTATTTGGTATAACTGAAACTATTACACGCGTTTATAATATCTAAATTTATATGAGTGGAGCAGGAAGAGGGGGAGTAGAAGGTTGGAACGCTTTTAAACAAGTCGCAGCGGCACAGCATGAAGAAAACATGCACCAAAAAGGACGTGTAACCAATGCGAGAGATAATCTCGCAGCGGATCCCCAAGCGAGGCTCGCCAAAATCAAGAATGGACTTCCAATTACATCTTATGACTCGGCTGTTCAGGTAATTAACATCGTAAAACAGGCTTTTGCAGATAAGACAACAAATACGGTCATTCTTCAGAGAGATCAGGCTCTTTCACTGGGCATAACTCTTCCTGATGGTGAGACTGAGCACGTATTTACTTTCGCCGATATCATCGGCCACATGGGGTCGACATATCTTAACAGAGTTCGAGTTGTCAATAGTATCACCGCTGATGGTGTAATAGAAGATGGTGATATCTTGCAGAGGTCTATGGAACTTGGTGATAAAATTACTCTTGCGAGTGGAACCCGAACCATATTTTCTGCAATGCTTGCTGAGTCGTCTCAACTACCCGCATTGCTCCCAACCGTGGTACAAACATTGTCAGATAAACAATTTATAGCAGGAATGTTTACTGATGAAGCGATTGATGCAGCGTCAAGGTCTGTGTTACGACTCGATCCAAAACCACCAGAGAGCAGAAGTGTATTGCTTTCCATGGAGAATATAGATATGAGCGGATTGGCTGAGTTTGCACGAGAACGATTACCTGCTCTCATTCAGGAAGCGCGCACACTGCAACAAAAAGACGAGGCAGATGCAGCATTACAGAGACAACTAGACGAGGAGCAACAGGAAAAATTAAGACTTAATGCTAGATACAACGAGATGATTGAGGATAAAAACATCTCAACAAAAGGTGAACGGCTTGCACTCAGCATGGGTGATATTTTAGCATCACGACTCATCGATACTGACCCGATGAAAGCAGAAAGTGCGCTTACCGCAGAAGCATTACAACCACTTGCGATGCTTATCGAAAATCCTGAATTAAGAAAGCGTATAAATAATGTACGCGTCTTTATCGAAAAACCACAAGGGGACGAATATGAGTCATATTATTTTGAACAGGGATTACCGGCATATGCGGGAAATGCCGCACAAGCGCTTCGGACAATAGGCGTATTACGTAGTTTAAAAAATAATAACTCATGGGTAAATCGAACAGTAGATGCGAGTATTATCACTGGGAAAGCAGATATGACTGGTTTAACAAGTGCCGAATATGCAAAACTTGATATTTCAAGAGACATGCAGAAAAGGCACATGGAGGAATGGATACGGTTTTCTATTGATGGAGCGGGAATCGCACTTATTCGAAGAGCGATTGCGGTTGAACCTCCACTTGAATCTCGTCATCAAAAGCAGATTATTAATGCCGCTTTGGAGCTCCTTTTTGGAGAACATCACAACCTACTTGAGCCAATACATGGCACAAATCCGCCACAAACAAAAGGCGACCTCATAGCAAGTGGAAAGAACGGGAGAACGCAACAGTGGGCCCTGCAAACACTTTTTGGCGATAGTCAACTAAGTGCTGCTATGCAAGAATATTTCATTGAATCAGCAACAACATCAACTACTTCTGAACTTGAGAAGAGAGTCGGTCTTAGGGCTGTGCTTGAAGAAGACGAAAAAAAAGCACAAGAAACACTTAATGAAGCAAAAAAACAGCTGGGATCAACATTAAAAAGTGTGGAGAAAAGTTATGACTTAGTTACTGCAGTTGAATCTGGAAAGTTGCCCGGGGTTGAAGAACGGCTTGAGGTTGCGCGTAAAATCCGTGCTTTTGCAGCCAATATTGACAATGTTGTTTACATTCCTGATAAACATGCTGTTGAACCCTCTCTTTCTTCAAAGTTAGATAAACAGGCTATAAATGAACGAATAATTAAGTTGAAGCAAGGAATTGAACACGCGCTTAGGGATGGAATGCCAAATGTGTCTCAGTTAGAAAAAGAACTTTTATACGCCCAAGCTCAGCTTACACTAGACGAAAAAATTACACGGCAATGTGGACACGTAGAAACACGTACAGTGCAACGTGGATTTCCAAAAAAAGACAAATTGGTAATGGAAAGACGGATGTTTGTGGAAAAGATGGCCTCGTTTCAGGAAAACTCAGATGGTTACCGGGTGTGGAAAGATCAAAGAAAATATAGCGAGGAAAAGGCAGACGAATTCAAGCGGCGATTAGGTAATTTGAGAAGGGACAAAAAGAATGGAGTAACGGAATACACTACACATCACGACGATTATGCAAAAAGGATACATACACTTGACTTTATAGGCGATGAAGCAGAGCTTAAAAATGCACTCACTTCATTGCAATCAATCCTACGGTCTGAGGCTTCAATACTAACGAATGAGGTTGATATGTTGGACAGATCTACACTATCATCTGCTATAGAGTTAATGGTAAAGTACGAGTTGTTCCCTCATCTTATTCCGGCTCTTGAAAAGGTGGGGGTTATTCAAAAAGCTGACGAGGCGAGTATGTGGTAATCTTTGTTTGCAAAAATAACCCTCATAAAGTATCATTAGGACAACCAAAAACCGTAACTCTGAGTATCTCGAAGAGTTTTCAAATTATTATTTTGAATTTTGGTACACATTTTTATGTCTCAG
>CAZAUL010000059.1:0-2626 GCA_964488545.1 uncultured Gammaproteobacteria bacterium
GCGGCAAAAGAAATGATTGTGAATAAAAATATACAAGGAGGTTCAACCTTGACACAACAGTTGGTAAAAAGTGCCCTTCTTACACCAGAGCAAACCATTGAACGAAAACTAAAAGAAATTCTACTTGCGCTTTGGACTGAGAAACTTTACTCAAAATCAGCAATACTCGAAATGTATTTAAATCAAGTTCCCTATGGCGGATCCTCTTATGGTGTAGAAGAAGCTGCCAAGTCATATTTTTCAAAATCGGCAAAAGACCTCACTCTTTCAGAGGCTGCTTTTTTAGCGGGTATGCCACAAGCCCCTTCGGTTTATTCGCCCTATACCAATCCCACACTCGCAAAAAAACGCAGAAATGATGTTCTCAAAAAAATGTTTGAACAAAAATACATAACGAATGACCAGTATAAAAAAGCTGTAAATGAAGAACTAAAGGTAACACCGCCACAAATATCAATTCAAGCACCCCACTTTGTATTTTACATAAAGGAAAATCTCGAACAACAGTACGGTATACAACGAGTTGAGGAGGGTGGGCTCAATGTCGTCACTTCACTTGATCTTGATATACAGAAACAAGCAGAAATAATTCTTCGTGAAGAACTGGAAAAGGTCTCCTATTTAAACATATCAAACGGTGCAGTATTAGTTACTAAACCGCAGACAGGTGAAATATTGGCAATGGTAGGCTCTGTAGATTATTTTGCAGAACCCTCGGGCGCATTTAATGTAACAACCGCCCTGCGACAACCAGGTAGTTCTATTAAACCAGTTACCTATGCGCTTGGACTGGAAGAAAAAAAATATACCGCCGCAACAACCATTGACGATGTTCCTACAGCATTCCCTTTGCAAGGCGCTCCGCCGTATGTGCCAGTAAACTATGATGGAAAGTTCCATGGTCGAGTGCCTCTCCGATATGCGCTTGCCAACTCATACAATATTCCCGCGGTAAAAGTGCTTCAAGCAGTTGGAGTTGACGAAATGGTGACGTTTTCAAAAAAACTGGGTATTACCACATGGAACGATAGTTCACGGTTTGGTTTATCGCTGACTCTTGGTGGTGGGGAAGTGAAGATGATTGATATGGCAACAGTATTTGGTGCATTTGCAAATAGAGGGAGGAGAGTTGACACAAATGGTGTTATGCGTATTTATAATGCCCGAAATGAAACTATGTACGAAAGCAATCCCCGAAGTACGCGGGTAATGAGTGAGGAAACAAGTTATATTATTTCTGACATTCTATCGGATGATTTTGCACGTCGATTTGGATTTGGTACACAGTCTGCTCTTGATATTCCCGGCAAAAAGGTTGCGGTTAAGACTGGTACAACCGACATGAAAAAGGACAACTGGACAATAGGGTATACACCAGAATTTGTTGTAACAGTATGGGTTGGCAACAATGACAATACACCTATGAATCAGTATCTAGCTTCCGGTATCACAGGGGCGGCACCAATCTGGAACAGAGTAATGACATACTTACTTACAAAATATGAATCATCATGGTATGAAAAACCTTACGACATTGTTGAGAAGCAATGTTATTTTGGAAAGAAAGAGTATTTTATACGAGGAACTGATGCCAAGGTATCATGCTCTGTTGGCATTATGAATGCAACTCCGTCGCCTACACCTCAACAATAACTACAAATCACAAATGACAAATTGCTCAAAAGATTTCCAGAATCAAATAACCAATAACCAATCAAATTCCAAATCTCAATACTCGTTGACCGATGCTCAATATAAAAATAATCTTGTGATTGGTAATTTGTAATTGAATTGTGGATTTGTAATTTGACATTTGTAATTTCTATCTGGTCATTGGACATTGATCATTGGTTATTTTCCTGGTCACTGGTAGTATTGCCTCATTGGTCATTTAAAGTTGACCTGAGTGTTTTGGATATCCTGATTACTTTAGTTTCGTAAGGAATTCCTTCAATATCTCGTAATACTGCACAAGGCTTTTAATGTCTACCCATTCATTGTCGCTATGGAGTCCGTCACCCACTGGCCCAAAAGTAACACCATCTTGTTTAACTCCATTATAGTGGCGAATATCCGAGCCGCCATGTTTAACAATAACTTTTGCGGGTGTGTCTGTCACTACTTTTGTTGCTTCTTGTAGTGATTTTACAAATGGATTATTTTCATCAGTGATTTGTGGTGGTTCTACCTCAAGAAACTCAAGCTCAGCACCCTCAAACATCTTCGTCAATTTATCCTTAATTGTTTCCCAATCTTCGGGAACAAAACGGATATCAAGTTTCATCAGTGCATTATCAGGAACCTTGTTATATGTTTTATTTGTTGTTTCGATTGAGGCAATGTTAACTGTTGTTCTCCATTCTTCTTTTGTAAGAACTGGATACTCCTTTACAACTGCCTCAACCATATTTCTCATTTTGAGCAATGCACTTTCACCCTTCCACTGGTATGCTCCGTGTGCTGCTACACCTTTGGTTTTTACATTCATCCACACGATACCCTTTGCCTTATTATTGATACCAAAATTTGTAGGCTCTCCCGCAATCACAAACTCGGCACTTACCCCCTTTTTAATCTGTAACTGAGTTCCATCGTATCCGCCAATTTCTTCATCGGTAACGAGTTG
>CAZAUL010000060.1:0-2621 GCA_964488545.1 uncultured Gammaproteobacteria bacterium
TTGTGGATTTGTGATTTGACATTTGTAATTTATCACTGGTCATTGGTAGTATTGGCTCATTGGTCATTACCCTGGTCATTATCTCGTAATCTGATATCCTCTTACGGTCTCAAGAAGCTGTTTTGCGTCTTCGTTTTCCTCAAAGTGCCTTCGTACTGGCTCAAGAAGCTTATCTAAATATTGTGTGACCGTGACTTTTAAGTCCATGGGGTGAAGCTGTTTGTCTGCAAACGCTTTTTCGAGCTCACCATACGTTTTAAACCTCAACGTACCACCCCACTTTTCTGGCCGCTCAACTACAAAATGAGTTGTACCGAGCCTGTCAAAGGACTCGAAGATTATATACTTGCAATATTCCAATACTGGGTTTTCTTTAATATCACCTTCAAGGCAGTAGGCTTTATTTATTTTTCTTTCAATATCTTGTTTTGTATCTGTCATAAAAACCGCCGTATCTGGTTTTGACTTTGACATTTTAAGTTCAATCGTGCGTTGCAGTGCATCCTCCTCGTCGCTGACGGGTTTACCCAACCCGCGTAGCATATGGTGACTCACTACTACCGGCTTCCAAAACCCCAGTTGTGGCCCAACTTCCCTCGCAAGCATGTTTACTTTACGCTGATCCATGCCAAGCTGGGTTATTTTTGCACCGAGCATAAAAATATCAGCAACCTGCATGCATGAATAGATAATATGTGCACCCGTAAGTTTTTCAAGTGACTCTTCTCGTCCCATCATCTCAGCTGTACGTATAAATCGTTTCAACGCGTTTGATTTTCCAACCTGCAATACCAGTTTCCAATAGTCTGGATTTTTTGCCATGTCAGACGCCCACATAAACTCAACATGATCAAGATCCATACCCGATGCCCGCCAAACCTCAATAAAATAACGTCCGACTGTTTTTATCTTTTCAAGATCGCCACCCATCTTATTGTTTGCCATGGCATGCCAGTCAGCTACCCACATACGGAAAGTAACACCAGCTTTTATCATTTTATTTACATTGATTGCGCGAAGCAGACCTTGTGCAATATGGATTTGTCCTGACGGTTCAAAACCATCATATGCAATAAGCTTTTCTCCGCTTTCAAGTAGTGTCTTTAACTCATCTCCACCAATGATTTCTTCGCCAACCTGTTCAATAAGATTAAGTTTATCTTGAGTGTTCATATGCTTAGATTATATAGCTAAATTGTAATTATCGCCACTTTATACATTCACCACTCGGAATCTGATCACCCCAAAATGGATTTACTGATTGATCGTGTTGCCAAAAGGTCTGAACCACCTGAGAATCGTCGAGCACCTTGCCAAACATTATTGACGCTTTTTGCACGTCTGTTTTTGGTACAACTTGAAATCCATGAAATCCTCGTCCGAGTAGCTCTTGCTGGAGAGCTATTGTGTCGTCTTCGATAGAGACTGCAAGCTGAGCAAAAGGTGAGCCAGTGTCAGTAATATGACGAAGGGCAATATCTAAACTTGTGCCCTCCGACGACAACTCTAAGTCCGCATGTACCAATGTGTGGATACCTAGTTCTTGAGGTGGAACATGAACTGTAACCGTCTGCTTACTTGCTTTTGTACTCCTATTTTTATGTTCTTTTATATTTCCCATTCCATATGCTTGAGAAAACTCCAGCACAAACTGAGCCTCCCTATCACCCACAACATAAACAGTGCTTGGTATTGAAGTATCTAGCCGTGTTAACGACATGCAAGCAAACTGTTCAAGACTTCCGTGCTTCTTGTAAAGTGGACCAAACCCTCCAATAACCGCACCAGGCATTTCACTCCATATATGACACACTCCTTGCCCACCTCTCATAGGCTCTGATGCACCAATATCGCGGTCTGGGGCAGTACGCAGTGTTGCAAACAGAGTGTGTGTTTTGCTCGCTGTGTCCTCATTTGTTAACCACTGTAAAATACGTAAATCCTGTATAAGTGAATTTCCCACCCGACCTAGACTTGCAGTTCTTCCTAGTTCATCACGCCCATTATCAAGCACAGTACATGCAGTACCAATAGCACGATTATCGTGTGTGTCAAACATAAGAAACATATCTAACTCGTTACTTTGAATCGCACGAGTGTTATTCTGTGGATCTCTATTTGGTAAAGCATATGTTGGACCGTATGCAGCGTGTATTACGTCTGCATGTGCTTGACCTGCCTCTTGCGCATGTTCACGTGCCCATTGTGGTCCCGCAATAAAGAGTTTTCGTCCGCTTTGATCCATTCCATCAAGCGTACGCGCTATTTTGCTACGTACGTGATCTAGGGTGCTTTGCATTCTCACAGGCATGCTCTGCGCCAACTCAAGATGAGGTAGGCTACGTATCATAAGTGCAACTTCTGGACTAGCCGTTATCGTGGGCCTTAACTGTATTGTTTCGTTTTTCATATTGTAAAAATAATGTGTAATTAAAAAACCCGCCTCTTCGGCGGGTGTGTGGTTATATTACCATACCTATATCCGCCGATATCTCAGCTGGTAGTGATAGTACGAAACTTGTCGAATAATATGTTGAATGTCCATAAACGAAAAGACCCGCCTTATTGAGGCGGGTTAATTACACAAAAATACATCCCGCCTACGGCTGGATGTAATAATA
>CAZAUL010000061.1:0-2525 GCA_964488545.1 uncultured Gammaproteobacteria bacterium
TCATTGGTCATTTGACATTTGTGATTCATTTGTGTGATTTGTTATTTGTCATTTGTAATTATATTCGTATATCCTGTGCACTCCTTCTATGCATGTTTCTTTATGATTGGGTAAGCACTGAACTTGATAAAAATACGAAACAAGGCGGAAACGAGGAATTTGCTTCTTGATATTTTGAATTGTTTTTTCTATAAACCAGGGGGAGATGTAGATGTAGAAAGTCGGAAAGTCTGTAGGTTTTAAAGTTAGAAGGTCGGAGTATGAACAGGTAAACATGTCGGAGTGCGTTATGGTTATATTATTGCGGTTTGGGTGAAAGAGCCGTCTAATATGCATAATACAAAGTAAGACAGGGTTAATATCTGTTGCAATAAACCGGGTAGACAGCCCCTTTTTAAACGCTTCGGCAGCGGCAGAGAATATTATTACACCATCTCCTGCACCAAGATCAATAATCACCTGATCATTTTTGAGCTGTAATGCCTTAAGGATGAGTGAGAGATCTTTGGTATTCGACGGGAAATAGGGAATGGGAGAAAATTGAGGAAATGCAAACAGTACAATCACGGCAAAAATACATACTCCACCGATAAACAAGAGAACAGTCATATCCTATTTTACTTCATGTATACTCTTTTCATGGTACGCAACCTATTTTTGCTCCTGAGCATGGTTATACTGTGCGCTACCCAAGTGACAGCCGAAGAAATACAGAGTTTTGGGGCCGAGATTCAAGTTCAGAGTTCTGGAAAGATTACCATAACCGAAACTATTGATTATTTATTTACTTCACAAAAACGGGGTATTTTTAGGGACATTCCCTACCTTATTACAAACAATGAGGGCAAAGAGTATATAATGGAGATCCGACCCCTCAGAGTAGTGGATGAGCTTGGTAATGCCTATAAGTATTCAACAAGTGATGAAGATAACCAACTTCGAATTAAAATTGGTGATCCTGATTTGTATATAACCGGTAATAAACAATATCGTATAACGTATGAGGTACGAGGGGGACTTCGCTATTTTTCGGACCATGACGAACTATACTGGAATGTAACAGGAAACGGATGGCAAGTGCCCATTCACAATACCCGGGTGTCCATAGTTCTCCCTGATCAAATTCCACAGGAAACTATACAAAGTACATGCTATACCGGTGCAAAAGGAAGCGATAACAAAAATTGCACAATTACTCTTGATAAGAGTACTGTATCAATACAGTCAAATACGTTATTTTCGGCGGGTGATGGTCTCACAGTGGCAATATCATTTCCAAAAGGGTATGTGGATGTTTTAGAGCCAAAGCCGTATGAACGATTTGAAAATACATGGTATGGCAAAATAATAATCATGCTCATTACTGTTGGGTTTGCAGTGCTTGCTTTTGTTTGGTATGTGGGACTTCCTCTTTATATTCCATATAAATGGTATAGGGAAGGTCGTGATCCCCGATCGCTTGAGGCAAGGGCTTGGTATGATACTCCAAAAACAGTTAAGAGGCGTAGTCTTACCCCTGCAGAAACGGGGGGATTGGTTGACGAAACTGTTGACCATAAAGATGTATTTGCTCAAATAGTCCATCTTGCCCAGCGGGGGTACTTACACATTGAAGAGACGAAAAAAAATGACTTTACTCTTATTAAGAAGAAAAACGCTGATTCTGCACTGCTTGGTTTTGAGTTACGGCTCTATGATGCGCTTTTTGATACAAAAGAACGGGTGCGAATAAAAGATACAAAACTTGCAGTTGCGATTGCAGAGGTACAACAAAAACTATATTCACAAATGGTGAGTGATGGTTTTTTTAACGAAAATCCAGACACAGTAAGAAATAAGTACTATGTCCTTGCAGGAGTTGCCTTATTTACCGGCAACATATTTCTTGCAATTGTGGCATTTTTATTTGGTAAACATATGCCACGTAAAACCAGCATAGGAGCACAACAGGCTGCGATTGGTCGTGCGCTTAAGACATTTTTAGGTTCACAGGATAGACAACTAGCATTTCAAGCTACAAACCAGTTGATGTTTGAAAAACTGTTACCCTATGCAATAGCCTTTGGAGTTGAAAAAATCTGGGCAAACCGGTTCAAGGATTTGGCACTCCATAAGCCTGACTGGTATTCCACTTATGATAATTCGGCCTTTAATGCGGGTGTATTCGCAAATTCACTTCACCGATCGGTAGGTAGTTTTGCTACTTCGGCAACCCCAACGCGCTCCACAACTGGCCATTCATCAGGGTTTAGTGGAGGTTTTAGCGGTGGTGGAGGAGGTGGAGGTGGAGGAGGAAGTTGGTAGGTGGTATAATGGCAGACATTGCCGGGGTGCTGAAATGCTCAACACGCCGTTTCCGAAACAAGGAGAGGAAATACGGCGAGTTAGTCCCCGAAGGGGGAGCAGACAAGCAAACTGGACTGTGAATAGAGCTTATAATTGCCGGGGTGCTGAAATGGCAGACAGGCTAGTCTCAAAAACTAGTGAGGGCAACCTCGTGAGGGTTCGACTCCCTCTCCCGGCAC
>CAZAUL010000062.1:0-2412 GCA_964488545.1 uncultured Gammaproteobacteria bacterium
TTAAACGTATACAAAAAATCTGACAGATTGTTAAGGTTTGGATACCAAATAAGTGTTGAAGAAAAGAAAAACCAAAATGAAAACACGACAACAATTCCAACAAGCATAAATAACAAAAACATAAAAACTCCTTCCACCGAAACCGGGAGTTGACGATAGTGAATCCACCATATCATCGATCCTAACCCTAATGAGATACGCACTATGTTTGTGAGTCTAATGCGAAGCGTAGATACAAAAAACTGTGTATCAATCGGCCTCAATAAATACGAATCAAGTTCGCCGCGGTTGACTACATACGAAAAATCCTCAAATCCGCGAGAGAAAAAAAAGTGAAAAATACCTATTACCAACACATATCCCATTGCAAGAAGTACTAACTCGTCACGGCTCCACCCATATACATGGTGGATTCTGTCAGTTAACATAAAAATCCATGCGAGCTGAAATAACCCCCAGCCGGTAGAAGCCATAGCCCCATTGATGGCACTCACCCTATATGCCATAATATGTGCAACGTTCATCTTAACTATCGCTTTATACACACGTATATATTTTTCCATATTATTGACCAACTGCAGTAAACTGTCTCAATCCTAAAATCCACATACCTCTATTGAAAGCCAGTATCCCCACATACCATACTACCTGCATTCCTAATATGTGAAGAAGTCCTTCAGCTGTATATAACCCCTGCATACTGGTAACCGGAAAATACCCAACATATACAAATGGGAGTGCGTGTGCTATGTTTTTCAATAGTTCAGGATACAGTGGGATGGGTAATAATCCACCTGAAAATATAATTGAAACGATCGTAAATAATTCAGAAAGCCCTCCCACCTCTTTTATCCAAAATGCAACGAATGCAAGGCTTAATTTTATGGTGTACGACAAAAGGTATCCCATGATAAAAATACAAGCAACGATAGGGACTGTGGAAAGTTGTACATTGATGGTCAAATTGCTTTTTGTGATTAGAGCTATGTAACCTACAATAATCACCGCATATGTTGCCTGCAATACCCGATGAGGCAGCTCTTCAAAAAGTGTCATCCAATAATACGATACTGGTTTTAGCAGATAGTTTATGAGTCCTCCCCGCTTAATATGAAGTTCAGCAACTTCATACTCTACATGCGAACTTAAAAAAAGTCCACATATGGTCATAAGAAAATAATAGGTTGTAAGCGACGATAACGACGTCTGCTCTCCTTTGTGAAACGCCGCCCCCGACCAAAATAAAATTAAGGTGAGATTGTTCATTACTGGCAATAGCAACCACACAAACGATTTGAGCTTATACTCTAATATTTCTTCAAATTGGAGTCCGATAATACGAATCCACTTCATAGTATGTATTTTTGTGCGATCTACACTTTTTGAGTCGAAAAAACCTTTCCAATAATTTCCTCTATTTGGGGCTCCTCAATAGTTAAATCTCGCACTTGATACTGCGAAAGAAGATGGTTGGTTAGTGATGCGGTTTTATCTTTATCTACCTCAAATACGACCTGTTCCTGTGCATACAATACAATTGGAGCTATTTTAATCAACTCCTCGCGATCAATGATGCGCTCAAAAATAACAGTTATTTTTTTGAGTTGAGTATGCTTACTAACAATATCACTCAGTTTACCGTCATATAATAACCTGCCATGATTAATAATGATCACACGCTTGCACAATTCCTTTACGTCGTTCATATAGTGGCTCGTTAAAAGAATTGTAGACGTGTATTTTTTGTTGTATTCCTTGATAAATGCTCGCATGCGTTGTTGCACAACAAGGTCGAGTCCGATGGTTGGTTCATCAAGAAATAAGATTTTTGGCCTATGAAGTAACTGTGCCGCAAGTTCACATTTCATTCGTTGACCAAGCGACAGTTTGCGTACTTGAACGGTAAGTATGTCATGAAGATCCATGAGATCGGATAGATCTGCAATAATTTTCTTAAACTCTTGATCATCGATATCATAAATCTCTTTGTAAAGCATAAAAGAGTCAAGCGCCGGTAAATCCCACCACAACTGGTTTTTTTGACCCATGACAAGTGCTATTTGTTTGAGAAATGTGTGATCTCTTTCAAAAGGAGTATATCCGAGTACATTTACAGTTCCTCCCGAAGGAAATATAAGACCAGAAAGACACTTGAGCGTTGTTGTCTTGCCTGCACCATTTGGCCCAATAAAACCCACAAGTTCTCCTTGTTCGATGGTAAATGATATATCATCTACTGCTTTTGAGAGTTCATAGTCTCGCTTAAAAAAAGAGCGAAATGATCCAACAAGACCGGGCGCTTTCTTATAAATACGAAAGTGTTTTGATAAGTGTGAGACTTGTATGGTTTGCATACGGAGTGTGAGCCCACTGGGACTCGAACCCAGAACCAACAGCTTAAAAGGCTGCTGC
>CAZAUL010000063.1:0-2263 GCA_964488545.1 uncultured Gammaproteobacteria bacterium
TTCAACCTAACTCAATCGTAATTATTGGTGTTTCGGAGAATCCAAAGAAGGTTGGATATCTAGTAACAGAAAAACTTATTGCACAAGGGTTCCAAGGAGACATTTACTTAGTAAACCCAAAGCGTGAAGAGTTATTTGGTCGAAAGCTCTATAAATCGGTCAAGGAAATTGACAAACCTATAGACCTTGCGGTGCTTGCAGTTCCTGCTGACATTGCTATCACCCTCCTTGATGAACTTCATGAGGTTGGAATTAAAAACATAGTGCTCTATGCTGCTGGATTTAAAGAGGTAAACACAGAAGGAGCGGTAAAGGAACAAAATTTACGCATCAAAGCTGAACAATATGGCATGACTATACTTGGTCCCAACTGTATTGGGTATGTGAACACAGTCAATGGAGCAAATCTTACATTCTTAAAACACTCTGCCCCAAAAGGAAATATTGGATTTCTTTCACAATCTGGAGCATTGGGGAGCCTCATGGTTGATTATTTAGTTGGACATGCTAATTTTGGATTTTCATACTTTATAAGCCTTGGCAATAAGATGATGGTTGATGAGGTAGATGTATTGCGATTTTTAAAAGATGACCCAGACACCAAGGTGATAGGAATGTATTTGGAAGATGTAAAACGAGGTGAAGAGTTTAAAGCGGCGCTTCGCGAAACAACTGCGGTAAAACCAGTTGTAGTTCTTAAGTCAGGTTCAACCGCAGAAGGTTCAAAAGCGGCAGGTTCGCATACCGGGAGCATGGTAGGCGATGATGCAGTTTTTTCAACCGTGTTTGAACAGTGTGGGGCCATTCGAGCAACTCAATTCTTTGAGTTTATGACAATTCTTAAGATGTTTAGCTTCGAGCGTACACCTACATCGAGAGACATATTAGTGCTCTCAAACGCAGGTGGAGTAGGAGTATTATTAACGGACGAACTTATTAAGAATAAATTATCACTTGTCACTATTCCTGAAGACTTAAAAGAAGAGATTAAGCAAACTATTGGAAGCGACAAGGTAACTATTCATAATCCTATTGATTTACTAGGTGATGCCAGTGCATTTCATTATAGACAGGCAATTGCAACAACCTTAACACAAAAGGAAGTAGGTGCCGTAGCAATACTTCTTACACCACAAGCAAACACCGAAGTTGAGGAAACTGCACAGGCAATAATTGAGGCGCAAAAGGCGTTTGATAATAAGCCTATCTACCCCATCTTTATGGGTGAAAAATCGGTGGGGAATTCACACGAGCGATTTGAAAAGGAAAAAATAGCAAGTTTTTTTACCTATGATTTTGTGCCGGTGGCGATTGCAAAGATTATAAAGTACAAGGAGTATTTGCAAACAACATTTAAGGGTACAGGGAATACCGCAGATACTACTGCAAAGCAGATTGTATTGCCATCAAAATTGTTGTTAAATCCCCTTGAAACCAATGCTGTTTTTCAACAGGTTGGCATACAAACAGTGCCATTAACGCTTGTTGAAAACGAAGCAGATCTGAGCGGTGTGCTTCAAACAGTTCAGTTCCCGATAGCGATGAAAATAGCCTCAGAAACAATCACACATAAAACGGACGTGAAGGGTGTAGTAACAAATATAGCAACGAGTGAAGAAGCACAAAAGGAGTTTCACCGCATGAAAGGCATCACAGATGTGCATGGTGTGTACATTCAAGAAATGAAGAAAGGCTATGAACTCATAGTTGGCGCAAAGCGTGATCCAACATTTGGTGTTGTAGTTATGATTGGGGTAGGAGGGGTAATGGCAGAACTTATGAAGTCATTTGTTACTTATATCTATCCATTTAGCAAAGCCGAAATGAATGGTAAGCTCCATGGAACTCATGTAGAGAAAATACTCTATGGATTTAGGGGAGCAGAGGCAGTTTCTCAGGATGAGATATACAATTTGTTATCACATATTGGATATCTGATGCATTCAGAACCGGCCGTTCACGAAGTCGATTTAAATCCAGTATTGGTAGATAATGGCAAACTTCATGTAGTAGATGGACGAATTCTCCTTGACAGCAAAAAACGTACGGTATAATGAGCGCGTATGCCCGAACGGGTAGCTACTCACCAGATGCTCAAAGGCGCACGTATTCGTGTTGAAATGAAGACACGACCCCATATGTATGTGTGGGCAACAGTTATGTCGGATGTGACGGATATCGCATTGGTCCCTAAAGACTTAGCAACTGACAAGTGCAGAGGAATGAGTTTATTTTTCGCAATGACAGCATTCACTGTAATGCT
>CAZAUL010000064.1:0-2088 GCA_964488545.1 uncultured Gammaproteobacteria bacterium
TCTTCATATGAGCGCATTGTAACAAATAGATAGGTTTAGCTCAATTGAGGTTGTATAATTGATATGTGAAAAAAACACTTGTTTTTGTCCTTGCTTTAGTTGGGGTAATATATTTTTTAGGCTGGCATCTTCAGCCATTTGAACCTCGTTTTTTTTCGTTTCATGATGATACACAGGTTGGAAGGATAAGAGAGTTTTCATATGCTCTCCAAAACCTTCAGATCCCTCCCCGCATGGCTCCCCACTTTTCATTTGGAATGGGTTTTCCTGTTTTTAATTTTTATGCACCATTCTCTTATTGGGTAGGATCTCTCTTACATATAACCGGAGTTCCAATAGTGATGGCTGCTAAACTCTCATTATTTTTAGCTCTCATTACTGCCTTTATAGGAATGTTCCTCTATATTTCACGTATTTTTTCTTTTATACCCGCACTTGTAGCATCTACAGTGTATGTAAGCTCTACGTGGATTGCGACCGAAATATTTGCTCGTGGAAATATTGGTGAAGTTTGGTTTATTGCACTACTTCCACTCGTCTTATTTTTATTGGAAGTAAATGGACAGAAAAAATCTCCATTTGTTTTTATACTTACCACTCTTACTATCTCATGGCTCATTACTTCTCATAATGTGTTATCGCTTGTTGGAATTCCACTTCTTATTTGTTATATATTGCTTTCAAAAAAAACAATAAAAATTAATTCACTCTCACTCGGTTTTGCACTATTGTTAGCGGCATATTTCTTTTTACCGCTTATTACTGAGACTTCACTTACCTATGCAAAAGCGCAGGCAGAGCGAACACCCTATCAAGACCACTTTGTCTGCATACAACAAATTTGGAGCTCACCTACTTGGGAACTTGGTGGATCTGGGGCAGGCTGTAATGATGGCATGTCATTTAAGCTTGGGAAATTACATCTCATACTGGGAAGTGTGGGACTTTTTATATTCTTGTTAATCACTGTTTTCACTAAAAAAAAGAGTCAAATCACATATAAACTTGGATTTATTGCAGTTTTTGGAATCGGTGCTCTTTTTTTGATGCTTGAATATTCTCGTCCCATTTGGGATCTATTTCAGTTTGTGCTCGCTCCATTTCAATTCCCATGGCGCTTTAACACATTCTTTCTATTCACTATTTCAGTTTTTACAGGTTTTGCCTTTTACTATGCCTCAATAAAAATAAATCGAAATTTAGTCGCTATTCTATCACTTCTCACAGTGGCGCTTTTACTTTTTACCGCCCGACCATATTTTAGGCATCCGTGGAGAATGACGTTTGATGAGTACTACCACAGATATGTTTCTGATTCCTATATTTATAGCAAAATTGCATATGCTATTCCCGAATATCTGCCACGAACAGCAGATTATGATAAATGGATGGGATATCGATATCAATTTCTGCACGCAGTTGATACCTCAGAATATAAACCATTTTTAATTTCTGATTCAGAAGCAGATATTAAATACGACACATATACAAAAACAATTACTACCACAAAAAATGATGTTGTAACCGTAAACATTCATTACTTTCCTTATTGGAGACTAACTCTCAATGCAACTAAACTCATACCAAGCAAATTTGATGAGCTGGGTAGACCAATTATCAAGCTACGCAAAGGTGATATTCTCACTATAGAGTTCAGACAAACCCCAGTTCAACAGGTAGGTAATACTGTCACACTTATATCGTTACTTGGACTTTTATTGATTAGTATTAATACACGTATATGGAAGAAGCTCAAAAGTATCAGCAACTGAAAAAAAATAGCATTGTTAGCGTCATAAGCCTCTTTTTTCAAAGTGGTTACACTGCTTTGCTTGGTTTAGTGGCAAATTTAGTGGTTACCATTCTTCTTTCTCCTGAAATCTTTGGAATGTATATAACAGTACTCTCTGTAATCTCTGTCTTAAACTACTTTTCAGACATTGGACTCGCTGCCTCGCTTATACAAAAAAAAGAGGCAACTGATAACGATTTTACAACTACCTTTACCATACAGCAAGGTATGACTCTCTCAATTGTGGGAATTGGATATTTACTTACTGAAACCGTAATGACATTTTACAAACTCCC
>CAZAUL010000065.1:0-2057 GCA_964488545.1 uncultured Gammaproteobacteria bacterium
ATGATATTGGACTAATTGATATTCGTATGCCCATAATGGATGGATTTGCTGTTGTGGAGTCCCTTAAAAAAACGCCACCTATAACTCCCAATGGTCCACTTTTATTTCTTACAAATAACGAGGGCGAAGAGGCAATCGCGCGCGGTATTTCACTTGATGTACGCGGTTACCTCCTGAAAGTTAACTACACACCTGACCAGCTCGTTGCAGAGGTGCAAAAAATTTTACAAGAGAGAAATCAACCAAAATAATGTCTTCGTTAACCAAACGTACTATTCTTGCAGTGGGCAATGTGTATGTGGAAACCCAGTATATTGGATTGATTAATTCGTCAGTAGTATTGCAGGTTGGGCGAGAGTACAGGGCACCTACATGGAAGATGAGACTTGGTGGATCTGCGCCAAATTTTGCCGTACAACTGCGCAGGTTGGGTGAGCACGTAAGCCTTCTTGGAAAAGTGGGAAATGACGAAATGGGTGTTAAGCTCATCCAACTACTCGAGCAGGAAGGTATTGATACACAATTAATTCAGACAGTGTTTGATCCTAACATTCAGACAAGTATTGACACCGGAGTAATTCTTGAAAATGGAGATAACATACAACTTGTGGCTGGAAACGCTAATCAGTCGCTTTGTGCACAAGATATATCAATAGAACTAATAGCAAAAAAAGGCGTAACTCATCTATATTTAGGTGGGTTTTTAAAACAACCTAAACTTATTGAAGCGTATCCCTTGATATTAGCCGAATTAAAAGAAAAGGATATTTCAATTTTTATTGATCATGGAAGAATTCCTGTTGATTTAAGTAGAGAACACAAAAACTCCCTTATTACTGCCTTGCAGTACGCACACTGTTATTTCCCAAATGAGTCAGAACTATTATCAATCACGGGCGAACATGATATTAATACCGCACTTTCGGCCGCATTAGAATTTGGTCCAGAAATAGTAGTGGTAAAACGGGGTAAAAATGGATGCGTGGTTAAAACAAAACGAGAGACTTACTCGATTTCAGGTTTTACAACAAAAGCTGTAAGTTCTGTGGGAGCAGGCGATGCATTTAATGCTGGGTTTATTTTTGCATATACTCGAGGAAAACATATTTATGATTGTGCACGATTTGCAAATGGGGTTGCTGCCTTCCTGGTGGAGAATAATGCAAATCCCTCTCTTCAAGATGTTGCTCATTTATTAGCATAGGGTACAATTGGAACTATATGGTGAAAAAAAACTGGCTATGGTTTGTATTGACGGTTTTGGTAGCGTTACTGCATTTTTATACCTTCCAGCAAAGTCCAGGAGAAGCCATAATTAAAAGCGCTCAACTTGGAGTCGTGTTTTTGGTGCTCGTTCTCCTTCCAAAAAATCTTATCATGTGGCTACCTCAGGACTTTATAGCGATTCCATTATTAAAAAAACTTGTTGTTTGGAGACGGGACTTGGGAATAGTATCGGGCATACTGTTTGCTTTGCACGCCATGACCGCCACAATGCAGTATGGGAATTTTGAACCAAGTTATTTGTTAATGAAAGCCATTTTACCAGGGACAATCGCGCTTATTATTTTTTATGTATTACTATTAACATCTAGCTCTTGGTCGCTTCGCACATTAAAGCAAACATGGGGAATAATTCAAAGTCTGGTTTGGGTTGCGGTTCCCCTAGCGTTATTGCACAGTATTATTGCTACTTTGGGATATAGGGGAGAGTGGAGCGTATTTGGTATTGTAGGATTGGGCGGTCTTGTTGTGTTTGCATGTATTGAAGCGGCGCTATATTATATTCACTCAGATAAAATAGTTATTAACAAATGGAAACATATCCGACTAACTTTAATCGGTAGTGTACTAGCACTGCTTTTATTTTTCTTTTATTCCTGAGACTTGTGTGTTTTCATCATACACATGTTAGAAATCACACGTAGTCCATGAGCTTTAGCAAGTTGTGATGCTTTTTCGTTTTGCACTCCTTCCTGCATCCAAATTACTCTTACGTCATCACGCTTAATTGCGTTTTGCACAATAGGCAATACAAACTCTGACTTTCGGAATAT
>CAZAUL010000066.1:0-2056 GCA_964488545.1 uncultured Gammaproteobacteria bacterium
ACACCCATCAGAAGTTCCGGAAACTCCTATTCTATCCGTTGAACTACGGGAACAGTAGCGTCATTATACCAACTCCAATACGATAGAACCCAAACGAAGTAAGTTTCTGTTTTTGAAGATATCCCACAAACCATTTCATACTAAGGTACGCCACCCCAAATGCGGTGAACATGCCAACCGCAAGGAGTTGCAGTTCATAAGATCCGAGATTGGTTGGATTGGTTTTGAGCAGATCATACAATGCCGCGGCCGCCAGTGTTGGGAGTGCAAGCATAAATGAGTATTGCGCACTCTCATCTCGTTTAAATCCCATACACATCATGGCAATCATTACAATTCCAGCTCGTGAAACGCCTGGTATTACCGAGAGTGACTGAGCGAGTCCAATTATAACTGCCGCTCGATATGAGATATGAGCAAGTGTTTTTGTTCCTTTACCGTTTTTTCTTTCCAGAAGGATAAATACTATTCCAATACTGATGAGGCTGAGTGCAATAAGAATGTTAGACTCGAAAAAAATTGTTTTTATAATTTTATATAGAACAAATCCTACTAGTGCAGTTGGAATAAACGATAACGCAAGTCGAACCATGATCTCCTTGTCAAAGAACCGCTTAAAGTAAAGAAACAGCACTGCCGCTATTGCGCCAATTTGAATAAATACAACAAAAAATTTAACAAATTCTGTTTGAGAAAGTCCCAAAATTTGCGCCGCAAGGATCATATGCGCTGTTGACGAAATGGGGAGAAATTCAGTTAATCCCTCTACTACACCAAGCACTACAGCATGCATTAAATTCATGTGTCAATTATAATCTAAAGTATATGCGCATTGCCATTGTTCACGATCAGCTAGCAGAGTTTGGAGGCGCAGAGCGAGTGCTCGTCAGCATAAAATCGCTTTTTCCAACGGCTCCAGTATTTACAACCACCTTCAGTCGCAAGGGGCTTGGCGAGCACAGCAAATATGTGACAGACTGGGATGTACGACTTACTTGGTTTGGAAAAATCCCCATAATCAATCGGTTTTATTCGCCGTTCCGATTTCTTACCCCGCTCATCTGGGAGAAACTTAATTTAAAAGAATACGACCTGATCATTTCCTCAACTGGATCATGGATGTGTAAGGGAGTCATTACGAATAAAAATGCAACACATATAAGCTATATCCATCACCCCCCTCGCTATTTGTATGGATATGAAACGGCAATAGAGTGGCAGAAAAATCCTATTATCAAGGTGTACGGACTGATTGTAAATCATTTTTTACGCATGTGGGATTTTAAAGCTTCCCAAAGGCCGAACTATCTGATTGCAAACTCAATTGAAACAAAAAGGCGTATCGAAAAGTTTTATCGTCGAGATTCTGTAGTCATATATCCACCCGTTGCACTTGCGCCAAAACCCAATCTTTCACAGGTGGGATTACGAAACTATTATGTGACCGTTTCACGTCTTGCTCGTGCCAAACATATCGATGTACTAATCAAAGTAGCAAATGCACAAAAGTTCCCTCTGCATATTGTGGGAATTGGTCGGGATGAGACATATCTCAAATCAATCGCGGGACCTACAATCACTTTTTGTGGCAATCTCAAAGATGAAGAGCTGAGAAAAGAGCTAGCTGGTGCACGCGCATTCTTATTCGCGTCAGTTGACGAAGAGTTTGGCATTGCTCCAGTTGAAGCAATGAGTCACGGTGTGCCGGTTATTGCATATGCGTCAGGCGGATTGAAAGAAACAGTAAAGGACAGTGAAAATGGATATTTATATGATGAACTAACTGATGTAAAAATAGCTCAATCGATAAATCGATTAAATGCATTATCGACTTCGGAATATGAAACCATGTGTCGAAAAGCCCGTACTGAGTCTGAACAATATTCAGAGGAAAACTTCAAAAAAAGATTTACGGAGTTTGTAACAAAAATTCTAAATTCTAAACCCTAAACTCTAAATACATCCACAATAATTCTCAACATATAGAATCAAGAGTCTAGAGTAAAGAGTCAAAAAATAATTACTCGTTCCGTATAGCATCAATCGGTGAAAGGTC
>CAZAUL010000067.1:0-2027 GCA_964488545.1 uncultured Gammaproteobacteria bacterium
TGTGTAAAGAAAGGGCGTTAACGTAGCAAAAATAATCCACATAGTTACATTTTTTGCAACTCTTCACCAATTACTTTAATTGCTTTTTGAATGTTTTCTATTGATGAATTGGTAAAGTTTAAGCGCATGGTATTTATTCCAACTGTTTTTCCAATGCAGTTGGGAAAGAATGGTTTACCCGGTACGAACGCAACATTTTTTTTAAACGTTTTTTGTAAAAGTTGAGCTGTATCAATGGTGGGTTTTACTGTAGCCCACACAAACATACCTCCCTCAGGATTTGTCCATGTTGCATCTTTGGGAAAATAATTGCTTAGTGCGGAGAGCATTGCATTACGTTTTGGCTTATATAGGGCAGTAATAAAAGGTATGTGTTTATGGATAGCACCACTATGTATATATTCAGCTGCTATTGCTTGATCAAGTCCTGATGTAAAAAGATCTGCTCCTTGTTTGGCAATGGTGAGAAATCGGATAAGTTCGGAGCTTCCCACAACATATCCAATCCTTAGTCCTGGTGCGAGTATTTTGGAAAAGGAACCAAGATGCAGTGTGTGACGGGGGGCATGCGAAAAAATAGAGTCAACTGATTTACCATCAAAACGAAGCTCTCTGTATGGACTGTCTTCAATAAGTATC
Organism: uncultured Gammaproteobacteria bacterium; assembly: GCA_964488545.1. Taxonomy (GTDB): domain Bacteria; phylum Patescibacteriota; class Microgenomatia; order UBA1406; family GWC2-37-13; genus JAKBEU01. The sequence goes on from CAZAUL010000067.1 coordinate 640, forward strand.
CCGTCATATGTCTGTATAAGTGTAGCGATTTCTTTTCTTCGTTTTAGTGATATTGTTTTTCCGGTGGGGTTGGCAAAGTCTGACACTACATAGATAAATTTGATGCGCTTTTTGAGTGCGAGTTGTACGCTGTTGACTGTTGGTCCTTCCTCATCGGTATCAAGTGCAATATATTTTGGAGAGTATGCCCCAAATGCTTGAAGCGCTCCAAGGTAGGTGGGTGATTCAACTGCAATATAATCACCTGGGTTTATAAAGGCACGTCCAATAAGATCAAGCGCTTGTTGTGAACCTGTGGTAATTTGGATAGAGGTATCCTTTGTGAGTTTTCCCAAATCAGTTTTCTTGTAGACGTACAGCGCCTCAATAAGATCCTTACTTCCCTCAGTTGATCCGTACTGAAGAGCTTGAGATCCTTTACTTTGTATTATTTTTGTAATTAACGATTGGATTATTTTTGTTGGAAACGACTCAGGTGCGGGGAGTCCGCCAGCAAGCGATATTATATGGGGCATAGAGGCCTGTTTTAACATCTCCCGAAGTACATTGGGGGGCTGTTTTTGCATGACGTTTGAGATTTTACTATCAATCTGCATGAACACTATTATACAAAGTTACGCGTAGAGAGTATTGTGTAGAAACCGAGCAAGGGCAAATGCAACGCCATGTTTAACTCCTTCAGATCGAGTTACTACACCCTTGGTCATAATGCCAAACATGCCCATGCCCTCACCAATTTTATTGGTCTTAAAATGGTAGTCAACCACTTCTTCAAGATTTTTACCTTTATGAATATCGTTCATCATAATCTCAGGGAGCACGAGGCCACCCGAGGCACCAACACCAATTTCACCTTTTTTGTTCACAATAACCACAATTGAATGTTCAAACCATCCAAATACGTGTTTATGGAGTCCGCCTTCAATACCCACACCGTAACTTGCACCATTAACTTGTTTTAAAGCCTGTTTTGCACGATTGAGTGCTCCGATATACATTTCATCAATTGACATTGGTTGGTCGGCAACACCTGAGTTCACTTCGACGGATCGCACCGTAAGAGGGGAAAAGTGTTTTGCAAATATTTCACGCACTGGTTCGGATTTTGTGGGGTTTTTTGATCCTACAGCTACAATCATGGAGACTAGTATACCTAATTTCAGGTTGATTTTTCCTGTGCAACGTATTACTGTTTATGATATGAGAATTCTCATTGCGGAAGATGAGGACGAAATGCGTGCATTATACTCCCATGTATTTAAAGCTGCAGGATTTCAAGTCGACACTGCCGAAAATGGTGAAAAAGCTCTCTTTTATTTGAGAAAAGGCGGGTATGATATTGGACTAATTGATATTCGTATGCCCATAATGGATGGATTTGCTGTTGT
>CAZAUL010000068.1:0-1786 GCA_964488545.1 uncultured Gammaproteobacteria bacterium
AATGGTTTTTTTAGTTTTGAGCCTATAACTATTTTGCGCTCAATTTTATCCGCATGGATTTTTTTTACTAAGGACCCAAAACAATACATTTGTTTTTATTATTTCGGAATTTATATCTACAAATATCAGTACAAAATACCTGTCTATTATCTGATGTCGTAAATATTTTATTGCAATATTTACATTCTTTAAAATGAACAGTACTCCAATTTTGTTTTGTAGAACATTTGGAACAATATTTTCTTTTTATATGTAATGTAGATTCAAGTACAATATCTTCTATTTGTTTACCACATACCATACAATTGAATTGTATAATATATAACTTTTGATTTTTAATATTTTCACTTCTATTTACTACTCTCAAATTGAATTTTCTGTTATCAAGTGAATTTCTGTTTATATGATCCACATCATTATTATTTTTTTGGTTTTGTATTTCTATCCCAAGTATTAATCGGTGCATTCTAATTGTTATATTTTTATTCCTATATTTTATATTTCTTATAGCATATATTTTTGTATTACTTTTTTTGGGATACCATTTCCATTGGTTAATAAAATCATAATCCTCATTATCTACCAAGGCATACTTATATTTACCTATGGCATATTTCCCATGTAATCTTATTTTTTTCATTGTATTTGCAATGAAGCCTTAATATTGTTTTTAATATTTTCATTATTCTCTATTAAAGGAATAGATGTTTTTATTTCTCGCTCATATGAACAAATAAAAAATAAATCATTCTCAATTCTTAATTTACCAGAATTTAAGCCTCGTAAAATATCCTCTCGTGAATATTCGTTTATGTCTGTTATTCCATCTTGATCTATTAATCTAACACGGAGTTTGTTATACGTCCGCAAAAAATTCCAACTGGCCCAGGGAGCGGCACGCCAGTTCCTGAGAGGTTTTCCCCTACCCTGAACCCAACCGTTAGCCTCGTAGTGGCTGAAGAACTTTAACGCATTAGCAAGGGGTTCTTCAATCCCTTCTTGAATAAAATACAATTGCACATCGCGTAGCCCGTTTTTGGGGCTGCGTTCCTTTTGGGTTTTGTTAGTAGGTTTAATACTATTAGGTTTTGTATGTATCACAGTGATACTACTTTCCGGCTCAACTGGTATCTCTGTGATACCGGTCTGGTATCCCTGTGATACTACTTCCGTTTTTGACTGGTGTCCCTGCGATACTACTTTGTTAAAGAATATATCGCTTAATCTATACTCATTAGTGCGCCCTTTACTCCTAATGGTTATTATTAATTTATGCACATTTTCCAATGATGCCATTTTGCGGATGATACTCGGTCGGCTTATTTTCTGCGCATACTGCATGATTTGGGATAGGCTTATGAAATCGCACTCCTTACCCCACCCCATTGTCTTACGAATAATAATACTCAACAAGGTAAACTCAATAGGGTCTAAGTCTTTCAAGTGCTCATCAATCAGCACGTTAGGGGTTTGGTAGGTATTGGGATAGTATTTAGTTTTGTCTCTCATAGCGTTTCCCCTTGGGGCATTATTCGCCCGTCTTCGTATAACTCAATAATGGTGAGGCCAAACCTGGCCTCTACCATCTTTTTCTTGGTGAGGTATAAAGGAGTTCTGGCGCCTTTGGTGTCAATAAATTTGATAATTCCGTCGGGATAAATCAAAACAAAATCCATGATGTATTTAACTCCCCCTTCTAACCAAAAGGGCACTTTTACCAGAATTTTTTGAATCTCCCCGGCCTTTTGGCGCATTTTGCAGCGCCCATAAAAGGTCGCTTCCCATT
>CAZAUL010000069.1:0-1560 GCA_964488545.1 uncultured Gammaproteobacteria bacterium
CCGGCTTACTGCAGAACAAAAAGAATATCTGGCGAGCTGGAAAGAAGGAACTTAATGGGAAATGACAAATGACAAATCACAAATGACCAATCAATTTCAAATTACAAAACTAAAATTGTTTTGAATTTTGTTATTTGAGTTTCAATAGTGGATTTGAGTGATTTGTAAGATTTGTATATTTTTGCCTATTCGTTGTCTATTGGATGTGAATTCTAATCTTGTGGGGGTGTATGCTGGCCGTCGTCGGCTTTTTGCTTGAAGTTTGGACTTACACGGTAGTACTGCTGTTGTTTGTCAGTAACGTGAATGGGAACTTGTCGATATGGTATAGCAAAAACTTCAAGTGCGCCACCCTTCATTGTGTTGTTTGTTAGCAATTGTATAACTCCATCATTGCCTAGTAGCGAAGTGAAGCTTTTTACGATTAGTGCATCTACCCAATAAAAATTTCCACGAGCATCAGGTGCATGATTCTGACCTGCATAGGTAAAGTATGTAGGTGGTATGGGTAGACCATTTCGACGGGCATAGTCCTGAATATTTAGTTGACCAAAATGTGCATCTGTACCACTGCCACGTCCTGCATGTGGGGTTAAAAGTGACAAACCACCTCCAGAATTTTGATAAATCATCTCAAGTGCGTTTGTGCGTTGATTAGCACAATCACATCCAATACCATGGTGCTCTCCTGCCGCGAAATGTCCCGTGCCAGCAAACATTGAAGTAGTGCACACGCTGTCAATGCGAAGGAGTGGTTCAACTTTAGTATCTTTGGGCTTTTTAAATAATGCATAGTAGCCTATTGCATCATACAACTCTCTCATGTGGTCAGGTATTTTAATTTCTTCACCTTCGACATAAAAATGAATTGGACGTAAATGCAAGTGAGCATCCCATGTATGTTCTGGGTCAGTCATACGATCTATTTCGTACGTAGTTGAAAACGTAACGGCACGCTGTACACCGTTCGCATCAATTCCGTCTAAATGAATATCAAAGTGATGCGGATAATAATGTTCTCCCCATTTAAATATGTGTACTTGTTTTATAAACGGATATAACCCAACTGCCGCAAGCTCTTCTTTAATTTTTTTTGAAGAAATTCCATACTTATCAAGCTCGCTAAATCTTACGGGTATAGAATTTGATCCTTCTGTATGTTTTTCGAGAAATGTTGTTGCATCGCCGATACCGTTTGGGGGAATTACAACAACGGGTCTTTGTTGAATTGGAATATTTGTTGCTTCAGTTGTAGGTGATTTTACAGCTCGAATATCATTACCATCAAAAAAGAAAATTTCGGGTTTCATCATTTTAAAGAGGTATGAAAAAGGATGAGCGCCACTACCTTCTTTAAAAAATTCCGCAAATTCCGACGATAAGTCTCTCCCTAAAAATGTAGAGCCTATTGCAATTCGTGTTTTCAAATCTTCGAGAAGATACATTTTTTTAACGAGCATCTCCCATTCTTGTCCCACAATATTTTTCCCAAAATAACTTTGTAGTGTTTCTTGTAATGATCCGTTATACATTCTCAAATATGTGTCTAGTGCCTTTCGT
>CAZAUL010000070.1:0-1512 GCA_964488545.1 uncultured Gammaproteobacteria bacterium
CCGTGGATCATTATATATGCAACACGCAAGGACTTACGTTACGAAATGATAACAGTTAGCATATTGGGTGGAGTTGTATCTGTTATAACAGGATATTGGTGGTGGACTATTGACTGGTGGCATCCGCAAACAGTTACCGGAACACGAGTGGGAGTAGAGGATTTTATTCTTGGCTGGGCTAATGGCGGTGTAGGAGCAGTGTTATATGAGGCAGTTCACAAAACAAGAACCGTTAAACTGCCAAGCATAAACAGTCACCATGGAATATATGTGGTTATTATGATTTTTGCATTAACTGCATTTTTTTATGAGTTAGGAGGAATGACAACTTTTTTTGCGTCTTCGCTGGCTCTTATGAGCGCCATTGCATGGATAATGCAGACATATCCGCAGTTTAATCGACCAATACTTATCAATGGTATATATATGGTTGTCATGTCAATTCCCGTATACCTTATATGTGAATATATTTCTCCAGGATGGATTAGTACAACATGGTTTACCGATACTTTGTCGGGTTTTGCACCCCTTATGATTCCTGTTGAGGACCTCTATTTTTATCTCTTGGCTGGAATGGTAACATGGCCAATATCTAAACTTTGGCATAAACTCGCACCTAATAGGTATTGAATATATTGTCTCAATTTTGTAGACTATTCATACGTATTTAATATGCACCGACGGAAGAAGAAGAAAGGAAAACCCTATCTCCATTACGTCATAGCCATTCTTGGCTATTTTTTTATAACGGCACTACTTGCTGTGTAGATTAGCAACTTATTCATCTCCACATTTGGATCAGTGGTAACATCACGCCTTGTTGTGCTTGGTATTTTTTTTGTAGCGTCGTGGACACTTATGTTTGTATTTTTGAAGTATAAAAAACTTATATGATTGATTTACTTCGAGTACCCGGAAACCCACTTTCTATTCAATCTGAAATACTAGGTTATATTGGACAGTTTCCCATACGAAATACCGAAACAACCGCTCTCCTTGATTGGGTGTTTTTTATTGCATTAATGCTTGCCGCAAGACGTTTTCGATTACGAAGACCTGGGCGGTTTCAAATTGCGGTTGAAATGGTGCTTACTATAATATCTGGCCTACTTAATCAAATTGTTGGAGATGATAAAAAATCCAAAAAAATTGTGCCTGTGGTTACAACTTTAACTTTGTTCTTGCTTGTTTCAAACCTGATTACTATGTTTGTCCCCATAGTTTCTGGATTTACCTATAATGGAATTCCCCTATTCCGCACACATACAAATGATTTTAATACCACAGTAGCGCTTTCATTTTCTATGATATTCCTAGGGCAAATATACAGCATTAAAAGTGGTGGACTTTTAGATCATTTTTTTAAGTACATACAAATAAAGCAAGTAATAAAGGCATTTCGGACGAGTATTAAGCAGGGGTTATTGGCTATTATCAACGCATTCGTGGGTTTGCTCGATATTATTTCTGAATTCGCAAAAATTATTTCATTATCACTTAGACTTTTTGGAA